>CAZPIG010000107.1:0-8614 GCA_964586205.1 uncultured Halobacteriales archaeon | reverse complement strand
GCTGGACTCGCGCGGCTCGCTGCGCTCCTCACTCGGTCGCTTCGCTCCCTCGTTGCGGTGCTTGCGTCGCCGGGCTTCGTCCAGCGACCGGCCCCTTTCAGTCCCGCCCGACGGTGGTTTCACGCCCATGTCGGAGCTAACGTTGACACTCCTCGTCACGCCGGGGACAAGGGCTATTATCCCTGCCCCGACAAGGAAGGGAACACATCGATGCCGACGTGGAAGCGAGACGTCGCCAGCGGCCTCGTCGTCCTCCTCCCCATCGCGCTGACCATCTGGGTCGTGTTCTGGCTGTTCAGCCGCCTCGCCGCGCTCGGACTCGTCGCGTGGCTCGTCGAACCCCAGTTCTTCGGCGGCGGCGACTTCGGATTGATAGCCGCCCTCGTCGTCCGCGTGCTGCTGACGCTGGTCGTCCTCGGGGTTGTCGTCCTCTCCATCGGCTACCTCATGCGGACCGCGCTCGGGACGCTCGTCGAGGAGACCATCGACGACCTGGTGAACCGGCTGCCGGGGCTGCGCGTGGTGTACAACGCCTCGAAGATGGCCGTCGAGACGGCGCTGTCGGGGACCGAGGAGCTACAGACCCCCGTGAAGCTGGAGACGTGGAACGGCATCCGGATGACGGCGTTCAAGACTGGCAAGACGACCGACGACGGCCGCGAGGTGCTGTTCCTGCCGACGGCCCCCAACATCACCACGGGATTCGTCATCGAGGTGGAGTCCGACCGCATCGAGGAGACCGACGAGCGCGTCGAGGACGCCCTGACGCGCATCCTCAGCGCGGGCTTCGGCGACACCGACGCCAGCGCGCGCGGCATCGCCATCGACGTCATCGACGAGAAGACGGCCGCACCGGCGGACGGCGGAACGATGGCCGGGTCCGCGGACGAGGTCGACGAGTCGCCCGACGACGCCCACGACAGGGACGAGCGCCCCGTCGAGGCCGATGGCGGCGCGGACGAGGCAGGCGGCGACGCAAGCGTGGCTGACGGCGGTGCGGACGAGGCCGAAGGCGGTGCGGACGAGGCCGAAGGCGGTGCGGACGAGGGCGACGACAGGACCCCCACCACCGGGTCCGACGATTGATCCTACCGACGCGTGCGCGCTATCACTCCAGGGCGACGAGGCCGCTGTCGAGCATCTCCCCCAGGACGTCGCGGGCGTGGCCGTCGGGGTCGACGCCCTCGTAGACGGCCCGGACCTCGCCGTCGGCGAGGACGAAGGTGGTCCGCATGGCGACACCCCGCCGGGTCTCGACGTCGAAGGCCTCGACGACCTCGCCGTCGGGGTCGGCGAGCAGGTCGAACGTGAGTCCCTGGTCGGCCGCGAAGTCGGCGTGGCTGTCGACGTCGTCCACCGAGACGCCGTAGACCGCCACGCCGGCGTCGCGGTAGGCGTCCAGCTCGCGCTGGAACTGGTTCGCCTCGACGGTGCAGCCGGCGGTGTCGTCCTTCGGGTAGAAGTAGAGGACCGTCGGCTCCTCGAAGTCGAGCGATACGGTCTCGCCGTCCTGGTTCTTCGCCTCGACCGCGGGCGCGGGGTCGCCTGGCTGGAGCGTCATGGTGGAGTCTCCGGTGGGGGACACCGAGTCAGTTGCGGTCCCAGAATAGTCGCCCCGATCGTCGTCGGGGCGGGTGGAGTCACCGGTGCTCTTTGGGGAACGACGAACGAAGGCGGGGAGCCGGTCCGGAGAGAGGGGTCGTTCAGGAGATGTCGATGCGCTCCGAGCCCTCGCCCGGCTCGAGCTTCGGCAGTGTCACGGTGAGGACGCCGTTCTGGAAGCTGGCGGAGACGCCGTCCTCGTCGACGGGCTCCGGAATGCGCACGGACCGGCTGACCGACTCGTGGCGGCGCTCCTTGCGGATGTAGGTCCCCGACTCCTCCTCGCGGCTCTCGGCGCGCTCGGCCTCGAGGTGGAGCGTGTGGTCAGAGAGTCGCAGGTCGATGTCGTCCTTCTCGAAGCCCGGGAGGTCGGCGGTCACCACGTACTCCCCGGACCGCTCGGCGACGTCGACCGACACCTCCGACGGGGACATCAGCGACGACCAGTCGCCGCCGCCCTCCTCGAGCTGGCGACTCATGCGGTCCAGTAGCCGTTCGAACTCCTCGAAGGGATTGCGTCGCATTGACATTGGCATCACCTCTCGCGTCGGTCGTCACTACCGGCTGTGACAGTGGGAGCTACGGTTGCGAGCGGCATAAGCGTTGGCGGGCGACGGTCCGTGCGCCGTCGTCTCCGCTCGCGCGACCACCGTCCCCACCGCCGAAGGTTCGCCCCGAGCCAAAGCCACTTGTCCCGCCGACCCCTCGGGAGGGCCGTGAGCCAGCACCACGATACCCGAGCAACTGACGACGCGAGGACCGACGCGCCCGACGATTCGGCCGCCAGCGTCGCCGTCGTGGACTACGGCCTCGGGAACCTCCGGAGCGTCACCCGCGGGCTGGAGCGCGCGGGCGCGTCGCCCGCGGTGACCGACGACGCCGACGCGCTCGCCGACCACGACGGCGTCGTCCTGCCCGGCGTCGGCGCGTTCCGCGAGGGCGTCGAGAACGCCGGCCCCTACCGGGAGCCCCTCCTCGAAGCGGCCGCCGACGGCACGCCGGTGCTCGGCATCTGCCTCGGGATGCAGATGCTGCTGTCGACCAGCGAGGAGGCCGAGCGCGCCGGCGAGGGCGAGGTCCGCGGGCTGGACCTCGTCCCGGGCCGGAACCGACGGTTCGAGGGCGACCGGCCGGTCCCGCACATGGGCTGGAACACCGTCGACGTGACCCGCGAGCACCCGCTGGTCGACGGCGTCGACGGCGAGCACGTCTACTTCGTCCACTCCTACTACGCAGACCCGGACGACCCGGCGACCGTGGTCGCCACGACCGACTACGGCGTCGAGTTCGCCGCCGTCGTCGCCGACGAGCGCGGGACCGTGATGGGAACCCAGTTCCACCCCGAGAAGAGCGGCGCGGCCGGCCTGCGGATACTCCGGAACTTCGTGGCCATCTGCGCCGACGGACTGTAGCTGTACGGTGGACGGTCGTCACGGGGTGCGCTATCGTCGGCCGGGGCGACGCTGTCGTCGGTCGTGGCTACACTCTGCTGTCGTCGGCCGAAGTTACGCTATCGTCGGTCGAGGCTACACTCCGCTGTCGCTGACCGTCGGCTATGGGGACGATACCGCGTGGGGCCGCCCCCGACAGTCCATGCCAAGGAAACCGCACGGGAGCCGACCCCACCAGGACGATGGGGTGGATTCTACTTGAAGGGCGAGGGCCGCTCTCGACGCTCGGGAGCGGGGAACAAGCGCCGACGCCACTCGAATCACCGCAGCGATAGATAGAGGGCCCCGAGGCCGAGCGCGAACAGCAGCGCCTCGACGGCGTGGACCGTGGGCAGCGGGAGGTCGCCGAGCCGGAGCAGGACCGTCTCGGCCACCAGCCCCGCCGTCACGAGGAGGAAGCCGAGACAGGCCTCGCGGTACCGCGCGGTCGCGGTCCGCCGGTAGGCCCGGAAGCTGACGGTCGAGAGCGCGAGCGCGAGTGCGAGCGCGACGAGGTCGAGCGCCGTCGCGACGGCGTGCGCGGCCGTCACCATCGGCATGGCCGTCACCATCGACATCTCCCCTCGCCTCGCGGGACCGGGAGTCCCCACGCGGCTCCGTCGGCGGGGGTGCGGACAGTCATCCGACGAGACCCTCCCACAGGCGGACGAACTGGTCGGCCGCGTCGCGGTAGGTCAGGTCCGCGGTCACGCGGCCCTCGCCGGGGTCGACCTCGACGACGACGCGCTCGACCTTGCTCCGGTAGACCGTGTAGTGGTTGCCCTCGCCGTCGACGTGCGTCTCCTCGGCGAGCACGTCGTGGTCGAGGAGGTCATCGACGCGGCGGTAGACGGTCGCGGTCGAGGCGTCCGAGCGCTCCGCGACCTCCTTGACCGAGAGCGGCTCGTCGGCCATCACCGCCAGCACGCTCCGGGTCCGCTCGTCGGCCAGCAGGGTGCAGAGGTCCGCCGCGGCGGCCGTGGCGTCGCTACGGGCGTGCGCCGCGGCGGACGCTACCGGCGACGTCGCGTCCGCCGCACCTGCGGCGTCGTCCCCGGCCGACTCGTCGGCCCCTGTCACGTTCGTTCTGGGTAGACGCGCGGGAACGGTTATACGTGATGGCCGATTCGGTCGCCGAGGCCCCGGCCGTCCCGGAGCCCGCGTCGCGACTGTCACCTCGCCGCCGGGGCGCTCCCGGAGGGTAGTTCTCGCACCGGCCGGAACCGATACATATTCCGCACCGGGGTCCCAAGCCGGCCGCATGACGACCGGCATCGCCCTCCTCAACTTCGGGGAGCCCGCCGACCCCACCCGCGAGAACGTCGTGGACTACCTCGAGCGCATCTTCCTCAACAACGCCGACTTAGAGGAGTACGACTCCGAGGAGGCGGCCCGCGAGCGCTCACGCGAACTCGCCGAGCGCCGTGCGCCCGGGCTGATAGAGGAGTACGAGGAGATAGGCGGCTCGCCGCTGAACCCCCAGGCGAAGGGGCAGGCGGCCGCGCTGGCCGACGCGCTCGACGACCGCGGCTACGACGCCGAGACGTACGTCGGGATGCAGTTCACCGAGCCGTTCGTCGCGGACGCGGTCGATGCGGCCCGCGACGACGGCGTCGACCGGCTGGTCGGGCTGCCGGTGTACCCCCTCTGCGGGCCCTCGACGAACGTCGCCGCGCTGGCGGAGCTCCGCGAGGCGGTCGACGAGCGCGGCTGGTCGGTGCCGCTGCACGAGATATCGGGCTGGCACAAGCACCCCGCGTACAACCGCCTCCGGGCGGACAACGTGAAGCGCTTCGTGGACGCCGAGGGCGTCGACCTGTCCGACCCGGGGACGACGCTGGTGTTCTCCGCCCACGGCACGCCGAAGCACTACCTCGAGGAGGGCAGCCGGTACGATATCTACGTCCGGGAGTACTGCGAGGTGGCGGCCCGGATGCTCGGCGTCGAGGACTACGAGCTTGGCTACCAGAACCACGAGAACCGGGGCGTCCCGTGGACCGAGCCGGAGGTCGAGGCGGTCGTCGAGACGGTCGACGCCGAGCGCGTGGTCGTCGAGCCGGTGAGCTTCATGCACGAGCAGAGCGAGACGCTGGCGGAGCTGGACGACGAGCTCCGCGAGGAGGCCGACGCGGTGGGCGTCGACCTCTACCGGGTGCCGGTCCCCCACGACGACGACCGCTTCGTGGAGGTGCTGGCCGACCTCGTCGAGCCGTTCGTCGGCGGCTTCGACCCCGCGTACTACAACTTCCGGCAGTGCCAGTGCCGCGACGCCGAGGGCGCGGTCTGCCTGAACGCCCCGTTCAAGGGATAGCCTCATGAGGGACGCCCGGAGATGGAGCGTCCGATGACCGACCGCGACGGCCCGCGAATCGGCGTCGTCGGCGCGGGCGTGACTGGGCTCGCGCTCACCCACCACCTCGCCGAGCGCGGCGCGGACGTGGTGACATTCGAGGCTGCCGACCGCCCCGGCGGCGTCGTCCGCTCGGAGCGCATCGACGGCACGGTCGTGGAGTACGGGCCCCAGCGGGTGCGCCTGACGCCCGGCGTCGCGGAGCTGGTCGGGGCCCTCGGACTCCGCGACGAGGTGGTCGAGGCCGCCGACGACCTGCCGCTGTACGTCTACGCCGGCGGCGACCTCCGGACGGTGCCACGGTCGGTCGGGGCGTTCCTGCGGACGGACCTGCTGTCCGTTCGCGGGAAGCTCCGGCTGCTGGCCGAGCCGCTGACCGACCCCATCGACCCGGCGGAGACGGCCGCCGAGGCCTTCGCGCGGAAGCTGGGTGACGAGGCCTACCGGAACGTCGCCGGCCCGCTGTTCGGCGGGACGTACGGCTCGGACCCCGCGGAGATGCCGGCCGAGCACGCGCTCGCGCCGCTGCTGCGGCTGGAGGAGCGGTCGGGGTCGCTGCTCCGGGCCGCGGCCTCGCGGCTGCTCGGCGACGGCGAGACGCCGCCGGCGGTCACCTTCGAGGACGGGAACCAGCGGCTCTGCGAGGCGCTGTACGAGGCCCACGACGACAAGGTGCGCCTCAACGCGCCCGTGGAGGGGGTGCGGGAGGTGGGGACCGCGGGGGAGACCGGCGACGGCTACGAGCTATCGGTCGGCGGCGGGAGCGATGGGAGCAGCGGCACGGCAGGCGGCGACGCGACGGATAGCGACACCGTCGCCGTCGACGAGGTGGTCGTCACCGCCCCCGCGGGGGCGGCCGCCGATGTCCTGGAGCCGGTCGCGCCCGACGCCGCGCCGAAACTGCGGTCGCTCTCGTACAACTCCGTCGCGCTCGTGTTCCTGCGGGCCGACGACGACCGCCGCGGCCTCGGCTACCAGGTGCGCCGCGACGAGCCGCTCCGCACGCGCGGGGTGACGTGGAACGGCCCCGCGTTCGGCCGCGACGACCTCTACACCTGCTTCCTCGGCGGCATGACCGACCCCGAGGTGCTCGAACTGGACGACGACGACCTCGGCGACGTCGCGGCGACGGAGTTCGAGCGGGTGCTGGGCACGGAGCCGTCGGTCCTCGGCGTCCAGCGGCTCCCCGAGGTCATCCCCGCCTACGACCGGTCGTGGCGCGCGCTGGACGACCTCTCGCTGCCCGACGGCGTACGGCTGGTGACCAACTACACGGCGCGGCTGGGCGTGCCGGCGCGGGTCCGAGAAGCGAAGCGGGTGGCCGGGGAGCTGGTGGAGTAGGTGGAGGGAGCGTCGGGAGAGCGCGCCGGCGTCCCCCTTGCCCGGACCCAGGATGCGAGCATTCTTACACTATTCCGAGCTAGTAGTCGATAATGACGAGGCGCGGCCGAACGATAGAGCCGATCTGGGTCGAATGGCCGTACGCCCGGATCCGTCGCTCCTTCCGGATCCACGACGGCGTCCCCGAACGGTTCGTCGTCCAGTTGGAGTACAATCTGAACGCACCCGACGACGTACTGGCGGACCCGGAGTGGGCGCAGGTCGCCCGATTCGACCACGAACCCGCCAATCCGATGGGTCACGACGTCACCGAGGAAGGGCTCCACATGGACGTCTACTTCGAGGGCCAGCGCGTCACGCGCGTCTGGGAGTTCCCCGACGTGACGCTCCGAAACGCTATCTCGTTCTGCGAGCAGTTCCTCCTCCGGAACGCGGACCGATTGCTCGGCCGGTTCGAGCGCTGGCACGGGATCGAGAACGGTTACTCCTCGAGTAGCTCCCGGTAGTGCTCGTCGACCCACTCCTCGTCCACGTCCGCCAGGTCCGGAATCTCCCCCTCGAACTGGAACTCATCGGCGGACTCTCCGGTGAGTCGGGCGAGCACCTCGGCGACGGACTCGTAGTCACCCCGGTCTTCGAGGTTCATCCGTACCGGCCGCTAACGGCCGACGCGGCATAAACACCTCGGTCAGTTTCTCGCTACGACACGTCGGCCCACCCTTCGTCGCTCGATGACTGTCCGCGATGAGGTCGATTCCCTCGAATCCCCACACGGTTATCCCACCACCCCCCGAATCCCGCCCATGCCAACGGCCCTCACCGTCGGCGGCACCCGCTTCATCGGCCGCCACACCGTCGACGAGCTAGTCGAGAGCGGCTACGACGTGACGACGTTCACCCGCGGCGAGCACCCCGACCCGTTCGCCGACGAGGGGTCGGTATCGAACTACCGCGGCGACCGCAACGACCGCGACGCCCTCGAGGCGGCGCGGGACGAGGTGGACCCCGACGTGGTGATAGACTTCGTGGGCCTGCACCCGCGACAGGTCGAGACCGCCACGGAGGTGTTCGCCGACGTGGACGCGTACGTCTACGTCTCCAGCGCGAGCGCGTACGCGAACCCCATGCGCCTGCCGGCCCGCGAGGGCGACCCGCTACACGACTGTACGCCCGAGCAGGCCGAGGACGACTCGATGGCCAGCTACGGGCCGCGGAAGGCCGAGTGCGACCGCGTCTGCTTCGCCGCGGCCGACGACGGCGTGGCCGCGATGGCCGTCCGCCCGGTCTGCGTCTACGGCCCCCACGACTACTCCGGCCGCCACGACTACTGGTTCGACCGCGTCGCCGAGCACGACCGCGTGCTCGTGCCCGGCGACGGGACGGCCACCTTCCACCGCGTCTACGTCGCGGACCTCGCGCGGGCGCTCGTGCTCGTCGCGGAGGAGGGCGAGCCGGGCGAGGCGTACAACGCCGCAGAGCGCCAGACGGCGTGGCTCGACCGGACGGTCGGGCTGGCTGCGGAGGCACTCGACACCGACGTGGAGCGCGTCCACGCCAGCGCCCGCGAGCTGGCGCGGGCCGACGTCGCGCCCACGGACTTCCCGCTGTACGCGCCCATCCCCGTCGTCGTGGCCGCCGAGAAGCTCGCGGCGCTGGGCTGGGAGTCGACGCCCGTCGAGGAAACCGTTCCCCGGTCGGTCGAGGAGTTCGTGGAGTCCGACCGGCGCGGCGCGGACGCGCCGATGGACGAGTGGGGGCCCGACCGGGCGACCGAGGAGGAGCTGATAGCGGAGTTGGAGGGGTGAGGCGGAGCTGATAGAGGGGGTCGAAGTTCCACCGCCGGTGACCTTATTGTCCGCCGGAGCGACTTTGGTCCGTGATGGCACACCGC
>CAZPIG010000106.1:0-8682 GCA_964586205.1 uncultured Halobacteriales archaeon | reverse complement strand
CGCCCATCTGCTCGACGAGGTAGCGCATCCGGCAGACGCCGCGGTTGTTGCGGTCACCCAGTTCTTTGAACGTCTGGGCGACGGCGCGGCAGAACTCGACGGCGTCGCCCGGCAGCACGAACACGTCGAGGGGCGAGGCCATCCGCGGGCCGTCGGAGAGGCCGCCGCCCACGCGGACGTGGAAGCCGTAGTGGTCCGTTTCGCCCTCCCCGTCACCGGCGTCCACCTCCTTACGCGCGGGCGTGAGTCCCACGTCGTTTATCTGCGACTGGGCGCAGTCCTCCCGGCAGCCGGTGATGGTCATCTTGAACTTCCGCGGGAGGTTCGCGTACTCCCGGTTGCCGGTGAAGTAGTCCGAGACGGCGTCCACCACGGGCTGGGCGTCGAAGCACTCGTGGTCGTCGAGGCCCGCGGCGGGACAGCCGAGGACGTTGCGCGCGCCGTCGCCGCAGCCCTGGACCGTCGTCAGGCCGACCTCGTCGTAGCGCCGCCATATCTCGGGGATGTCCTCGATCTCGATCCAGTGCATCTGGACGTCCTGGCGGGTGGTGATGTCGAGGAAGCCGTCGCCCCAGACGGGGTTCTGGTCGGCTCCGCCGTGCTCGTCCGGCGCGGTCGCGAACTCCTCGGCGACCTCGCCGATGACCTCGGCCTGCTCCGGGGTCAACCGTCCGCCGGGGACCTTCGTCCGGAGCATGAAGTAGCCCCGGTGGTGGCCGTGGGTGTACAGCCCCGCCCACTTCAGGCGCTCCCACTCGCCCTCGCCCGCGCGGGCTTCTATCTCGTCGAACGTCAGCCCCTCCTCGGCGTAGGTCCGGACGTCCTCGACCACGTCGAGGGGGTGCTTCTCCTGCTTCCAGCGCTCGACCTCGTTCATGACTGTCCTCCGGACTCGCCTCGGTGGGCAGTCGACGGTGCCGCCGCGGGTGCCGTAGCCACGCGGGGACCGGACCGCCCCGAAGCCGGTGTCGCCATGCACCGGGGGTAGGTCCCGACGCCCTTCTACGTCCGCTCCGTGGCATCATGCCCCGGAGTTCGTGGATAGGGGACGGTGTTGCCGTCACCTGCGACCGGAGCTTCCGGACTGCTGAACCGTGAACATAAGTGTCCGGGGTCGGCGGCTCCGAGCGGCCGGCTGGCGTCACCGATAGCGGTAACACTTGACGCGACGCCGCAGTAGGCGAAGCCCCTGCGGCTTGCCGGACCGTTTAGCCAGTCCGCTCCCTGGCGGTGGGCATGGTGACGCGACGCGGACGACAGACGGCGCGGCCGACCGGAGGGTGGTCGTGAGCGACTCGACGGTCGAGGAGTCGGAAACCGAGCGGTCGGACGGCTCCGAGCGCCCCGACGACCACCTCGAAGGTATCGACGACGGCTGCGGCTGCGCGGAGGTCTGGGACTACCTCTCCGAACGACGCGGGGACGGGACCGACGCGGACCGTAGCGACGGCGCGGACGACGACGGACGGACCGACGAGGCGGCCGATGGCTGACCCGCGACGCCCGACGGGAGTCGGACGACGCGCGGACGGGACGGGGCGACGCACGGAGGAGGCGAGACGACGCACGGAGGGGACGAGGCGACGCACGGAGGGAGTCGAACAGACAGATTCGCGTGCGCGCGAGCGAAGCACCAGTGGCCGACGACGAGCCGGTGGACGTGACCGGCGACGGGCCGGCGGAAGCGAGGCGCTCGTGCTCGTGGCCCACGGCTCGCACACCGACGCCCGCTCGTCCCGGCCGGTGCTCGACCACGCCGACCGCCTCCGGGACCGCGGCCACTTCGACGAGGTGCGGACCGCGTTCTGGAAGGGCCAATCGCCGCTCCGGGCCGCGCTGTCGGCCGTCGGGAGCGCCGCCGCCACCGTCGTGCCGATGATGACCAGCGAGGGCTACTTCGTCGAGGAGGTGTTCCCCCGGGAGCTACGGCTCGGGGAGCGACCGCCCGGCGGCCCGGAGACGGTCCGCTACGCGGACCCCGTCGGCACGCACCCGGCGGTGACCGGCGTGGTCGAGCGTCGGGCGCGGGCCGCCTGCGCGGCCCCCGAGCGGGCGGCGCTCGCCGTCGTCGGCCACGGCACGGACCGCAACCCCACGAGCGGGGCGTCGGCGAAGGAGCACGCCCGGCGGCTCCGCCGGCGGGGTAGCTTCGCGGAGGTGGGCGCGCTCTACATCGACGAGGAGCCCCACGTCGGCGGGCTCCGGGACCACTTCTCCGCTCCGGAGTGCGTGGTCGTGCCGCTGTTCGTCGCGGACGCGGGCCACGTGACCGAGGACATCCCGGCCGCCGTGGACGATACCGGTGAAAGCACTCGGGTCCGCTACGCCGGCGCGGTCGGTACCGCACCCTCGATGGCGAACCTCGTGGTCGCCCGCGCCGTCGAGGCCGGCGCGGAGGTCGTCGGTGCGGAAGCCGACGGCGGAACCAGTTCGGACGCGCCCGACAGCACTCCCCACCACGTCGAACTCCAGCGCTGGGTCGAGCGCGCGGACGCGCTCCCGGCCCGCGCCCGCCGCGCGGCGCTGGACGAGGGTCTGACCCGGAGGTGGGGCGAGCTACTCGTGACCGCCACCGTGGAGCCTGCCGGCGACCAGTCGGGGGCCGACCCCCACGTCGATGCCATCACGCCCGCCGTCGAGCGGCGCTACGAGGTGCGCCACGTCGCGGACGCGGGGACGGCCGTTGGACGGCTAACCCGGCTGCCGGGTCCGCGGGCGCTCCGGGACCGCGCGCGGTTCGACGCCGACGGCCGCTACCGGCCGCTCCGGTCGGAGCGCACGCTGCCGGACGGTTGGGTGCTGCCAGACCTCGACGGCCCGGAACTCGCGGCCGCGCTCGACCACGCCTACCCGTCGTCGGTCGCCGACTGGGCGGCCGGGCGGGCCGGCGACCTCGCGGTCACCCACTTCCGCGCGACGGCCGAGCGACAGTCCGGGCGGTACGAGCCGCTGACGGACCTCTCGGCCGAGGATGTGGGGTGCGCGGCCGCGGCCTGCTGCTCGAACTGCGTCCGCGAGCGCCGGTGGGGGCTGGCCCCCGACGAACCGATTCCCGGTGTCGACGGCGGAGATGGCGCAACCGGAGGAACGATTCCCTGCCGCGAGCCCTGTCCGGTCGTCCTCGCCGCGGCGCGGGAGTTCGCACTGCTGGAGCGGGGCGAGGACCCCGACGGCGAACTCGGCCACGCTGGCGACCGGTACCGCGCCCGCTACCTGCGCGCGCGGCGGTCCCGCTCCGGGTCCGACGCGGCGGACGAGGAGCGACCGAACCCATCGGAGGAGAGCAACGGACTCGAGGAGAGCCAGCGAGCCAACCCGGCGGAGGGTCGCGCGTGACGGTCCCCGAGACGGCCCGGCCCGGGACGGTGTACGTGGTCGGCGCGGGCCCGGGCGACCCCGGTCTGCTGACGGTCGCGGCGAAGCGGCTGCTGGACAGCGCCGACGTCGTCCTCCACGACTCGCTGGTCGGGGAGGGCGTCGTCGACGCCATCCCGGAGGCGGTCACCGTCGTCCCGGTCGGCAAGCGCCCGGACGGCGAGCGGACGACCCAGGCGGAGATAAACCGCCGGCTGGTCCGCGAGGCCCGGCGCGAGCGGGCCGTCGTCCGCCTGAAGGGCGGCGACCCCACCGTCTTCGGCCGCGGCGGCGAGGAGGCCGAGTACCTCGCCGCCCGCGACGTGCCGTTCGAGGTCGTGCCGGGGGTCACCAGCGCCGTGGCGGCCCCCGCGGCCGCGGGCGTGCCGCTGACCCACCGCGACCACGCCTCCAGCGTGACGGTGGTCACGGGCCACGAGGCCGCCGGCAAGGCGTCGAGCGCGCTCGACTGGGACGCCCTCGCCGACAGCGTTACGGCCGGCGGGACGCTGGTCGTCCTGATGGGCGTCGGGGGCCTCCCGGACGTGGTGGCTGCGCTCCGCGAGCGCGGCGTCGCCGGCGACACGCCCGCGGCGACGGTCGAGCGCGCGACGCTGCCCGGGGAGTTCGCCGTCCGGGCGACCCTCGACGCGCTGGTCGAGCGCGTCCGCGAGACCGGCGTCGAGCCGCCGGCCGTGACCGTGGTCGGCGACGTGGTCTCGGTCGCCGATAGGGTCGAGGACGCACTCGGCGCGCCGGCCGGGGTGGCTGCCGCAGGCGGGGCCGTCGCGGAGGCGACGGAGTGGCCCGTCGCCGAGGCGGCCGACGGTGCGCTGGCGGACGGCGGTCGCGCGACGGAGGGGCCGGACTCCGAGACGCCGGACGGGGAGGTGGACCGGCCGCCGTGAGCGACGCCGAAGGAGCTAGCGAGGACGGTGCTGGCGAGGACGCCAGCGCGCCCGTCACCGTCGAGGATGCCAATGGCGAGTGGCCCCTCCGCCGCCTGCTCCGCGAGGTGCTCGGCTCCGGCCCGAAGTCCGCCGACGACATGACGCCCGCGCAGGCCCGCGAGGCGTTCGCGCGGGTCCTGGCGGGCGACCCGCCGGCCGCCACGTGGGGCGCGTTCCTCCTCGCGAACCGCTGGAAGGGCAACACCCCCGCGGAGCTGGCGGCCGCGGTCGACGCCCAGCGCGAGCTATCGGTCCGGGTCGCGGAGCCGTCGGCTGACCCGGTGGACTGCGGGGCCAACTACGACGGCAAGACCCGGACCGCGCTCCTCGGCGTCGGCGCGGGGCTGGTCGCCGTGGCGGCGGGCACGCCGGTGGTCGTTCACAGCGCCGACCGGGTGCCCGCGGACCGCGGCTGCACCTACAAGCACGTCCTCGACGCGCTCGGGGTCCGGACGGACCTCGCGCCCGCGGCGAGCGCCGCGATGGTCGACGCGACGGGGTTCGGCTTCTACTACCAGCCCCGCTGCAACCCCCTCGTGGACGACCTGCTCGGGCTCCGGGAGGACGTCGGCGTCCGGACGGTGCTGAACACCGTCGAGACGCTCGCGAACCCGGCGGGCGCGGACGTCCACCTGGGCAGCTTCCACCACCGGGGGTTCGGCGAGCGCGTCGCGGGCGCGCTCCGCGAGAGCGAGTCCGTCGACGTAGAGCGCGTCGTCATGGTCCAGGGCCTGGAGGGCTACGACGACCTGCGGCCGGGTCGGCCCGCGGTGGTGGAGTGGGACGGCGGCGTCACCGACGGCCGGGACGGCGACGAACTCGACGACCGCCCCGCTATCGACGACCACCACGCTATCGACGACCGGCGCGTGGACGTGGACCTGCCCGACGGCGTCCGCGACGCGCTGGCGGTTGACGACGTGGCAGAAGAATCGGCCCGACTCACGGAAGCCGTCCTCGCGGGCAACCGCGACGGCCCGGTGGCCGACGCCATCGCGGCCAACGCCGCCGTCCGCATCTACGCCGATGGTGACGTGGAGACTGTCGCCGAGGGCTTGGAGCGGGCCCGGGACGCGCTGGCGAGCGGCGAGCCGGCCGAGCGCCTGGAGCGACTGCAGGCGTTCGAGCCGTGACTGTGCGTTCGATGTTCGGTACGGAGCGCGACCGCCGCTAGCTTCGACTGTTTCGGTCAACCACCGTCGGGTGGGACTGAAAGGGGCCGCTCTCTCGGCGAAGGCGGACGACGTAAGCAC
The DNA here is from genome assembly GCA_964586205.1 of uncultured Halobacteriales archaeon. GTDB lineage: Archaea > Halobacteriota > Halobacteria > Halobacteriales > CAZPIG01 > CAZPIG01. The sequence goes on along the minus strand of CAZPIG010000106.1, from coordinate 3,125 downwards.
CGCAGTGAGTGAGCGAAGCGAACGAACGAGGAGCGCAACGAGTCCCCCGAGCCGAGAGAGCGGGGGCTTTCGAGGACACCTTGAGGCTCGACGAAACGTTCTAGCGTCCTCGAAAGCCCCCGGCCGCTCGACCCTCCGGGACGCTCACGGCTCACTTCGTTCGCCGCTCGCGCGTACGCGGCGCTCCCTTCGGTCGCGCCGCGCGCTCGTTGCGCTCCTCGTTCACTCCCTTCGGTCGTTCACTGCGGTGCTTACGTCGTCCGGGAGGGGTCGAGCGCCCGGCCCCTTTCATTCCCACCCGACGGTGGATAGCGTCGTCGGTCACAAACTCCCACGGACGATGGGACAACCCTAACTACCCGACACCCGACACTCCGGTCATGAGCCTCCGCGACGCGGCCGAGACGGCCGTCCGCCAGTGCATGGACCTCCAGCCCGACGAGAGCTGTCTCGTGGTCACCGACGACGAGCGCCGCCCCATCGGCGAGGCGCTGTACGAGGTCGCGAGCGAGACGACCGACGACGCCGTGATAGCGCAGTACCCGCCGGGCGGCCAGCACGGCAGCGAGCCGCCGGCCCCCGTCGCGGCCGCGATGCAGGCCGCCGACGTGGTGCTCGCGCCGACGACCAGGAGCCTGAGCCACACGCGCGCCCGCGACGCCGCGAACGCGGCCGGCGCGCGCGTCGCGACCCTCCCGGGCATCACCGAGGAGGTGTTCCTGACGGGCATGGCCGTCGACTACGAGGACATCCGCGAAGCCTGCGACGCGGTGTACGAGCAGGTGGCCGACGCCGAGACCGTCCGCGTCACCACCGAGCGCGGCACGGACCTCACCGTCGAACCGGGCGACCGCGGGTGGGCGCGCGACGTCGGCCTCGTCCACGAGGCCGGCGAGATGTCGAACCTCCCGGCCGGCGAGGTGTTCGTCAGCCCCGAGAGCGGCGACGGCACCTACGTCGTCGACGGGACGATGATGCCCCACGGGCTGCTCGACCCCGGCCAGACCCTCGAATTCGAGGTCGAGGACGGCTACGTCACCCGCATCTCGGACGACGACATCCGCGAGCAGGTCGAGGCCGCCGCCGACGAGGTGGGCGACGCGGCGTACAACCTCGCCGAGTTGGGCATCGGGACGAACGTCGCCGTCACGAAGTTGGTGGGGTCGGTGCTGCTCGACGAGAAGGCCGGGGGGACCATCCACGTCGCCATCGGCGACGACGCGAGCATCGGCGGCGACACCGAAGCTCCGCTGCATCTGGACGGCATCGTCCGCGAGCCGACGGTGTACGCCGACGGCGAGGAAGTAGAGTTGCCCGAAGCGTAGCGAGGGGCCGTCGACCACTTCGTCGTCGGAGATGGGTCGGTTTCGGCCAAGTCGTCAGAGCGTGTCGTGTTCTAACGGTCACCAGAGCTACGCTCTCGCGAGCGACGCGAGTCGCCCTGCGGAATCCTTCACGAAGAGACGTGTTTCGACAGCCACGCCTCGCTCGGATATCCGAAGTCGAGCCAAACAGCTGTCGTCTCGCGGCGTCACTTCCCGTCGACGCCTCCGAGTCCACGGCCGGGTCGGCTGGTCCCTCCATCGACCGCCTTCGAAGCCGAATCGAGCGCGCCGGCGACCGGCACGACGGTGACCTCCGCGGGCAGGACTTTGGCGAGCATCGCCGAACGGTCCTCGACACCGAGGAGGCGTTGCCGGAGCGTGCGCCGTGCGGCAGCGACGAACACGTGCGTGGAGCCTCGGTCTTCGACGGCCGTCTGCACGCAGTCACGAAGCCGGCCGACGGCCCCCATCGGCTCGAACGCGACGCCAGCCGGATCGAGCCACTCGCGACCGGCCTGCTGGGCGATGCGCCGGGCCTCCGCCTCGAGGTGGTCGATGGTGTAGGGAGCGGTCACGCTGGCCTCGAGCCGGGCGCGACGACGCGCGTCGTACTCCGCGGTCGGGAACACGACCAGCAGGTGGAGAGCGCCGTCGACCACCTCGCGGTGCTTGAGCGTCGCCCGCAGGGTGGTCGACGCGGCATCCGGATCGAGGACGACGAGTGACCTGTCGACGGCCGGGCTCTTCGTCGTCAACGGGTCAGTACCATCGGGTTCCAGCCCCTCGTCGTCCACGCGGAGGCCGTTCTTGCCGCGCCAATCCACCGAGGGCATCGTTTCGGCCACTGTCGATGGGATGTTCCTGGTCGGGATACCGACGCGCATACGAAGTCTCCGCTTCGGACTGTACGGACGAGGGGATAGTGTCGACATCGTCGTTCCTCTGCTGGAGACGACGCCACCTGAGGCCAAATATATTGGCTGAATTGCATTTACGTCCAGAATCGGACTGAAGTCCAGTGGCCGAAACAGGTAGACACGTTCCTGTCGTGGACCGGTCTTCTCGGAACGTCCGGCGTCCGCCGCGATAGCGGAAGGGGAGACAACTACCGACCGTTCGCCCCTGGCGGCCGTTGCACGGAACCGACGTCGAACGTCTCGACTCTACGGATGGTCGCGGGTTTCTCCGAACCAGGAGGCGGCGGGCGCGCGTTCGACGTCGTGGACCGCGAACGTCTCGTCGAGCGTCACCCGAAGTTCCTCGGTATCGAGCGGAACCGTCACCTGGACCCGAAGGGGGTCCTCGGCGACGACAGTCGTCCGCTCGTTGGTGACGACCCAATCGAGTTCCCAGTACGGCACGGTGTTCGGGTCGACGCCGTGGTCGCGGTGAAATCCGACGACGGCCGGGTGATCGAGGATGTGTTCCCCGGCACTGCCGAAGTCCCAGACGTCACAGCGCTCGCACTGATACTTGATGCCCAAATCGAAGCTCGGGAAGTCGGTCGGGTCGACCGGGACTTTGATCTGGACGTCTTCGGGATTTCGGACGAGGGTCCCGGTGGTCCTCCCACGACACGTCGAACAGATGCCGTTGACCGATAGGTGGAACGCGCACCTCATCCACCGTTCGAAGGCGGCGAGCACCTCGTGGCCGGTCCGCCCAGCGAGTGCGCCAGGTGGGAACATCCCCATCGCGTGCATCGTCCGGCACGCCGAGCACCTGACGAACACCATCTCGTGCTCGTACTCCGCGTGGAGTGGTTCGCCGCACGCGACGCACGCACCCCCGGTCTCGAAT
>CAZPIG010000105.1:0-8706 GCA_964586205.1 uncultured Halobacteriales archaeon | reverse complement strand
GGCGTCGATGAGACGCCCACCGAAGAGGATGGCGTCGATGAGACACCCACCGAAGAGGACGGCGTCGAGGAGACACCCACCGAGGGCGAGGAGACACCCACTGAAGGGAACGAGACGGCCACGCCGTAACGACGGACGCTCGGAGGCCGGCCGCCCGGAAGCGGGTCCGGAAGACGGGAGCGCTCCCGGACCGGCCGCACTTCCGCCGTCGGGCGACGGTGACCGAGCGCGACGACCGTCCGACGGGAAGTCGCCACCTTTCTATCACCGCCCTCCGTAGCCGGCCGCATGACCGACGGCAAGTGGACCACGGCGGACCTGCCGGACCTGAGCGGCCGGACCATCGTCGTGACCGGGGCGAACAGCGGCCTCGGCTACGAGGGGACCCGCGCGTTCGCGGACGCGGGTGCGCACGTGGTCATGGCCTGCCGGAGCGTCGAGCGCGGCGAGCGCGCCCGCGAGGAGCTACGCGCCGAAACCGACCCCGACGGCCGGCTGGCCGTCGCGGAGTGCGACCTCGCGGATCTGTCGTCGGTGGCGTCGTTCGCCGAGTCGTTCGCCGCCGACCACGACGACCTGCACGTCCTCTGCAACAACGCTGGCGTGATGGCGGTCCCGCGCGGGGAGACCGCGGACGGCTTCGAGCTCCAGCTCGGGGTCAACCACCTCGGCCACTTCGCGCTCACCGGCCACCTGCTCGACCGCCTCCGGGAGACCGACGGCGAGACCCGCGTCGTCAACCAGAGCAGCGGCGTCCACGAGCGCGGCGAGGTGGACTTCGAGGACCTCCAGAGCGAGGCCAGCTACGACAAGTGGGGCGCGTACGCCCAGAGCAAGCTGGCGAACCTCCTGTTCACCTACGAGCTTGACCGCCGGCTCGACGCCGCTGGCGCGGACGTGACCAGCGTCGGCTGCCACCCCGGCTACGCCGACACGGGCCTCCAGCGCCGCGGCCCGGAGCAGTCTGGCTCGACGCTCCGGCTGTACGGGATGAAGGTCGCGAACGCGCTGTTCGCCCAGTCGGCGGCCCGCGGCGCGCTGCCGATGCTGTACGCCGCCACGGCCGACGCCATCGAGGGCGGCGAGTACGTCGGCCCCGGCGGCTTCATGAACATGCGGGGCTACCCCGAGGTCCAGCGCTCCAGCGACCGCTCGTACGACGAGGCCACCGCCCGGCGGCTCTGGGACCGTTCGACGGAGCTGACGGGCGTCGAGTACGACCTGCCCGCGCTGGAGACGTCGGCCGAGACTGCAACGGAGTGACAGCGAAGTGCGATTGGGGAATCGTGCCGAGGTCCTCGACGGATGGCGAGCCCCGTCGATAGCTTCACTCCAGTTTGAAGCTTACGCGGGGGTTTAGTCACCGCCGCGAGACTGCCCACCTGCAATGTCCCCGAGAGACGACGACTGGTCGCCCTCGCGCGACCGAGAGACGAACGGCCGACCGCCAGGCGGCCGACCGCCAGGCGGCCGACCGGCGAGCCAGCACAGCCCTCCACCGAACAGCCGACCGACGGGCCGGCACCGCCCGCAATCGAGCCCCTGCGGGGCGGTGGGACGATGACCGCCGGCCGCCGGGCTGCGGCCGTCCTCGCCCTCGTCGTCGGTGCGGCGCTGGTCGCGGGTGCCGGCGCGGTGGCCGGTGACGACTCCAGCGCATCGCCCGCCGACGGCGTGGCGACTGCACCGCACGCGAACGTCGGCCCCGCCCAGTCCGCGGTCGCCCAATCCAACGGCACCGCGACGTTCGAGGACGCCATCGTCACGGCCGAGCGCGGGGACACCGTCGCCCTGACCGTCGTGCTCGACGGCACCGACCGGGCGACGCTGTCGCTGGGTAGCGAGGCGGACCTCAACTACGTGCTGAACGCCACCGTCGAGGACGGGAACGGCGACGGCCGGGTCGTCGTCCTGCTGGACCTGAGCCTGGCCGGCCTCGAAGCGACCCCGCTCTCGACGGCGTCCAGCGCCGACTCGGTGACCGTCACCCACGAGTCGTTCGTCGGCGACTCCATCGAACCGGCGGAGTACCCGATGACGCTGTCCGTCGGCGGCGTCGACACGGGCGTCGCGACGCTCATCGTCGAGGAGCCGACCACGCCTCCCGACCGGACAACGCCGACGGCGACGCCCGGACCGCAGGCCGGACTCGACCCCGCCGTCGTGCGGCTACCGGAGGGCGGCACCACCGACTTCGCCGTCCGCTTCGACGACAGCGACGCGATGACGTTGACCGTTTCCGGCGGCAACGTCAGCTACGACCTCCAGGCGACGCTCCGCGACGGGAACGGCGACGGCCGGGTCCCGCTGACGTTCGACGGCGCGAGCGCCGGCGGCGAGGGCGTCACGCTGACCGCGCGCGACGCCGCGGACTCGGCGACCGTGACGAGCGAGGCCGACCTCGACGGGCCGCTGCCGCCGGACGAGTACGACATCCGGCTTCGCTCCGGCGCGGGCGCGAGCGACCCCGACGTCGCCGTGGCCACGCTCGTGGTCGAGCGCGCAGCCACGAACGGCACGGCGACGAGCCCCGGCGAGCCGTCGCTGCCGACGGAGCCCGCACTCCTCGTCCTCGCTGGCGTGGCCGTGGGCGGACTCGGCGTGGCTGCGGGGTCGCGGCTGGTCGCGGAGTAGCGGCGGCAAACACTGATTCTTCATTCGGCGAAAGCAATCGCCGTGGACTACTTGACTACGACGGCCCGTGGACCCGCGCCCGCCAGAGGAGGTAGCCCGCCGCGCCGGCCAGCAGGCCGACGAGGAAGAAGAGGACGCCTGGCTCGACGCCGTGGACGACGAACCGCACCGCCGCGGCGGCCGCCCGGCCGCCGTCCGCGCCGAGCGCGAGGCGGGCCGGCGCGGCGACGGTCTCGGCCCCGAACCGCGCGACGACCCCCTCGACGAGCACCTGGACGAGGAGGCTCGCCACCGCGAGCAGCCCCACCGCGCCGGCGAGCGCGGCGACCACGTCGTCGACGTCCTCGTGGTCCCCGTCGCCGACGAGCACGATGGGGTCGCTCGCCGGCCCGTAGATGGTCATCTCGTTGCCCTTCTCGGAGTAGCGGGTGTCCACGGGCTCGACGAGGCCCGCGGCCTCCAGCTTCTCGACGTGGTAGTGGACGTTCTGGACGGACGTCCCGACGCGGTCGGCCACCTCCGACGGCGCGGCCGGTCGCTCGTACAGCGACGCCAGCAGCGCGCGGGTGGTGTCCGACCCGAGCGCGTCGAGGACGGCCTCGGTGTCGTCGTCGCCGACCCGGAGCACCCGGGGTCGGGGGTCCGGCGGCGACAAGCGCCCGTTGAGCCGCGACAGCATTCCGGACATCACTCGTGACCACGTGGGCGACCGCCCCAGCTAAAGCTTTCTCTGGGTTAAAGCTCGATTTGAGCTACCGGAATCGCGCGAAGCGACGCGGACGGCGCGACTTCACTGGGGCGGCGCATTTCACCGCCAGCGTGGGCGCTCGGTCAGTCCTCGCCGACCTCGACCGCCACCTCGTTGGTGCGCAGGAACGGCGGCGTCCACGGCGGGTCGTACCGCAGTAGCTGCGGGTCCTCCTGGGGCTCCAGCCCGCGCCGGGCCAGCGCGTCGAGCAGGGCCCTCCGATGGCGCGCGACCCGGTCGTCCGTGGCGAACCACGAGAACTGCCGGACGGCGACCGTCCGCGGCGGCTCGACGACGAGACGTACCGTCGGGTCCGTCGGGACGGGGGCCGCGTCGGGGTCGTACTCGGCCGGGAGGTAGAACGCCATGGTGACGCCGTCGGCCGCCTCGCTGGTCCGGACCGGCGCGGTCATCGCCACGGTCGAGCCGCCCCGGACCGGAGCCGCGACCGGGGCGTCGACGCCGCGCGTCGAGACGGGCGCGGTCATCGCGACCGACTCCTCGCCCTCGTTCTCGCCCGTGATGTAGCGGTAGAGGCGGCCGAACGCGGTCCGCTCGTCGGGAGCGGTGGTCTCCGCGAGGACCGTCTCGGGGTAGCGGCGTAGCTCCACCCCGTCGAATCGCTCGCTCGTCTCGTAGGGCACGCGCTCGGTCGAGCGCTTCGCCCACAGCCCCCACGCCACCCACGCCCCGAGCAGCCCCGCGCCCGTCGCGAGTGCGACCTTCGTCCCGCGGTTCATGTGGGTCGGTACGGGCGCGACGACCAAAGCTGTCGGGTCCGGTTCGACCGAAGCTGTCGGGTCCGGACGGCGTCACTGTGCGAGGGCCATCGGCTGGCGTCACCACGTTCGGGCGTCGGTCACCGACCGTCCGAATCCTCGCCGCCGTCCGTCCTGGCGTCAGCGGGGTCGAACAGCCAGCAGTAGACGCCGGCCCACGCGTTCGCCCGCCGGCGGGGCGTCTCTCGGTCCATGGCTGGGTTTAGGCCGGCCTAAACAATGAAGCTAGCGGTGTCGGGTCGGCCGGTGGGCGGTGGGTGGATAGGAGGCGAGTCCCGTTCGCACGGACCTGCCGTGGATTCCCGACATCCCGGCCGAAGTTCCGATATCCCAGCCGAAGTCTCAATACCCCTCGGACCAACTGCCGACCATGCACGAGCCAGTCGTCGTCGACGCCGTGCGGACGCCGTTCGGCGACCGTGACGGGGCGTTCCGGGACACTCACCCGCAGGACCTCGCGGCGGAGCCGCTGCTCGCCCTGGAGGAGCGCGTCGGCTTCGACCCCGAGAGCACCGTCGAGGACGTGATATACGGCTGCGTCACGCCGAAGGACGAACAGGGCGGCAACATCGCGCGCATCGCGCCGCTGGTGGCGGGCTGGGGCGATGGCGTCCCGGGCGTCCAGCTGAACCGCATGTGCGGGTCCGGCCAGCAGGCCGTCAACTTCGCGGCCCAGGCCGTCGCTGCCGGCCAGCACGACGTGGTCATCGCGGGCGGCGTCGAGCACATGACCCGCGAGCCGATGGGCAGCGACCTCGGCTCGATGAGCCCCACCTACTTCGAGCACTTCGACGAGCTGATACCCCAGGGCGAGAGCGCCGAGCGCATCGCCGAGGAGTGGGACCTCTCGCGGGCGGACCTCGACGAGCTGGCCGTCGACTCCCAGCAGCGCTGGCAGGCGGCGTGGGACGAGGGCCGGTACGACTCCCAGATACGGCCCGTGGAGACGGAGTTGGACGGCGAACCAATCACGGTCGAGGAGGACGGTCACCCCCGGCCCGACTCGACCGTCGAGAGCCTCTCGGGCATTCCGCTGGCCTTCCGCGACGAGGGCGACGGGGTCATCCACGCCGGCAACTCCTCGGGCATCGTCGATGGCGCGAGCGCGCTGCTCGTGACGAGCCGCGAGGCCGCCGAGGAGCGCGGCTGGGAGCCGATGGCGGCCATCCGGCAGACCGAGGTCGTCGGCGTGGACCCGGTGATGATGCTCACCGGTCCGATTCCGGCCACCGAGGGCGTCTTAGAGAAGGCGCAGATGACGGTCGCCGACGTGGACCTGTTCGAGGTGAACGAGGCGTTCGCCTCCGTGGTGCTGGCGTGGCTAGAGGAGACGGGCGCGCCGTGGGAGCGGACCAACGTCAACGGCGGGGCCATCGCCCACGGCCACCCGCTGGGCGCGACCGGCGCGGCGCTGGTGACGAAGCTGGTCCACGAGCTAGAGCGGACGGGCGACGACGTGGCACTCTCGACGATGTGCATCGGCTTCGGGCAGGGCGTCGCGACGATACTGGAGCGGGTGTAGCCGCTCACCGACCCCGTCTACCGATTCGGTGCCTTCTCGCCGGCCGTCCGTAGCACGTCTATAACTTTGCCACGTCGTGGTGTCGTCCCAAGCCGTGCCAGGAGAGACCGACCTCTACGGTGCGCTCTGTACGGCTCTGGAGCGCGAACTCGGCGACGACTACGAGTGCCGGTACGGCGAGTCCCTCGCCTACGACCTCCGGTACGACGCCTCGGACGCGATGGGCGAGCAGACGTTCCAGGCGGACGTCGCCGTCTTCGCGGACGGCGTGCCCCGCCTCGTGGTGGGGGTCACGGCCGACGACCCGACGACCCACCAGCTGGTCGTCTACGACGACAAGGCGCGGCGGCACAAGCAGACCCGCCCGTTCCTCCGGTACGGGCTGGCGGCGTTCGGGGCCGACGGCGGCGTCACGAAGGCCGACCTGTGGCACACCGACGCCATCGACTTCCTGTTCACCAGCGCGGGGACGCCGGCGGAGGGGGGTGGCGACATCTCCGGGCGGGGGCCGGACGACAACCGGGACAGTCGGAGCGACACCTCCGACCGCGACCGCTTCGGCCTCCCCGACGACGGGCTCTCGACGCTCGTCCACCTCGTCCGCCGGAACCTCGAAGCGTCCCACCGCCTCGAACGAGTCCTGGAGGGCCGCTCGGACCACGTCGCGATGAACCGGGCCGTCCAGTTCTACGACGACGACCGGGGTATCGGGGCGACGGACGAGCCGATACTGCCCGGGGAGTGAGCGCCCCCGTTCGGGACGGATTTCCCTCGACAGGAGTGACAGACCAGCCCCCGGTCGCTACTCCTCGGGCTCGGGCAGCACGTCCAGCAGGTCCCACTCCAGTTGGGCGACGTCCTCCGCGACAGTGCTGTCACGGTCGATGCGGTACATCTGCGCACCGCTCACCGTCCGCGTCTCCTCGACGACGCCTAGCTCCACGAGGTCCTCGAGGTGGTCGTAGACGGTCGTCCGGTGGACGCCGGCGAGTTCGCCGATGTCCGTGACGTTCACGTCCCGGTCGCTCTCCGCCAGCAGCGCGGCGACGATCTTCACCTTCGGACCGTTACCGAACAGCGCCGTGAGGGCGGTGTCCTCCGCGTACGTCTCGGGCTTCTCTCGTTCGATTGCCATGGTGTCTCTCTAGCTCGTTGGTCGGGGATGCAGGTGTTCTCGGTGGACGGTGCGGTCGGTCGAATCGGTTGGGGATTCAGTGAAACCGAATAGGGCCGGTCGTAAAAATCTGTCGTTGAATAGCTACTAATTGTAGATATAGAAATACAACATCGAGCCGTTGCTGACATTTTTACGCGAAGGCGGGACCAGAACCGCCGATGCCCGACGAAGATGCCCTGAAAGTGAAGCTCGTCCGTAGACTCGCCTCCAACAACGTGACAGGGACCCACACCAAGCAGATAGACACGGTGAAGCAGTGGGGCGTCGCCAGCCACGACCAGGGAACGGCGAAGCGTCTCCTCGAGGAGATGGTCCGCGACCCGACCGTTCCAGTCGAGCAATACGGCGGCCGGCAGGCGATTCGACTCACGAGCCTGGCGGCCGCGAAGGAGTACATCGAGGAACGGGACGGCGAACTCCCGTGGGGGCTCCGAGATTAATGTCGTCCCCTCGGGGAATGTGCGGTACCAGTAACAACGAACGCCGCCTCTCCCCGTCCTACCCCTCGAACCCCTCCTCCCACCGGAACACCCCGTCGCGCTGCACCACCTCGCCGTCGACCTCCAGTCGGGACCCCTCGCCCATGTCGGTGATGAGGTCCGTGTGGGTCGCCGAGTCGTTCCCGGACTCGCCCTCGGGGAGACAGGAGTCGTACGCGCGCCCGAGCGCGAGGTGGACGGTGCCGCCCATCTTCTCGTCGAAGAGGATGCTGTCCGTCACCCGGTCGATGCCGCGGTTCATCCCGACGCCTAGCTCGCCCAGCCGGCGGGCCCCGTCGTCGGTCTCCAGGACCTCCTGTATCACGTCTCCGCCCTCGCCCGCGTCGTGGTCCACGACCTCGCCGTCCTCGAAGGTCAGCCGCACGTCCCGGACGCGCCGGCCGCGGATGGTCATCGGCACGTCGAAGACGACCTCGCCCTCGGTGGCGTACGGCGCGGTGAACACCTCGCCGCTGGGGAGGTTGTGGGAGTCGTAGGCGACGGAAGCGGCGCTGTTGACGGCCGTGCGGCCGTCGATGCGCATGGTGAGGTCGGTCCCGTCGGCCACGAGGTGGACCTCGCTGCCGGCGTCGAGGAGGTCCTTCAACTGGGCCATCTCCTCGGCCAGCGCCTCCCAGTCGCGGAGGACGGCGTCGTAGACGAAGTCCGCGTAGGTCTCGTAGGACATCCCGGCCTGCTGGGCCAGCGACCGCGTCGGGTGGACCGTCGAGACCCACCGCGTGTCATAGCGGGCCTCCCGGGCCGCCTCGCGGGCCGTCGAGTGCGCCTGGCGGGCCTCGCTCGGCACGTCCGCCGTCGCGGCGGTGTTGCGGCCCCCGCCGAGGCGGAGGACCACGTCGCTCGCCTCGTACAGCGCCACCTCGTGGTCGTGGGGGCCGAACTCGCCGTCGTGGGCCCGAAGGTAGGCGCGGGAGACCTCGGCGGAGCCGTAGGTCGCGAGGAGGTTCGCGCCTCGCTCGCCCAGCTCGGCGGCGACGGCGATGGCGAGGTCGTGGGCCCCCTCGTCGACGCTGACAACGACGTCGTCGCCCGGCTCGACGCGGGCGGACCAGTCGACCAGTACCTCGGCGTGTTGGTGTATCCGGTCGTCCATGGTTGGGTGGGTGGTGGTTTCGGTGCTGGTGTCAAAGTGGGTTCGGTCTGGGCGTGGTCGAGAAATCCGCCGACGGGCTACCGGTCGAACCACCGTCGGACGGGATTTCGTGAACGAAGTGAGCGAGACGCCGGCGAGCTTGCTCGCCGGAAATCCGAAAGGGGCGACGCGCTCGGCGTCCTGGGCGAGCGAAGCGAGCCCAGGGCTCGTCAGAGCTTGCTCTGACGGCGACGGCGGACGACGGCGAGCCGAA
>CAZPIG010000104.1:0-8731 GCA_964586205.1 uncultured Halobacteriales archaeon | reverse complement strand
TCCGCCGCCCGCTCAGGCGTCGAAAAAGAAGAAGCCGAACCCGAAGGCGGTCGCTCGGCGGGCGAGTCGTCCCGTGACGCCGGGTTCGGACGTCATGTGCGAGGGGTGGTCCGGGTGGGTCTTAAGGTTTCGGTGGCGGACACGGGGGCAGTCGCTTGCCGGGGCGTAGCGTCTCGACCGCGAAAAGACGGGTTTTTCGACCGACCGGAGTCAGCAGTTGGCCCGCCACGGCGCGCACGCGTCGGCGCCGGCCGCCGGCTCGATGGCCAGCGCGAGGCCGAGGACGACGAGCACCAGCAGGATTCGGGCACTGTACTTCGAGGTCAGGAGCTGCAGCATCTTTGCTCTCATAGCACTAATTGTATGAACAGCCGCGTTGTTAAATCCTATCCCTGAGACCCGCGTCGAACGTGGCGGCCCCCACCTCGTTGACCTCGACGAACAGCCCCGCCGATACGTCACCCGCCGCCGAGCGCCTCCAGCCGCCGGACCATCTCGTCGACGAGGCCGAGCAGGAGCTCCGGCGTCGGCTGGCCCAGGTCCGCCTCGTACTCGACGACGTGCCTCTCGATGGCGTTCCTGACCCCCTCGTCCATGGCGGTCGCCGCGTCGCCGTCGGCCCCGTCGGCCACCAGCCGGCGGACCGCGTCCAGCTCCCGGCCGATGGCGTCGCGGCGCTCCTCCGCCCCGTCGGGGAAACCCTCGGGGGGAACCCGCCCGACGGCGTCCCGGACGCTACGCACGACGGGGTTGAACTCGGCCGTCTCGTCCTCGTAGGTGGCCCGGACCCGGACGCCCGCCTCGCGGAACGGGAGCTCGAACGAGGGTGTCGGAACGGACTCGTCGGCCGTGGCGTCGGCGCTCCCGCCGGCGTCCGTGCCCTCGATGCGGTCGGCCTCGTAGGGCACGCGGGCCTCGACGAGGGTGTCGCCGTCGGGGTCCAGCAGCTCCACGAGGACGGGGTTGTCCTCGTTGTGGGTGTACTCCTCGACCCCGCGGAACGCCGTGACCTCGGGGAAGACCAGCTCGCCGTCCTCGGTGACGGTGCCGGTCCCGGCCACCATCAGCCGGACGTCGTCGCTGCGCGCGGCCCCCGAGAAGGTCCACCCGCTGTTTATGAGCTGTTTGTGGAGGCGCGCGTCGGTCCACGCCGACCCCCTGTCGGGCGTGTAGCTCATGAAGCTCGGCACCTTCGGGATGGACCTATCGGCCGGCTTCGGAGTGGGCGTGGGCGTGCTATCGTCGTCCGTGCAATCGTCCTCCGGCCCGCACACCGCGAACTGGCCGTTCGGGTTCGCCCACTGCTGCACTATCTGGAACCCGCCGTCCTCGAGGTCGAACGCCGTCGAGATCACGCCCGGCGCGTCCTCGTCGTCGTCCCCGTCGAGGTTCGAGTTCTGGTGGCGGGCGTGCAGGAAGGAGACGGGGTCGCTGTTCACGTTCGCGTCGGAGCTCTGGTTGTTGCGCTGGGCCATCGGGTGCAAGCGGGGCCCGTCGTAGCCGTCCTGGAAGTAGTGGCCCAGCTCGTGTGCGACGTTGAAGCTGACTTCGCGGTCCTCGCCGCTGGGCGAAGCGCTCTCGACGAGCGCCGCCTGCACGGAGGACGTGGCACCCTCGCCTTCGACCTTCGGCTCGCCCCAGAATTCGAAGTAATCGCGCGGCACGATGGCCACCGTCACGTCGAACCCGTCGTTCCGTATCTCCTGGATCATCCGGCTCCGGCTGGTCCCGTCCGTCCGGAGGGTCCCGCCGGCCGGGAACCCGGGCCGGTTCGAGGGATGGGACGGGTCGGTCGCCATCCACTGCAGCTGCCAGTGCGCGGTCTTCTGATCGGAGTTCTGGGCGTAGTTCTTGCCAAAAGCGCCGGAAGAACCCCGGAGCGCCAGGTCCTCGTGCACGTAGGTGACGACGGGGCCGGGGAAGACCCGCTGGAGGTACTCGGTGCCGCTGGCGGCCGTCCGGAAGAAGTCCACCGGCAGCCCGTTCGCGTTGCCGTATCGGGCTCCGACCTGCCTGAAGTCGGGCCCGTCGTCCTTGATGGCGACGAACCCCACCTTCAGCGCGTCGATGTTCTCGACGTTCGGGATGGTGTGGGTGTGCGAGACGCCGGTCGTGTCCCAGATGACGGGATGGGCCTCCCGCCTGGGACTGAGGCGCACGTCGGGGGTGCCGAGCTCGAACACCGGGAGCTCGTTGTCGTCACCGTCGTTGGAGATGCGGTTCAGCACCGACAGCGTCGGCTCGCCGTCCGCGATGGCCTGCAGGTCCGACTCCGTCAGGTCGAACGACCCCTCGTGCGAGTACAGGGGGGAGAGGGGCGGGGGGTGTCTGTCGAAGACGTCGATGGTCAGCGGCCCGCCGATTCCGTCGATGTTCTCGATGGTATCCATCTCGAACACGACGGCCGTGTTCTCGCCCAGGACCGGTGGCGGGTCGTCCTCCTCGTGGATGGGGTCATCGCCGGGTGCCTTGACCACCGTGTCCTCGACGTGCTGGACGACCCGGACGTCGCCGACGCCGAACGTGGGGGTTTCTCCCTCCGGCAGGCTGATGGAGGGGGGCTCGTCGTCGTCGGGCTGTGGACACGCGTCGGCCAGGGTGCCCTGGTCGGGGAGCGAGCTGCAGATTCGCGCCGCCTGTATCGCCCGCCGGTACTCCTCCCAGAGGGCGGCCGCCGCCTCTTGGATCAGCTGGCAGCTCTCGTCGATGCACGCGTCGTCCGCGTCGAGGGTTTCCGGCGGGGTCTGCCGCCATACGAGCTCCGCCACGAGGACGACATCGCCCTCGTAGGGGACCCGCGCGAGGTTCGCCAGGACGGTGGTCGGGTGCTCCTCGCCGACGGCCGCGACGCCGAGGAGGGTCACGCCCTCCGTCGCCGTCCCGAGCAGCTCGACCTCTCGCGCGTCGACCTGCTGGGGCTGGCGGACCCAGTCGAAGTCGGCCGTCCCGACCGCACCCGCCTGCTGGAGGAACTGCTTGCCGCGGTCGCCGGCGAGCGCCTCGACGAGGGGCTCGGTCGCCAGCGGGTCGACGGTCGCGCCGACCCGCTCGGGCGACGGCGTCGAGAGCAGGCCGAACGACCGCGCCGCGAGGTCAGTGATCCGGAACTGCATGGGGACGGGCTGGTCGGTCTCGCGGGGCCGCTCGTGGACCGTCAGGTAGCTGGTCGCGGCCACGGTCTCGCCCCCGTTCGACGGCGTCACCGCCTCGGTCAGCTCCTCGACCCCGAACTCGGGCAGGCCCAGCACGCGCTGGGGGGCGGGCGGGAGCACGGCCGGGGACGCCGCGACCGACCGCGCCGCGTCCGGCGGGTCGTCCGCCTCGCTCCCCGTGCCGTCCTCGGTACTGTCTTCCCCGCCGCCGTCGAATCCGTCCCCCGTCTCGACGTCGGAGCACCCCGCCAAGCCGGCCGCCGTGCCGACGGCGGCGACCGTCGACAGCAGGTCGCGCCGGGACGGTTCGGTCGCCCCAGTCTTCCGAGGAGAGTCGGTTCCACCTTCCGATCCGCCATCGTAGCCGCGGTCCGCCGGTCGTTTCGGAGCCACACTCAAATGTCAAACAGACTGGTGATAAATAGAGGGGCTACACACTTAGCACGGACCGGCGACGGGTCGCGTGTCCACCGAAGCGTCCGTGCCCACGGCGGGCCGGACCTCCTCGCGGCTTTCCTCGAGCGAACCGGCCGTCCAGACCTCGTCGGATGGGGTCCGGTCGCCAGCGGATAGCCCTCGCGGAACGCTTCCCGGCCGTCTCGTTCCGCGGCTTCGACGCCGCGCCGTCGCCGAGGCCCGCGAACGCATCCGCGAGTCCAACGTCGACAACGCCACCTCGCGCCGTCACGGGCCTACGAGTCGGTCGGCGACCGGCCGAAAGCGGGTGGTACCCGGTCCTAAGCGACGCCCGGTTACATCCGTGTAACCGCCGTAAGACGACGGTTCGCGTCGAACGGGCTGCGCAAGACCGGCGCTAGAGTGGCCGCTCGTCCGACTAACTGTACCGAAACGGGGTGGTCGGGACGACTACCCATCCGGCCACCGGTGGCCGCTACCCAGGTCCTTCCGCTCCCGACTCCGGGATCGTTCCGCGACCGCTCGGCGGAGGAACGACCCGCGACGAGCGCCGCCGCTGCTTCGCCACGAAACGGTCGCGTAGACGGCTCTCAGCCAGCCTCGCGCGCGTGCCACCGGACCCGTAGAATCACGAAGCGCACGCTCGATTTCTCGAACGATTCCGAACGAAGAACCCGATTCATCGGCCCGTACCGCGTCACTAGCTACGTCTCTCGGCGGCCGACCATCCGAGAGGCCGATGGAGGGACCCATGACACAGCAACAGCAAGCGGTCGGTGCGATGCGCCCGGTCGATACCCCGGACGGCCGGCGGGCGGGCGGACCGCGACGGCATCCAGCGAGCGTGCGCGACGGGCGGTCGCGGCTCCGGGGGACCCCGCGGCGGACGGTGCTGCTCGCGGCCGGTCGCTGGAAAAAGTTCGCTTCGGCGGCCCGGAAACCACCGTCCGGGGCGGGCCGCGGTCGTCCGGTCAGCTCTCGGGTCGGACAGCCCCGAGGCCCCTACGTCGGCTCGTCGGCCCCGGTCTTGACGGTCACCATGCCGTCGAAGTTGAGGATGACTGCCTGGGCCGTGTCGCCGAAGACGGCCTTGCCCGCCGGCGAGCGCCGCCGGCCCGACAGGAAGACGTGGTCGCAGTCCCGACGGCGCGCGGTGCCGAGGATGCGCTCCTCGCGCTCGCCGAGCGCGCCGAGCGCCTCGAAGGAGACCTCCAGGCCCGCGAGCACCTCCTCGCCGATGTCCTCGGCGAACTGCTTCGCGCCGTCGCGGGCCGAGCCGACGCCGTAGGAGGCGTCGTACTCGGGGATGGACGCCAGCGCGTCCACCTGGTCGCTGAACTCCGCCTCGGTGGTGACGTGCAGCAGCACCAGCTCCGCCCCGACGCCGGCCGCTAGCTCCCCGGCCTCGCGGACGAGCTCTTTGGTCGCTTCTGTACCCTCGATGACGACGAGTGCTCGGTCCATGGCTACTGCCATCCGCCGGGGCGGAAAACGTTTTCTGGTTTGCAGGTGCGGTGGCTGGGGTTGACACGGGGAGCGCTGACACGGAGGGGGAGCGCTTTTGTCCGCCGGCGTCCCACGGGCGCACGTGACCGCGACGCCATCGGAGGAGGACGGCGACGCCACCGACGGCGGGAGTGGCCGCACCGCCGCCGACCGCCGCCTCGCCGCCGACGGCGGCGAGCCCGCTCCCCTCTCCGTGGAGACGGTGCTCGTGCCGGTCGACGGCAGCGATGAGTCCGCCACCGCCGTCGAGTACGCCGTCGCCGTCGCCGAGCGGTACGACGCCGGCGTCCACGTGGTGTACGTCCTCGGCGAGGAGGTGGTCCGCGGGATGGCGACCGGCGCGGTCGAGCCGGGCCACGTCGCCGACGGCTCCCGGTCGTTCCTCGCCGAAACCGAGGCCGTCGCCGACGAGGCCGGCGTGCCCGTCGCCACCTCCACGACGGCGGGCTTCTCGACCGAGCGGCTCTCCCAGCACCCCGGCAGCGTCGTCCTCGACACCGCCGAGGACGTGGGCGCGGACTTCCTCGTCGTCCCGCGGGAGTCGGCCACCGGCGAGCGCGCGGAGGTCCTGGAGAAGACCGCCGAGTACGTGCTGCTATACGCGAGCCAGCCCGTGCTGTCGGTGTGAGCGCAACGGTCGGTCCGACTGGCACCCCAAAGCACTCGTCGTACCCGCCTGACAGCTACCACGGGAAGCAGTATGAGCGGTCCCCACACCAGACGCGCGACCCTCCGAAGTGCCACAGCCGCGATTCCGGCGGTGCTGGCCGGCTGCGCCACGGCCGAGACCGGCCCGCAGTCCCCGTGTCCGACGCCCGACGAGCCGGTGTTCCGGGACGTGTCCGTCCACAACGAAACCGACCGGCAGCGAACGGTGACGGTCACGGTGACCGAATCTGGGAGTCGCGTGTTCGAGGAGGCGTTCGACGTCCCGGCCGACGGCGAGGCGGGGACGGACGCCGCAGTGTTCACGAACGCCGGCGAGTACGTCGTCGAGGCGTGGCTCGCGTCGGGCGTCTCGGCGTCGCTCGCAGTCAGACCCGACGGGTCGGCGTGGCGGTTCTACAACGGGGTGGCGGTCGACGTCGACGCCGGCCCCGACGGCTCCGACCTGCTGGACGTCCGCCAGCCCCACGGCGAGCGCCCGCGGCCGCCGTGCTGAGCGGGTCGAGGGACGTCGGAGATAGGCCGGCGGACCGAGCGTACGCCACGCCGCAATACCGACGCCACGCCGCTACGCCAGCCGCAGCGCCATCTCCAGCTCGAAGCTCTCCGTGGCGCAGGTCTCGAAGCCGACCGACTCGTACAGTGACACGGCCGGAGTGTTCCAGCGCTCGACGGTCAGCCAGACGCGCTCGACGTCCCGCGACTGCCCCAGCCCGAGCAGCGCCCGCAGCAGCTTCGAGCCGATGCCCGCCCCCTGGTAGTCGCTCTGGACGAAGATGGCTAGCTCGTAGTTGCCGTCGTCGTCCGGGACCAGCGTGGCGTGGCCGACGACGTCGCCGTCGTGGCACGCCACGGCGTTGACGCTGCCCTCCAGGATGGTGTCCAGCCACTGCCGGATGCGGTCCTCGCCGGTCGGCGGGATGCCCTGGGCGCGGTCGGCGGGGTCGAAGTCCTCGTACATCGCGACGAGTGCGTCGACGGACGCGTCCGTGGAATCGGTGTCGTCGGAGCCAGTTCCGCTGTCGTCGTCGGACTCCCCACCGTCGAACGCCCGTATCTCGACGGCACGGCCCTCCCCGTCCTCGAACGACAGCGGCGGCTCCGGGAAGGGGCCGGCCGGCTCGTCGGGGTAGATGCGCGCCGTCATCTATCGGACCAGCTTCACGGTGGTGCGGGCGTTCAGGACGACGAACTCCGCGACGTGGCCCACCTGTATCTTCCCCATCGGGCTGCGCTCGCCGCCGCCGAGGACGAGCATGTCGAAGTCCTCCGCGTCCGCTAGCTCGACCAGCGCGGGCCCCGGGTCACCCGCCAGCCGGCGGACGTCCGTCCCGAGGCCGGCCGCGTCTACGGCCTCCCGGACCCGTCGCTCGACCTCCACGGGGGCCATCTCGGACTCGGGGTTCGCGAGGACGGCGACCGTGAGGTCGTCGCCCGCGGCCGTCGCGCGCGCGACGGTCTCCTCTAAGGCGTCGAAGGAGTCGTCGGTGCCGCCGACGCCGAGCAGGACCTTCATCGTGCGGGGGTCGTCGTGTGGCGGGAAAACGGTTGTTACTCGTGGTCGAAGCGGGGATTCCCGCGGTCAGTTTTTCCGCCGCCACAACCGTAGCGCATTAACGGCCGACAGCCCCATCCCCGGTACATGGACGGGACGCTCCGCGACGGCGAGGTGGTGGTCGGCGGCGACGCGCGCCAGCGACTCCACGACGCGCGCGGCTACGGCCGCCCGCTGCCCGGCGGCGAGGTCGCCCTCGCGCCGGTCGAGGCGGCCCACCTGCTGCTCGACGGCCACCTCGACTCGGTCGACGGGATGGACCTCCCCGACCTGCTCGCGGCCGTCGGCGGCGACGGGCTGGCCCGCCGGCTGGCAGTGTACGCGGACCTCCGCGAGCGCGGCTTCTACCTCTCGCCGGCGCGGCCGGCGTGGCTCGCCGACGGCGTCGACGCCTCGCCCGACGCAGTGAACACCGCGACGCCCGACGCGGGGGACGCCGCACCGGCGGTGGACCTCGTCGTCTACCGGTCCGGGACCGAGCCGCGGGAGGGCGAGGTGGCCCACCGCGTGGTCGTCGTGGGCGAGCGCGAGCGGGTGCCCGCCGCGACGCTCGGCGACGTCGCGCTCGCCGTCGCGGACGACGAGGGCGCGGTCAGCTACTTCGAGACGGGCCGCCCCGAGCCCGGGGGCGCGACGCGCGTCGACCTCCCGACGGGCCTGCCAGCCCTGGTGCTCGACGACCGCGTGCTGGTCCGCGACCACCCGCCGGACCTGTACGAGCGGGGCTTCTACGGCCAGCCGCTCCGCGTCGACGACCCGAACCGCGACCTGCCGGAGTACCTCCAGCTATCGCTGACGGAGGCCGCGTACCTCGCGGACCGGGGTGCCATCGCCGTCGAAGGCAGTCCGTCCTCCGTCCACGAGGCGGGCCGGGCGCTCGCCGGCGACCGCTTCGACCGTCGGCTGGCGGCCTACGCCGCCCTCCGGGACGCCGACGTCGCCCCGAAGACGGGCTTCAAGTTCGGCGCGGACTTCCGGACCTACGACGCGGTGGGGACGGTCTCGGACCTCGGCCACTCCGAGCGCCTCGTCAGGGTGCTCCCGGCCGACCACCAGTTCTCGCCCCGGGGCCTCGCGCTCGACGTGCGCATGGCGGGCGGCGTCCGCAAGGAGATGCACTACGCGCTCGTCGACCCCGCCGGCGACGTGGCGTGGCTCTCGGCCGGTCGGCTACGACCCTGACCGGGCGAACGTGCGGGGTCGCGTCGCTACGGGACGCGCCGACCGAAAGAAAGCGTCCGGGTCAGCGGTCGACCAGTGAGTCGGCAGCCTGCCGACGGCCTACTCTACCGCGGGCGCGGGCCGACCCGTGCGACGGCGCTCGCGCGCGAGGCGGGTGGCGGCCGCCGCGACCGTCAGGGTCGCGACCGACGCCACCACGGCGGCGGGGTGGGCCAGCAGCCAGACGAGCGCCGGCACGAGCGCCGCGACGGCG
>CAZPIG010000103.1:4839-8776 GCA_964586205.1 uncultured Halobacteriales archaeon | reverse complement strand
CCCGCGCCGCACGGCCTGCGAGGTCCGTCGGACCTCGCTCTGCTTACGTCGTCCGCCTTCGTCCAGCGACCGGCCCCTTTCAGTCCCACCCCGACGATGGATTGCGTAGGCAGCCACGGATTACACCCCCGGTCTGCAGGACCGAACCCACTTTAGTGCCGGAGCGTCTCCCACCGCCCATGGAACGTTTCGCGGACGTGGCCGACCAGTACGAGCCACACGCGGTGGAGGACCGCGTCTTCGACTACTGGGACGCGGTCGACGCCTACGAGCAAGCCAAGGAGCGACGCGCCGACGCCGAGTCGCTGTTCTTCGTCGACGGCCCGCCGTACACCTCCGGGGCGGCCCACATGGGCACCACGTGGAACAAGACCTTGAAGGACGCCTACGTCCGCTACCTCCGGATGTCCGGCTACGACGTGACCGACCGGCCGGGCTACGACATGCACGGCCTGCCCATCGAGACCCGCGTCGAGGAGCGACTGGGCTTCGAGAACAAGAAGGACATCCAGGCGTACGGCGTGGACGCCTTCATCGAGGACTGCAAGGAGTACGCCGAGGAGCAGCTAGAGGGCCTCCAGGAGGACTTCGTGGACTTCGGGGTCTGGATGGACTGGGAGAACCCCTACAAGACAGTCTCGCCGGAGTACATGGAGGCGGCGTGGTGGGGCTTCGCCCGTGCCCACGAGCGCGGGCTGGTCGAGCAGGGCAAGCGCTCCATCTCCCAGTGTCCGCGGTGCGAGACGGCCATCGCCAACAACGAGGTGGAGTACGAGGACGTCGAGGACCCCTCCATCTACGTGAAGTTCCCACTTCGGGACCGGGACGGCTCCCTGGTCATCTGGACCACGACGCCGTGGACCATCCCCGCCAACACCTTCGTCGCGGTCGGCGAGGACCTCACGTACTACGGAGTCCGTGCCGAGAAAGACGGCACCTCCGAGGTCCTCTACGTCGAGGAGTCGCTCGTCGAGGACGTGCTCTCGGCCGGGCGGTACGACGACTACGAGGTCGTCGAGGAGGTCACCGGCGAGGAGATGGTCGGCTGGGAGTACGAGCACCCGCTCGGCGACATCGTGGACCACCCCGGCGGCGACGGGGCGTTCGAGGTGTACACCGCCGACTACGTCGAGGCCGAGGACACCGGCCTCGTGCACTCCGCGCCCGGCCACGGCGAGGAGGACTTCGAGCGCGGCTCGGAGCTGGGACTCCCCGTCTACTGCCCCGTCGGCAGCGACGGCGTCTACGACGACACCGCCGGCCCCTACGCCGGCGAATTCGTCCGCGACGCCAACGACGAGATAATCGCGGACCTAGAGGAGCGGGGCCACCTGCTCGCCAACGGCACCACCACTCACTCCTACGGTCACTGCTGGCGGTGCGACACCGGCATCGTCCAGTTGGTGACCGACCAGTGGTTCATCACGGTCACGGACGTCAAGGAGGACCTGCTCGACAACATCGAGGACAGCGAGTGGTACCCCGCGTGGGCCCGGGACAACCGCTTCCGGGACTTCGTCGAGGAGGCCCCCGACTGGAACGTCTCCCGCCAGCGCTACTGGGGCGTCCCCATCCCCATCTGGCTGCCCAGCGAGGACGCCGACGGGAACGCCGTCCAGTGGTCCGGCGACATGGACGACGCCATCGTCGTCGCCACCCGCGAGGAGCTGGCCGAGCGCGTCGACCAGGACGTCGACCCCGGGGAGGTGGACCTCCACAAGCCCACCGTCGACGACCTGACCATCACCGTGGACGGCAGCGAGGTGGCCGCCGGGGACGACAGCGAGGCGGCCGCCGGCGCGGTCACCTACGAGCGCGTCCCGGACGTCTTCGACGTGTGGCTGGACTCCTCGGTGGCGACGTGGGGGACCCTCGACTATCCGAGCGAGGAGGCCGCCTTCGAGGAGCTCTGGCCCGCCGACCTGATAATCGAGGCCCACGACCAGACCCGCGGGTGGTTCTGGTCACAGCTCGGGATGGGCACGACCGCGCTGGGCGAGATACCCTACGAGACCGTGCTGATGCACGGCCACGCGCTGATGCCCGACGGGCGGGCGATGTCGAAGTCCAAGGACCTGCTCATCGACCCCCACGAGGCCATCGACCGCCACGGCCGGGACGTGATGCGGACGTTCCTGCTGTCCCAGGACCCCCAGGGCGAGGACATGCGGTTCTCGTGGGACGGCATGGAGGACGTCCAGCGCAAGCTGAACATCCTCTGGAACGCCTTCCGGTTCCCGCTGCCGTACGCTAGCTTGGATGGCGTCGAGCCGGCCGCGGTGGACGTCGGGGACGCGACGTTGGAGGCCGACCTCGACGCGGAGAACGCCGACCTCGACGCGGAGAACGCCGACCTCGACGCGGACGACGCGTCGCTGTCGGTCGAGGACGCTGCGCTCGAGACGGTCGACGAGTGGCTGCTGTCTCGGCTCCAGACCACCAAGCTGGAGATGGACGAGCGCTGGGAGGACTTCGAGCAGCACGAGGCGCTGGACGCGCTGCTGGACTTCGTGGTCGAGGACCTCTCGCGGTACTACATCCAGGCGGTCCGCGAGCGGATGTGGGAGGAGGCCGACAACGCGAGCAAGCGGGCCGCCTACGCGACGACCTTCCACGCGCTCTCGGAGGTCGTCGCGCTGCTGGCCCCGTTCGCGCCGTTCCTCACCGAGGAGATGTACGGCGTGCTGTCGGGCGACGGGGGCTTCGACACCGTCCACGCGCTCGACTACCCCCAGGCGGACCGGTCGCTCCGCCAGCCGGGATTGGAGGACGACGTGGAGCTGCTGCGCGCCGCCGAGGAGGCGGGCGCGAACGCCCGCCAGCGCGCCGGCCGGAAGCTCCGGTGGCCCGTGGGCCGGGTCGTGGTCGCCGCAGGCGACGGGGACGTGGCCGAGGCCGTTACCCGCCACCGCGACCTGCTGGCCGACCGGCTGAACGCCCGCGCGGTCGAGGTGGTCGCCCCCGACGAGCGGTGGGGACGGCTCCGGTACAGCGCCGACGCCGACCCGAGCGCGGTCGGCCCCGAGTTCGGCGACCGCGCGAGCGAGGTCATCGCGGCGATGAACGAGGCGCGCGTCGAGGAACCCACCCTGGAGGCGCTCCGCGAGGCCGTGAGCGACGCGACCGGCGTGGAGGCGGAGTTGACCCGCGATATGGTCGAGGAGTTCGTCCCGGAGACGCCCGACGACGTGGCGGGCGTCCCCCTGACGCTCGACGGCGAGGAGCGCGGCGTCGTGTACGTGGACGCCACGCTGACCGACGACCTGCGCGGCGAGGGCTACGCCCGCGAGGTCGTCCGGCGCATCCAGGAGATGCGCAAGAACCTCGACCTCGAGCTGGACCGGAAGATACGCGTGGAGATGTCGGTCGCGGACGACGAGGTAGCCACGCTGGTCCGCGAGCGCGAGGCTCTCGTCGCCGGGGAGGTGCGTGCCGCGGAGTTCGGCGCGGTGGACGACGAGAAGGGCCTGCGCGAGGAGTGGGACGTCGAGGGCGTCTCGGTGACGCTGGCGATAGAGCCGTTGGCGGAAGCGGCGGTGTAGGGGCTGTCGTCGAGGGTTGGTAGCGGAGTTCGATGCTACTCATTTCGTGCCCATTCGGTTGCTAGCGTCCTCGAAAGCCCCCGGTCGCTGGACTCCCGCGGCTCGCTGCGCTCCTCGTTCGTTCCCTCCGGTCACTCACTGCGGTGCTTGCTTCGCCGGGGTTCGTCCAGCGACCGGCCCCTTTCATTCCCACCCGCGTCCGTCTGTCGAACGGGCTTCCGGACGCCGGCTGGTCGACCTCTCCTAGCGAGACGGCCAGCCGGCCTGTTCGACTGGTGGACAGACCACTCCGGGCGGGACTCCGGAAGGGGCGGCGCGCTCGACCCGGCCCCGGCGAAGCAAGCACCGCAGCGACCGGAGGGAGCGAGGAGCGCAGCGAGCGCGAGCGGGGAGCG
>CAZPIG010000103.1:0-4739 GCA_964586205.1 uncultured Halobacteriales archaeon | reverse complement strand
AAGCACCGCAGCGACCGGAGGGAGCGAGGAGCGCAGCGAGCGCGAGCGGGGAGCGGTGCGAGGTCCGAACGGAGTGAGGACCTCGAAGTGGCGAGCGGTGAACGGAGTGAACCGCGAGCCGAGCGACCCGCGAGCGTCGCGGCCGGTTGAGCGCGCCGGGGCTTCCGAACCCCAGCGATAGTTCGACACCCCTTCCAAGCAAAGCACCAACGACCGAAGTCACACCCGACCGAAACGAGCCTTTTTCCCGCCACCACCCCACGCGCCGCCATGGAACTCGGAACGGCGACTGCGAACCCAGGCGAACTCGCGACGGGCTACCTCCCGGTCACCGACCTCCCGACGGGCGGCGAGGAACGACTCCCCGTCGCCGTCGTCGAGGGCGAGCACGACGGCCCCACACTGTGGGTGACCGCGGGCATCCACGGCGACGAGGTGACTGGCCTCGCGGCCGCCCAGGACGTCGTCGGCGCGGCCGAGGACCTCGTGGCGGACCTCCGCGGCACCCTCGTCTGCCTGCCGAACCTCAACCCCGCCGGCCTCCGCCGCCAGAAGCGGACCTCCTACTACGACGGCGACGACCCCAATCGGTACTTCCCGGACCCGACCGACGATTCGACCCGGCCGCCGCGGGTCCAGGAGCTGGTCGACGAGCGGGTGTACGAGACGTTCGCGGACGACGCCGACGCCCTGATAGACCTCCACACCGCCGGCGTCGGGTCGGTGCCGTTCGCCATCCGCGACCGCGTGCTGTACGGCGAAGTCCGCGAGGAGGACGCGGCCCGCGAGCTAGCCGACGAGCTAGCGGCCCTCGTCGAGGCGTTCGGCCTCCCGATAGTGAACGAGTACCCCGCCGAGGAGTACTTAGAGGAGCGCCTCCAGCGCTCGACCGCCGGCGCGGCGTTGAACGCCGCGGGCATCCCCGCATTCACCCCGGAACTGGGCAGCCACTCGGTCGTCGAGGACGACGCCCGCGCCGCGGCCGTCGCGGGGGTCTTCCGGGTCGCGGTCGAGATGGGGCTGCTCGATAGCGTCCCGGCCGACGTCGCCGCGGCGGACCCCGGCTTCGAGTCGCCCGTCGACTACCCCGTCCGGCGAGCGGTCCATCCGCGGACTGAGACTGCTGGTATCGCCCGTCACCGCGTCGAAGCGGGCGACGTTGTCGAGGCCGGCGACCCCGTCGCGGACGTGGTGTCGCCCCACGGCGACCACCGCGCGACGGTCGAGAGCGACCACGACGGCTACGTGCTCGGGCGGTCCGGCGCGGCCGTCTACGAGAACGACGCGCTCGCGTTCGTGGCGGTGCGGGACGAGGGCGAGCTGGTGGTGCCGCGGGACGAGGGCGACGACGAAGCGTAGCCTATCGACCCTCGCGGACCGGCTCCAACCCCGGAAGCGAAGCCCTTAACACGGGATGGCCCGTTCGGACGGGTGCGGGACCGTGGGGTAGCGGTATCCTCGGCGCATGGGGTGCGTCGGACCTGAGTTCGAATCTCGGCGGTCCCATCACGCGGCTTTTCGTGGATGACTGGTTCGGTAGAGCAGAGTGTCGAGAACGGCTTCCCTTACCGCGATTCGATGAGTAGCTTGTAGAGCATCCCGCCGCCCGTTCCCAGTCGCAAGCCGCTCTCTTTCGGATCGGTGTAGATATCGCCTTCCTCGGTGGCTCCGGTCGGGTCGTCGCTGCTATCGACGCTGGCGTCTCGGTCGATCTCCGGCTCTGCCATAGTAGTCGATTGTAGTGGAATAGTATAAAAACCCACGGGACAGGTGCCTCAGCCCTGCCGTACCAGCCACCGGACTATCAGGAGGGTCGTCAGCACGAGCACCAGGAGGAACGTGCTGCCGACGATGACCGCTCCAAAGTTCAGCGACAGTAGCGCCGCCACGCCGAACCCCACTCCGAGGACGAAGAACGTCTGACACGCGGCGAGGAAATAGCCGTTGAACGCCACGATCTTCCGGTTGCCCTCTATCCACCCCTCGAACTGAACGAGGAGATCTAACTCCCACCGCGCGTAGGCGTCGTCACGTCTCATCCGACCGAGGTACTCGGCAGTCGGTCCGGCGACCTCGTCCGACTCGTTGTAGACGGCGACCCCGAACAGCATCGAGAGGAGGAACGAGGCGAGACTGAGGGCGGCGGCGAGGCCGTTCACGTTCGAGACGCCGATGACGCGCGCTCCCGTCGCCCCAACGCCCAGCAACAGCGCCGTGATGCGCACCGTCCGAAGTGCCTTGTCGTCGACGTCGTCGATGTCGGATTGCTGTGCCTCGAGCACGCGCCGGCCCTCCTCGTAGGTGACGCGCTCGCGGTTCGAGGGCCACTCGGCACGCTCGCCTTCGTCCGAACGGGGACGCTGTTGCCCATCCGGATTTCTTCGTGAGCCAGTTCTGTCGGTCATTCCTCGCGCGGCAGTGGATTCTCGCCCCCTGTGGTATGAACTTCAGCACCGCGGGCGGCTCGCTCGCCGTGTACGACGGACACCCCGTCACCGAAGCGCCGCCACCTTGCCACCGCCGAAACCGACTTCCCCCGCTGCCCGCTACGGTGGACGATGCCACCAGCCGACGCCGGACCGCCCGAGGACGCCGGGCCGGTCCGCGTCACCACCGGCGCGCGCCTGCACGTCGGCTTCCTCAATCTCTCGCTGTCGCGCCGCCGGCTCTACGGCGGGCTCGGGGTCGCCATCGACGCGCCGCGGCTGGTCGTCGCCGCCGAGCCCGCGGATGGCGTCCGGCGTCTCGGGGACGCGAGCAGCAGTGCCGACGGGCGCGTCGAGGACGCCAGCGCGCGCACTGCCGACGCCGTCCTCGAGTACGCCGAGCGGGCGACGGACCTGCTCGGCGTGCCCGGCGCGGCCGTCGCGCTCCGCGAGCCCCTCCCGCGCCACGTCGGCCTCGGCAGCGGGACCCAGACGGCGCTCGCCACGCTCGCCGCCGTCGCGGCGGCCAACGGCCGCGCAGTCGAGGGGCTGGACCGAACCGCGGACGACCGCACGGCAACTGCAGACGACCGCGGAATCGACATTCGCGCGCTCGCGCCCGCGCTCGGCCGCGGCGGCCGTAGCGGCGTCGGCGTCGCGGCGTTCGAGGCTGGCGGCTTCGTCCTCGACGCGGGCCACCCGACCGACCGCTACACGACCGCGCGGCCGCCCGACGGCGAGTGGACGGTACCGCCGGTCGCCGCCCGCCACGACCTGCCCGCCGACTGGCGGTTCGTCGTCTGCGTGCCGGACGCCCCGGAGGGCCGCAGCGGCGCTGGCGAGCGGGCGGCGATGCGGTCGGTCCTCGAGGCGGCCGACCCCGCCGTCGCGGACGAGGTGGCGGCCGTCGTCGCCGGTCGGCTGCTGCCGGCCGCGGCGACCGGCGACCTGCCGGCGTTCGGGGCGGCGGTGACCGAGGTCGACCGCCGCAACGGGGCGTGGTACGCGGACCTGCAGGGCGGCGTCTACCGGCCGCCCGCGGGCGAGTTGGTCGCGGCGCTGTCGGACTGCCCGGCCGTGGTCGGGACCGGCCAGTCGTCGTGGGGGCCCGCGGTGTACGCCGTGACCGACGCCGACGGCGCGGCGGCCGTCCGCGACGCCGCCGAGGGCGCGCTGGCCGCCGTCGGCGGCGGCGAGGTGGTCGTCGCGCCGCCGCGAAACGGGGGCGCGCGCGTCGAGCGGGTGTGAGATTCGTGCGGCGGGTGTGAGGTCGTGGAGTGGGTGGGAGAACCGCGATGGGGGGTCGCGGGCTCGACCGCCCACGAACTTTTTTCCCGTGGCACTCCGTACCAGGGGACGAGGGGATACCCCATGTGTCACTATGGTAGGGACGAACTAGCACACCACGAGTACGCGACCGAGGACGAACGGGACGACGAGGCCGAGGCCGCCGAGGCGACGGACGACGAGGAGCGCCGGCCCGTCGCGCCGTCGGCAGACGACTGAGAGTCCACGCACTTCTTTCGCGCCGCCGCCCGCTAGCTGCGGGTGTACGGGCGGCGAGTCACGGACGGCGTTCGCGGTAGATACGGCCGACGTTCGCGGTCGATACGACCGGTGTCCGCCGTAAGAGGCCCCCGACCGCACGTGGAGGCTCCCAACCCACGTGGAGGTTCCCGACCGCACGGGCTGGGGGACCGGCCCGATGGCAGGACCGCCGCCCCCACGACACAAGCCCTTTATCGCTTCCGCCGCCTACCGACACCCAAGTAGTCGCCATGGTACTCGACAACCTCGGTAGCTCCCTGCGGTCGACGCTCGACAACCTCCGGGGCAAGTCGCGGCTGTCCGAGGAGGACGTCGAGGAGGTCGTCCAGGAGATACAGCGGTCGCTCCTGCAGGCCGACGCGGAGGTCGCGCTGGTGATGGAGCTGTCCGACTCCATCCGCGAGCGCGCCCTGGAGGAGGAGCCGCCCGCCGGCACCACTGCGCGCGAGCACGTCCTCCGGGTCGTCTACGAGGAGCTGGTCGACCTCGTCGGCGACAGCACGGACCTGCCCCTCGAAGAGCAGACCATCCTCCTCGCGGGTCTCCAGGGCTCGGGGAAGACCACCTCCGCCGCGAAGATGGCGTGGTGGTTCTCGAAGAAGGGCCTGCGCTCGGCCGTCGTCCAGACCGACACCTTCCGGCCGGGGGCCTACGAGCAGGCCGAGGAGATGGCCGAGCGCGCGGAGGTGGACTTCTACGGCGACCCCGATGCCGACGACCCCGTGCGGATAGCCCGCGAGGGCCTCGAGGCGACCGCCGACGCGG
>CAZPIG010000102.1:0-8847 GCA_964586205.1 uncultured Halobacteriales archaeon | reverse complement strand
CCCACCGTCCTCGTCAGCCACTACGTCCCCGCCGACGGCGTCGAGGCCATCCGCGACGCGCTGGCCGAGCGATACCCCGACCGCGACCGCGATGTCCGGGTCGCCACCACTCCCGCCGAGACCCGCGAGATGGTACCCGACGCCGAGGCGCTGGTCACCTTCCGGCTGCCCGACGACCACCTCGCGGCCGGCGAGCGCCTGCGGTGGGTCCAGGCGCTCTCGGCGGGCGTCGACAGCTACGACCGCGACACCCTGCAGGAGCGCGACATCGCCCTCACCAACGCCTCCGGCGTCCACGCCGAGCCCATCGGCGAGCAGGTGCTCGCGTACCTCCTCTGCTTCGCCCGGAACCTCCACAAGGGCGTCAAGCAGGCCGACGAGGGCGTCTGGGAGCGCTACAGCGGCACGGAGCTCCGGGACGCCACCGTCGGAATCGTCGGCCTCGGGGCCATCGGCGGCCGGGTCGCCGAGCTCTGCTCGGCGCTGGGCTGCACCGTCGTCGGCACGAAGCGGGACCCCGCGACGGCCCCCGACGCCGCCGACGAGGTGTACGGCCCGGACGACCTCTACGAGGTGCTCCCGCGCGCGGACTACCTCGTGCTCGCCTGCCCGCTGACCGACGAGACGGAGGGCCTGATAGGGAGCGACGAGCTACGGGCCATGCCCGGCGACGCTATCCTCGTGAACGTCGCGCGCGGCGAGGTGGTCGACGAGGCCGCGCTGACCCGCGCGCTCCAGCAGCGGACCGTCCGCGGGGCCGCCCTCGACGTCTTCGACGAGGAGCCGCTGCCGCCCGACTCCGTGCTCTGGGACCTCTCGAACGTGGTGATAACGCCCCACATGGCCGGCTCGACGCCGCACTACATGGAGCGTTGCGCGGACATCGTCGCGGACAACTACGGCGCGTTCGTGGAGGGCGACCTCGAGGGGCTGTGGAACCGCATCGTCTGACCCGTCGCCGCGCTCTCGCTTCGCCGTCGCGAGCACGGTGGTCGGGAGCCGGATCGGGGGCGACGAGAAGGGGCGCTACTTCCGTAGCTGCCGGTACACGCCCGCCAGCAGCCCCACGCCCGGCGGCGCGCGCTGGAGGCCGTAGAAGCGGCGTAGCTCCGGGCCGAACTTCGCCTTGTAGCGGTTGATGCGCTCGTTGTCCGCCCCGACGAGGTCGTAGCGGCCCCGGCCCTCCTCCATGGCGTCTGTCATGATGCCCCAGTCGAGGCAGTCGTTGACGGGGCGGTCGCCGGCGGCGTCGGTGCGGACGCCACCCTGCCACCGGTAGACGGTGTCGCCGTCCGCGAGCGCGAGTACGCCGCCTAGGAACGCCCCGTCCTCGCGGCAGACGTAGGGCCGGACCGCGCCGTCCGACAGGGCGCGGTACAGGTCCGTGACGAACGGCTCCGGGACCCGGTAGTCGATGCCCTGGCTCTCGTAGCGGTCCCGGACCGCCGCGACGATGCGTTCGACGTCCTCGACGTCGCCGACGTCGACCGGCGGGCCGTCGCCGGTCACGTTGCGCCGCGCGTCGGCGCTGAAGCGGTCGCGGACGGCCTCCCGGCCCGGCGCGAGGTCCACGACGTAGGTGTGGCTGAGCGAGACGTCCCACCCCTGCCAGTCGAACGGCCGCGGGTCCGCGAACCGGTCGCCCGTCCGGACGTGGAGAAAGCGCGGCCCCACGGCCTCGTCGAGCCAGTCCATGCAGGCCTCGACGAACCGCCGCCGCCGGCGCTCGGCCTTGCGGCGCTTCAGCTTCCCGAGGTTGACCATCGCGGGCCCGAGGTACGGCACCCGCAGGTCCGGCGGCGGCGAGACGGCGGCCCGGAGCGGCCCGCGCCCGAGGACGACCACGGGGAGCAGCCCGACCGGCTCCTCGCCCTTGTAGCCGACGAGGCGGTGGAGGTCGCCGCCGGCGTGGTCCGCCTGGACCGCGAGCGCAGCGGAGCGGTGGAAGACGGTGCCCTGGGGCGACTGCTCGACGAGGTCGTCCCAGCGCCCGTCGTCGCCGTCGAACGCCGTCACCTCGACGCTCATCGGGCCACCTCCCCGCGGCCGGTCGGCGGGTGGTCCTCGCGGGTGGCTGCCAGCCCGCTGCCGGACGGTCGCGGCCCCCCGGATAGACGGCGGTGACCGGACGCGGTTCGGGGCGTGGCGACGCGACTGGCGGACGGCGGTGGCAGTGTGGTCGGCTGCTGTGACACGGATACGGAGGTCGGTGACGGCGCGGTTCGCGAGCGACGCTGCCGGTGGGGTCGGTTCGACCGGGTGGAGGTGACGATGGGGCTTTGTTATTCGCGGCTTGGCCCCACGGAGCGGGACCTGTCGGCCGAGCGGGAGCGAACCGTCCGGCGGCGGCCCGGTGAGCCGGCCGGACCGACGGAGTAGCCAGCTCGTACCGCGAACCGGGATACGGCCGCCGCACGGCTCCGCGGGTACCCACCTCCGAGTACGGGACGACTACGGCTGGGCGAGCCCTCGCGCTACGGGGTCCTCTCGGGACGACCCGGCCGCTCACCGTCGCGTGCTCACCAGCTCGGGCGGGATGCCGGTGGTCGCGTACCGGCTGTACACGAGGTGGGCGACGGCGACGACCCCGACGACGGCCACGACGACCACGCCGGCGACGAGCTCCGAGATGCCCGCGAACACCGACGCGTCGAGGGCGACCAGCGCGTAGAAGACGGCCCCGAGGACGGCCAGCCCGAGGTAGTAGAGCTGCCACGGCACCTCGTTGCTCTCGCTGCCGAGGTAGCGACCGATGTCGTCGGCGCGGTCGGCCAGCGCCACCGACCCGGCGTCGCGGTCGTAGTCGACGATGCCGACGTCCTCGAGCTTCGGGATGTGGGTCTGGTACAGCGAGACGTACACCCGCTTGCGCTGCTGGCTGGTGAGCTCGTCGACCGGGACCTCGTTCTCCCACGCGGCCACCTCGTCGGCCAGCTCCCGTAGCTGGACCGGGCCGTCGGTCTGCCGTAGGTAGTACAGGACGAACCTACGGCGAGCGCTACTCAACAGGTCGAACACCACGTCTTGTGAGAGTACATCGCGGTCCGTTTGAGCCATGCCCTGGGAGTAGACGGGCGTTGCTTGCCGGCATCGGGCAGCCTGACGTCGGTGATAGGGTGTTCTCTCTAGCCGGGTATCCCCGTGTCACTACTTTGTTACATACCGGTTAAACGGCTGGTAATGGCATAGTACTCGGGGACGACTTCCAAACTCTCCGACAGTTTATCGCGAACGTGATATATGTTAGACACCGCTGACCGGCCGCCTTCCCGGGATTAGTGACTGCCGACCACAAGCCGCACGTACCGCGGGGGCAGTCGTCGCCGGCCGTCCAGAGGGGCGCTCCCGTCGGCCGCTCGTGGGGCGACGCTCCCCCGACGCCGGCGGTCGGCTAAGGTAGCCCCTATCGAAAGAAAAGCGCGAATAACAAAGCCCGCAGGAGGATAAGGGGGGTATAGCGACCCGCGCCAGCGGGCGCGGGGCGGGGGGAACTCGGATGACACCGACCACGACTACGAGCGACGCGAGTAGCGGACCGACCGGGGAGGCCGCGCCGTGACCGAGGTTCGCGCGGGCACCGACGTGCGCATCGACGACGGGGCCGTCGTCGGCTACGAGCACGCCGACGACGCGGGGCCGACCGTCCTCGGGGACGACGCCGTCGTCCGCGCCGGGACCGTCGTCTACGGGGACGTGCGGGCCGGCGACGGATTCGTCACGGGCCACGGCGCGCTCGTGCGCGAGTTCACGACCCTGGGCGACGACGTCGTCGTCGGCACCCGCGCCGTCGTCGACGGCGCGACCACGGTCGGGGACCACGTCAGCCTCCAGACCGGGGCCTACGTCCCGCGCGAGAGCCGCCTCGGGAGCAACGTCTTCGTGGGGCCGGGGGCCGTCCTGACCAACGACGCCTACCCCGTCCGCACCGACGCCGACCTCGAGGGACCCACGCTGGCCGACGGGGCCTCCGTCGGGGCCAACGCGACCGTCCTGCCGGGGGTGACCGTGGGCGAAGGGGCCTTCGTGGCCGCCGGCGCGCTCGTCGACGACGACGTGCCGCCGGAGACGCTCGCGGTGGGCGTCCCGGCGGAGCACCGCTCCCTGCCGGCCGAGCTACGGGGAGGGAACCGCATCGCATGACCGTCTCCATGGCCGACCCGGACGTGGGCGAGCGGGAGGCCGAGGCCGTCCGCGAGGTCATCCACGACGGCCAGCTAGCCGACGGCGAGGAGGTCAGGCGCTTCGAGGCGGAGTTCGCCGCCCACTGCGGGGCCCGCCACGGCGTCGCCACGGCCAACGGCACGGCGGCGCTGACGACGGCGCTCCGCGCACTCGGCGTCGGCGACGGCGACCGCGTCGTGACGAGCCCGTTCACGTTCGTCGCGACGGCGAACGCGGTCCGGCTCTGCGGCGCTCGCCCGGTGTTCGCCGACGTGGACCCGGAGACGTACGCGCTCGACCCGGACGCGGTCGAGACGGTCGCCGCGGAGACCGACGATGTCGCGGCCATCCTCGCGGTCCACCTCTACGGGCTTCCCGCCGAGGTGGACGCACTTCGGGCCGTGGCGGACCGGCACGACTGCGCGCTCGTGGAGGACGCGGCCCAGGCCCACGGCGCGACCTACCGCGGCGACCCCGTGGGCTCGCTGGGCGACGCGGCGACCTTCTCCTTTTACCCGACGAAGAACATGACGACCGGCGAGGGCGGGATGGTGACGACCGACCGCGCCGACGTGGCCGAGCGGGCCCGCCGGTTCGTCGACCACGGCCGGGCCGACCGCCACCAGCACGTCGCGGTCGGCCACAACCTCCGGCTGACCTCGATGGCGGCCGCCATCGGCCGCGTCCAGCTACAGAAGCTGGCGGACTACGTCGCGGCCCGCCGGACGACCGCGGCGGCCTACACCGACGCGCTCTCCGGTCACCCGACGGTCGTCCCGCCGTTCGAGCCGGACCACGTCCGCCACGCCTACCACCAGTACACCGTGCGCGCCGACGACCGGGAGGCGCTGGCCGCCCACCTCGAGGACGCGGGCGTCGAGACGGCGGTCTACTACCCCCGGCCGGTCCACCGCCAGCCGGCCTACGCGGACTACGAGCCGGACGCTCCCGCGGCGGAGGCGGCGGCCGACGAGGTGCTCTCGCTGCCGGTCCACCCCAGACTGTCGGACGACGCGGTCAGCACGGTCGTCGAGACGCTGCGGTCGTACGCCCCGGAGAGCCATGCCAGGTGACGACCAGCGGGACGCGGGCGCGGAGCACGACGCGGACGAGCGCGACGTAGCGGACGCCGAGCGCGACGTAACGGGCGACGGTATCCGCGGAGCGGGCGACCCGCCGGTACCCGTCGGCGTCGTCGGCGTCGGCAGCATGGGCCGCCACCACGCCCGCGTCTACCGGGAGCTACCCGGCGCGGACCTCGTGGGCGTCGCCGACGCCGACGCCGACCGTGCCGCCGAGGTGGCCGAGACCTAC
This sequence comes from uncultured Halobacteriales archaeon, assembly GCA_964586205.1. GTDB lineage: Archaea > Halobacteriota > Halobacteria > Halobacteriales > CAZPIG01 > CAZPIG01. Next base: position 3,372 of record CAZPIG010000102.1, on the reverse strand, counting down.
GGCGCGGCGGCGATGGCGACCCCGGACCTGCTGGACGCCGCCGACGCGGTCTCCGTCGCGGTGCCCACCCGCCACCACGCCGGCGTCGTGCGGGCCGCCATCGACCGCGGGACGGCCGTCCTCGTCGAGAAGCCGTTCGTCGCGGACCCGGCGGTCGGCCGGGACCTCGTGACGCGCGCCCGCGAGGCGGACGTGGCGCTGCAGGTGGGCCACGTCGAGCGGTTCAACCCCGCCGTGCGGGCGCTCGCGGAGATGGTCGAGGACTTCGAGGTGGTCGCCGCGGACGCCCGCCGCCTCGGGCCGCCCGTGGACCGCCAGGGCGGCGACGGCGTGGTCCGGGACCTGATGATACACGACCTCGACGTCCTGCTGGCGCTGCTGGACGCGGTCCCGGCGACCGCGACGGCGGAGCGCTCCGGCGACGACCCGTACGTGACCGCCACGCTCCGCTTTTCGGACGGGACGGTCTGCTCGCTCACGGCGAGCCGCGTCACCCAGCAGAAGGTGCGGGAGCTGTCCATCACCGCCCGCGACTGCCGGGTCACGCTGGACTACATCACCCAGTCGGTGTCCATCCACCGGCAGTCGCTGCCCGAGTACGTCGAGGACGACGGGGGGGTGCGCTACCGCCACCGCCACGTCGTCGAGCGCCCGACGGTGGACAACGGCGAGCCGCTCCGGGCGGAGCTGTCGGCCTTCCTCGCGGCCGTCCGGGGGACCGCCCCGCCGCCGGTCACCGGCGAGGACGCCCTCCGGGCCCTCTCGGCGGTGCGGGCGGTCGAGGCGGCCGTGGAGGCCGACGGACCGGTGGCCGTCGAGACGGACGACGGACCGGGGGCGGTCGGTGGCGACGACGCCCCGGACGGCGAGGTCGCCGACAGCGGTGACCCGGCGGACGCCGGCACGGTCGATACCGGCATCGACGCCCCGACGGAGGTCGACCCATGAGGCTCGGTCACGACGAGTCGCGGGGCCTCTACGGTACCAGCGCCACCGCCGACGAGCAGCGGGTCGCCCTCCAGGAGGGCGCGGTCCCGGTGGCCGTCTACGGCCTCGGCAAGATGGGCCTGCCGCTGGCCACCGTCCTCGCCGGCGTGACCGGCAACGTCGTCGGCGTCGATATCGACGAGTCGGTCGTCCGCCGGGTCAACGCTGGCGACTGCCCCGTCGAGAACGAGCCCCGCCTGCCGGACCTGCTGTCGACGGCCGTCACGGCGGGCGCGCTGTCGGCCACCAGCGAGGCGACCACGGCGGCCGACGCCGCCTCGCTCCACGTGGTCGTCGTCCCGACGACGCTCCGGGACGACGACGTGCCCGACCTCTCGAACCTCCGGACCGCGGTCCGGGACGTCGCCGCCGGCCTCGACCCCGGCGACGTGGTCCTCGTGGAGTCGACGGTGCCGCCGGGGACCTGCCGGGAGGTGGTCCACCCGCTGCTGGTCGAGCAGGGGTCGGTCCCGCCCGGCGAGTTCGGGGTCGCGTTCTGCCCGGAGCGGACCGCCAGCGGGCGCGCGCTGCGGGACATCCGCGGGGCCCACCCCAAAATCGTCGGCGGCGTCGACGACGAGAGCACCCGCGTCGCGGAGCTGGTGTACGGCGAGGTGACGAGCAACGACGTCATCCCGGTCGCCGACGCCGCGACGGCCGAGGCGGTGAAGGTGTTCGAGGGGGTCTACCGCGACGTGAACATCGCGCTGGCCAACGAGCTAGCGCGCTTTACCGACGAGATGGGCGTCGACGTCAACGCGGCCATCGAGGCCGCCAACACCCAGCCGTACTGCGACATCCACGACCCGGGTATCGGGGTAGGCGGCCACTGCATTCCCTACTACCCGCACTTCCTCCTCGGGGAGTTCGCGACCGAGGCTCCGCTGATGCGGACCGCCCGCGAGGTCAACGACGGGATGCCGCTGTTCGCGGCGAGCGTCCTCGAGGAGCTACTGGCCCAGCGCGGCGTCCACGTCGAGGACGCGACCGTGGTGGTCCTCGGGGTGGCCTACCGCGCCGGCGTCCCCGAGACGCGGGAGTCGCCGGCCCGCCCGCTGGTCGACCGGCTCGGCGACCTCGGGGCGACGGTCGCCGTGGTCGACCCCGTCGTCGACGACCTCGCGTCGTTCGACGCCTACCCGCTCGCGGTCGACCAGCTACCGGAGACCGACTTCGACGCCGCGGTGCTCGTGACGGCCCACGAGGCGTTCGAGGAGCTGGACTGGGCCGCGATTCCGGACTCCGTGGTCGTCGACGGCCGGGACGCCCTCGACCTGGCGGGGACCGGTCACGCCGTCTACACGATAGGGAGTGGCTAGCATGTTCCTGCAGGACCACACCGGAGGGGAACCGTAGGATGTACCGGAACGACCGACCAGGAGGGGGACCGTAGCGTGTACCGGAACGACCGACCAGGAGGGGGACCGTAGCGTGTATCGGGGCTGTACTATCGCCGTCGTGGTGCCCGCCTACAACGAGGAGGGGTTCGTCGGCGAGGTCGTCGACACGCTGCCGGAGTTCGTCGACCGGGCCTACGTCGTGGACGACGCCTCGACCGACGGGACGTGGGCCGAGATACGCGAGCACGCGGCCGCCGCGAACCGGGCGGCCGCCGACGGCACCGTTCGCGAGGCGGGCTCGTCCGTAGCGGCCGACGGCGACGACCGTCGGAGCGTCGACGGCGACGAGCGCCGGGTCGTCCCCATCCGCCACGAGGAGAACACCGGCGTCGGCGGGGCCATCACCACCGGCTACCGCCGGGCACTCGCCGACGGGATGGACGTGACCGCGGTGATGAACGGCGACGGGCAGATGGACCCCGCCATCCTCGACCACATCGTCGACCCCGTGGCGACCGGGCGGGCCGGCTACGCGAAGGGCGAGCGGCTCTCCGATTCCGAGCGCCGCGCGGCGATGTCCCGCTGGCGGCTGTTCGGCAACGCCCTCCTGACGGGGCTGACCCGCGTAGCCACGGGCTACTGGGGGGTCACGGACCCGCAGAACGGCTACACGGCCATCTCGAGGGAGGCGCTGGCGGCCATCGACCTCGAGGCCCGCTACGACGGCTACGGCTTCTGCAACGACCTGCTGGCCGCGCTGGGGCGGGCCGGCGTCCGCGTCGCCGACGTGCCGATGACGGCGGTGTACGGCGACGAGGCGAGCGGCATCCGGTACTCGCGGTTCGTCCCCGGGCTGTCGGCGCTGCTCGCCGCCGCGTTCGTCCGGCGGCTCTGGACCTCGTACGTGGTCCGGGAGCTACACCCCCTCGTCGCCCTGTACGGCCTCGGGGCGGCGGGGCTGCTGGCCGGCGCGCTCGGCGTCGCGGGGGCGGCGGGCGTCGCGGCGGTAGCCGACGCGGGCCCGGTCGCCGTCGCGGGCGGCCTC
>CAZPIG010000101.1:0-8897 GCA_964586205.1 uncultured Halobacteriales archaeon | reverse complement strand
GGCTCGTACTTCGCGGGGACCGACGAGGCTCCGGGCCGGGTCATCACCCGGAACGGCAAGCGGTACAAGCAGTACCGCGGGATGGGCAGCGTCGGCGCGATGCAGAGCGGCGACGGGAACCGCTACCTGAAGGACGAGCCCGACGACGAGGAGTACGTCCCGGAGGGCGTCGAGGCGGCGACGCCGTACAAGGGCAGTCTGGCCAGCGAGCTGGTCCAGCTCGTCGGCGGGATGCAGAGCGGGATGGGCTACGTCGGGGCCGGGACCATCCCGGAGTTCAAGGAGCGCGCCGAGTTCGTCCGCGTCTCCCAGGCGGGCCAGCGGGAGGGCCACCCCCACGACGTGGTCATCACCGACGAAGCGCCGAACTACTCGCCGGCGGAGTAGGGTCACCCACGTCCGGACAGCGTCGTTCGCGTCCGGATAGCGTCGTCCGCGTCCGGATAGCGTCGTCCGTCCCGAACATCGGGTCGTGGCGGTCGCGTCACGGGACCGGGAGCAACACCTACCCGTGGCAACGTCGTAGCGTTTCACATGGGGGACCAGAACGGGGTCGAGCGCGACGGCGACGGCGAGGAGTTGAGCGGGAAGCGGGCGGCGGGCGAGCGGAACGAAGGGCGCGAGGAGAAGCGGGCGGCGCGCGACGAGGACGGGGAGCGGAGCGACGGCCACGACGGCGCGGCGACCGACGGGAGCGGCGACTGGGACGAGGAGCGCGACCCGGACGAGTGGATAGTCGAGGACCAGGGCGCGGACCCCGAGGCGGTTCAAGACGACTTCGAGTCGGTCCAGGACAACTCCGAGGCGGCCCGCGACGAGGCGGACGGCGCGGACGGCTACACCTGCAGCGTCTGCGGGCAGGCGTTCGATTCGTCCGCCGAGCTACACAGGCACCTCTACCGGGTCGGACTGGTGGAGTAGGCGAACGTCCGGCGGGTCGGTGTAGTAGTGCTCCCCTGGAACTTTATACCGTCGGGCACCCAGCAGGTACTATGACCGGGAAGGACACCGAAATGCACATGTTCGGCGGATTGTTCGCAGGTGCTACGCTCGGCGCGCTCGTCGGCGGCCCCATCGGTGCGATAGTCGGTGGATTTGTCGGCGGGCTGATAGGGGTGGGTTTGGACCAGCGGGATTCTACACCACCGGAGTGGCAGTACCACTGACCTACTCCTCCAATCTGACGGTTTCCCACGCGTCGACGAACTCCTCCTTCCTCTGTTGCCCCCTCCCGAAGGAGAGGATTCCACGTAGCGTGGCCACGACGGCGGCTATTCCGAGTAGAACCACGGCCAGATCGGTGTTGGCGTCGGGCAACGCATCCACCACGTAGACGATACCGAGGAGCACGTCCACCATCGTGGCGACCGCGGCCGTGGCGAAGTAGACGTACGCGTTCTTGTATCCGGCCCGATGGCTCCTGTGGAGGCTGCGGCCCTGCCCGACGTCCCGGAGCGTATCGACCAGATGGCTCACGTCGGATTCGTCCATCTCCTGAACGGCAATCTGCTCGAACTCCGCTCGGAGTTCGCAAGGAGGGCTATCGACCTCGTGGTCAATCTCCGCGACCACGTCCACGAAGAAATCGGCCAGCGCCGCTCCCGCCCGCTCCCACTCGGCGTCCAGCAGCGCCGCTATCTTCTCGACGTCCTCGTCGTGCAGCGCTGTCGTGTGTCGCCAGACCCAGAGCGACGCGATGGTCAGAATGGTCGCGACGGTGCCCCCGATGGAGCCGATAGCGGCGACGAACGTGGCGTCGGAGACCATCCGGCCAGAGTTGGCCGCGGACTCGTTCAAGAAGGTTCGGACGGCGTGGGCGGCACTGGTAACCGAGATCTGTTGCTGTCAGTCCTGGATCCACGGTTCCGAAAGTCCCGGACAGCTCGACCGACTGTGACGAGACCCGCCGTCGGTCCCGGGTGGGCCCGAGATACACACTGGCCATCGGCGGGTCGAGCGGCGGTGCGTTTTTGGCGGTGGCCCCACGAATGGGCTCACATGGGAGACGAGGTCTGCTATCGGGAGTTCTGTCCGAGCTGCGACGGCCCGGTGACTATCGTCGACGAGGAGTGTCCGGACTGCGGACGGTCACTCGAAGTCCAGTGATATCGTAGCGGACGTGACGGCGACGACCTGGGCCGAACCACGCACGAGTGACGGCCCGCGACCACGACACCGAACACGCAGCCGACGAATCCGGTGCTTTCAGTGACTCTACTCCCGCTCAGTGGTCGTCCTCGCGCCACTTGTGCTCGCACTCGGTGCAGACGAAAAAGCGCGTCTCGCTCTCGTCGGCGGCGCGGATCTGCTGCATGTACCAGTAGGCGCGGTCGTTGCCGCACTCGGGACACCGCTTCTCGGTCGTCGGCAGCCCCGTCTCGCCCCCCTCGCCGGTCTCGATTATCTCGCTGACCTCCTGGTCCTCGGTCACGACGTAGTCGACGTCCTCGTCCTTGGGCTGGTGGTGGCCACAGCTACTGCACACCCAGACGCCGTCCTCGGCTTTCATCATCGAGCCGCACTCGTCGCAGAACTCCATCCTGTCACCCCGTAGGAGCCGAGGGGGTCTTAAACCGTCCGACACTCCCCCGTCGCGACCGTCGTCGGACGCACTCCGTGACGGTCCCTCACCGCGACGTGCGCCGCCGCTCCCGGACGCTCGGACTACCCCTCGCCCTCGGACTGGTAGGGCTCCCCGACGGCCTCGCGGGGGAGATTGCCCCGGACCTCGTCTGCCAGCTCCGCGGGCGAGCCGAACGAGTCGCTGGGACAGCTGGCGATCTCCTCGCCGAGGTTCCGCTCGCCGTCGGCGAGCAGCAGCGTCACGTCCGACAGCGTCTCCGCCGCGGCCTCGCGCTGGACCGGGTAGGCGAGCCCCGACAGCGCATCCCCGAGGCGGCTCAGCTTCACGGCTCGTGCCATGGTGGAATCGACGGCCGACAGCGCCTTCTAGATGTCGTCGGGAGGTGGTAGGCGAGTGGTCACCGGCCGGGAAGTGGCTCACTCGAACTCCGGCTCGCGGTCCTCGACGAACGCCGCCATCCCCTCGCGCTGGTCGTGGCTGCCGAACAGCGACGCCCAGAGGCGGCGCTCGTAGGTCAGCCCCGCCCCGAGGTGGGCCTCGTGGACGTGGTTCAGCGCCTCCTTCGCGGCCCGGAGCGCGAAGGCGGGCTTGTCGGCCAGCTCCGTGGCCATCTCCGCGACGTAGTCGTCGAGCTCCTCGTGGGCCACCACGTCGCCGACGAGGCCGTACTCGCGGGCGTCCTGGGCGTCGACGCGCTCGCCGAAGAACACCAGCCGCCGGGCCACCTCGTCGCCGACGAGCCGGGAGAGCCGCTGGGTGCCGCCCCAGCCGGGGACGATGCCCAGCTCGATCTCGGTCTGGCCGAGCACCGCGCGCTCGCTGGCCACGCGGAGGTCGCAGGCGAGGGCGAGCTCGCAGCCGCCGCCGAAGGCGTAGCCGTTGACCGCGGCGATGGCCGGGGCGGGGAACGTCTCCAGCGCCCGGGTGACGGCGTGGCCGAGTTCGGCGTAGTCGGTCGCCGCCTCGCTCCCGAGGTCCTGCATGTAGTCGATGTCCGCGCCCGCGACGAAGGCGTCGTCGCCGGCACCAGTGAGCACGAGCGCGCGGGCGTCGTCGGCCTCGGCGTCCGCGATGGCGTCGCCCAGTGCTTCCAGGGTCGGGACGTTCAGCGCGTTCAGGCGGTCGGGCCGGTCGACGGTTATCGTCGCTACGTCGCCGTCCCAGTCGAGTCGGACCGTCTCGCTTGCCATACGGGTGGAGACGGCGAGGGGACCGATAACTGTTGGCGTCTGGGGCTTGGAGGGGAGTTAAGATAAGCGATGGCCGGTTTCACCACCGCCACGGGCGGGAATACGGAAGGGGCCGACCGCTCGACCCGGCCCGGGCGACGCAAGCACCGCAGCGACCGCAGGGAGCGAGGAGCGCAGCGAGCGCGAGGTCCGAGCGAAGCGAGGACCTCGAACGCGCGAGCGGGGAGCGAAGCGACCCGCGAGCGCCCCGGCCGGTCGAGCGGGCGGGGGCTTCCGGGGCCGAGCTGTCGTTTCGAGGCTGAATCCGATGGAAGCTTAATACCCCTTGGGGTTCGGGGGTGGCGACCCCGACCCCGCGTCACTCCACCGCCGACCGCAGGTCGAACTCCTGGCGGGTCGCGAGGTACAGCACGTCCTCGACGACGGTCAGTAGCTCGGGGACCTCGCGGATGACCAGCCACGCCACCGCGACCAGCGCGAGGACGGCGAGGCTCTGGGAGATGACCGTGTGCGCGAGAAACAGCGACGCGTCGCCGAACCACTGCTGGCCGTGGGCCATCACGATGAACACGATGCGCATCAGGTTCAGCCACCAGATGACCGGGATGGCGATGGCCAGCGCGCGGGCCTTCCGGTCGGCGGGCGCGTCCGCGGCCGCCACCAGGCCGCCGAAGATGCTCATGCTGCCGATGCCGGTGCAGGCCAGCACGACGCGCAGCGAGATGACGCCGTCGAAGACGAACATGTTCCGGTAGCCGAACACCGTGCCCTCGGTTATCTCCGGCGAGAAGCCGACGAGGCTCATCAGCCACGCCGATTGGTTGGTCGCCGCGAGGATGAGCGGCCGCCGAAAGGCGTCCAGCGTGTCGAACGGGAGGTAGATGACGCCCATCGCGGCGACCGCGCGCGAGAGCACGAACAGCGTCTCCCGGCCGTCCAGCAGCAGCGCGGCGACGTAGAGACAGCCCGGGACCGCCAGCAGCGAGCCCAGCCCCTCGATGACGCTGCGCTGGGTGCAGGCGAAGTGCGGGACGAGGTTCAGCCAGAACAGGCCGAACACGACCCACGCGGCGGCCAGCACCGGCCGCGCGGGGTCGCGGCGGCCGGCGAGGTCCAGCGCGACGCCGGCGACGAACAGGCCGACGACGGCCCACGCCAGCAGGTCCGAGGACAGGCCGAGCAGCAGTCCCCCGCAGGCGTCGAGTAGGGAGGGCATCTGTCGATAGTTGTGCGGTGGGGTATCAAAGGCTTAACGACCGCGGGCGATTGGGGTGGACGGGCGGTTCGTATTCGTCATGGTCGGGTAGGGTGTTCGTTTGTGACCCGTTCCTGTCCGAACCGTCGCCCCGCTCACTGCCCGCACGGTTGGTCAGTGTTTGGAGTGGTGCCCGACCGGTACGTCGACGGCTCCCGGCCTGACCCCCCGACTGCCGTCGTACCTGAAACCGCGCCGCGACCGCACCGCACGCGCGGTCGGCCGCATCGCGGCCGACACGCGCTCGAACAGCCCCTCGTCCTCCCCCGGCGGTCGCCACGAGGGCGACCGCGGGCGTCCCGTGGCTCAGAGGGCGGTGCAGTCGCTGCTTCAGGTACGCCAGCAGCAGACGGGTCCCTACGGTGCGGTCGCGGGGCTGCAGAAACCATGGCCTCCGCGGAGCGGATACCGGCTGAACCCTCACTCCTCCCCGTCCCCAAACCCCGCCGGCGCACCCCCGAACGCCTCCAGGGCCTCCCGCTCCAGGGGATGCAGGTCGCCCGGCAGCACGAGCAGGTGCAGCGGGTCGCCGAAGTCCTGCTCGGCGAGGGCCGAGAGCTCGTCCGCAACCACGACCGGGTCCGGACTGCCGGCCTGCGCCACCGCGACCGCCCGGCCGTCGGCGAGGGCCTCGGCGAGCAGCCCCGCGGCGCGGTCGGCGGTGAGGAATCGCTCCTCGTCGGCCCGGATGTCGAGGTACGCGAGCGTGTGCAGGCCGCGCTCGCGGTTGTCGGCGACGGTCTCGACGACGCTCTCTGGAATCCCCACCCCCCGACCGTCGGGAAACGGAACCGTCACGGCCTTGCCGAAGCGGTAGTTCTGCAGCCCGGTCAGCGAGCTGGCGGCCGTCTGGGCCGTCGTGCCGTGGACGACGCGCGTCTCGATGCCGCGGTCGTGGGCGCGCAGCCGGAGGTCCACGTGGGTCGTGGATATCATCGGGTCGCCGGCGGTCAGGAACGCGGCGTCGCCGGATTCGGCGGCCGCGAGGACGGGCTCCGGCTCGCGCTCGACGCCGTCGCGGTCGCGGACCTCGATGGCGGCGTCGTGGAACGCTTCGAGGTCCGCGACGGTCGCGCCGGCCAGCCGGCTGGTGTAGAACTCCGCGAAGACCCGGTCGGCGTCGGCGACGGCCTCGCGGCCCGCGACCGTGACCGAACGCTCGTCGTAGAGCCCGAGGCCGACGAAGGTGAGCATGGAGGGGTGTGGTGGTGCTCGGGGTTTACGCTTTCGAGTCCGCGCAGTCGCTTTCGAGTTCGTGGTCGACGTTACCGAGCGGGGTGTCGACCTCGGTTTCGGTCGGCGTGGGGAACCACCGTCGGGCGGGACTGAAAGGGGCGACGCGTTCGGCGAAGCACGGCGACGCAAGCACTGCAACGAGCGAGCGAAGCGAGCGAGTGAAGCGCGCAGCGAGCGCGCGGCGCGAACGGAGTGAGCGCTGCGACTTGCGCGAGCGGCGAAGCCGCGAGCGCCGCGCGAGCCGAACGCGTCGGGGCTTTCGAGGAGTCGGAGACAGCGAACGCGGAACAACTAGGTCCTCGAAAGCCCCCGGTCGCTCGACCACCCGCGGCTCGTTGCGGTCCTCGTTCGCTCCCTCACTGCGTTCGGTCGCTCACTACGGTCCTTACGTCGCCGGGGGAGGGTCGAGCGACCGGCCCCTTTCAGTCCCACCCACCGGTGGTATGACGCACTGGTAGAAGCCGAAGTCGACACCCCATCCAGCGCAGCGATGCGTCACCCTTACGCCCGACCACCGTCTCTCCCCGGCCATGGGCGTCGAGGGACCGTGCGTCCGGGTCGACCGCGAATCCGGCGAGGCGACCCGGCGCGCGCTCGCCGAGTTGGACCTCGTCGACGGGACCCGCCGCATCGTCGCCGAGGAGGGGTGTATCTACGTCCCGGTCACCGACGCCGCCGCGGTCACCGACGCCCCCGGGGTCCCCGACGACTACGAGGTGGTCACCCGCGCGGTGCCCGCGCGAGAGACCCAGACCACGCCGGCGGACCTGCTGGGCTTCGAGCCGTCCTACGAGCGACTCGGCGACGTGGTCGTCCTCCGCGAGGACGACCCCGCGCGCGCCCGCGAGATAGCGACGGCGGTGATGGACAGCGACCTCCCGGTGAAGACGGTCCTCAACAGCGCCTCGGACGTGCAGGGCCGCGAGCGCGTCCGCGACTGGGAGGTGCTCGCCGGCGACGGCACCGAGACCGTCCACCGCGAGTACGGCTGCGAGTTCGCGCTCGACGTGACCGAGGTCTACTTCTCGCCGCGGCTCGCCACCGAGCGCCACCGCGTCACAGAGCAGGTCCGGGCGAGCGAGGCGGCGTTCGACATGTTCGCCGGCGTCGGCCCGTACGCCGTGGCGATGGCCGCCCGCGGCGCGACCGTGGTGGCGACGGACGTCAACCCCGTCGCCGTCGAGTACCTCCGGGAGAACGCCCGCCGGAACGGCGTCGAGGAGCGCGTGACCGCCGTCGAGGGCGACGTCCGGGCGGTGGCTCCGGAGTACGAGGGCTGGGCCGACCGCGTGGTGATGAACCTCCCCCACAGCGCGGACGACTTCCTCGACAGCGCGGTGACGATAGCCGGCGACGAGTGCGTCGTCCACCTCTACGACATCCAGCCCGAGGCCGACCCGTTCGGACCCGGCAGAGAAGCGTTCGGGGAGGCCGTGGCGGGGACCGGGTACGACTTCGAGGTCCTTGAGGAGCGCATGGTCCGGTCGTACGCGCCCGGCGTGGTGAACGTCTGTCTGGACGTGCGGCTGGCGCGGTGAGGTGTCTGGACGTGGGAGCGCACGGGTGGGGGCGTGTGGTGTCGGTGGTCGAGGCGGCCGGGAATCCGGAACCCTTATGCTGGCTATCGGGCGTAGCAAGTGGTGCGCGCCGGTGTAGCTCAGACTGGCTAGAGCGAATCCTTCGTAAGGATTAGGTCGAGGGTTCAAATCCCTCCACCGGCTTCGATTCTGCGACGAGCGGACGCGAGGGACAGAAGCCGTCGATTGGATACTCTACGTCTAAAGCGACTCCTCGCCCCCGACTCAGGAATCCGACGAGAAATCGGAGAGCGACGACTTCGTCGTCGGCTTCTCGTCGTTGCTCGGCTCCGCATCGCTCAGGATGTCCAGCTGCTCCCACGACGGCTCCGCCATGTCCTCCGCGATGCGGTCCGCTATCAGGTCCCGGTAGTCCGCGTCGATCTCGTACCCGATACCGACGCGGTCCATCTTCCGGGCCACCTTGAGCGTCGTTCCCGAGCCGAGGAACGGGTCGAGCACCGTGTCGCCCGGGTCCGAGAACGTGTACAGCAGCGCGTACACTAGCTCCTCCGGATACGCCGCCGCGTGGTAGTTCTGCTCCTTGATGGTCGGCGGCCGGTACGCCCGCATCTGGAGGACGTTCCCGACGCTCCGCCCGTCGTCGTTCAGTTTCTCCTCGCGCGGGTCGACGCCCTTGTACTTCTGCTCGACGCGGATCTTGTTGAAGGTGTAGTCGTAATCGTAGTTCTTCGCGAACACGAGGAGGTTCTCGTACTTGTCGTCGAATAGCTTGTCCAGGTAGTACGCGGGCTGCGGGAGGGAGTTCGGGATGTACCAGACGAGGTTGTCGATGAGCTTCCAGCGCTCCATCCTGTTGTATATGTCCATCCCTATCGGATAGAACGTCTTCTCGTGTCTCCGGTCGCCGATGTTGACGACCAGTATCGCGTCTTCCCGCGTCGCCTCGTAGCACTCGTCCCAGACGCTCTGCAGGCGGTCGAGGTACTCCTCGTAGGACTCGTCGTGGCCGATCTGGTTCTCGTGTCCGTAGTCCTTGAGGTTCCAGTACGGCGGACTCGTGACGACGAGGTCGGCGTCACCCCCGACTTCGC
>CAZPIG010000100.1:0-8897 GCA_964586205.1 uncultured Halobacteriales archaeon | reverse complement strand
GCGAATCGAGAGACCCCACGTGCCCGAGGGGGTCAGGCCACGTCCACGGCCGCCGCCACCGCGACGCCGTCCGTCGTCTTCCCGAACAGCCGCGCCGTCCCGTCGTCGGGGTCCAGGTCCGTCTCGGCGGCGGGGAACTCGACGACCAGCCCGTCGCCCTCGCGGTCGTGGCCCACGGACGACGCGCCGCGACCCTGGTCGACCGCGTCGACGGCTCCGAACCGCAGGGTGTCGACGTCGAGGTCTTCGACCGCGAACGCGCCGTCCGCGGGCGTCACCCGGACCGTCACCGTCGTGTCCAGGCCGGGTTCGGCCTCGCCCTCGACGGTCGCCTCGGCGGGCAGCGCGCGCGGCGTCGGCAGCGCCCGCAGCGCCAGCGGCGGCGTCAGGAAGCTCCCGCGACGGGTGGTCTCGACGTACTCGTGGATGCCGTGGTCGTCCGCCTCGACCTCGACGTGGTCGTGGTCGATGGTGCCGTCCGGCGAGGTGTACTCGATGTCGTTCATCGCCTCCCGGGTGGTGACGATGTCCTCGTTGAACCGCATCAGCGAGACGAACTCCACGGCCGCCGTCTCCGGGGCCGGCCGGCCCTCGCTATCGACCTCGCCAGCGCCGGGCAGCAGGGGCTGCTCGCCGTCCATCGTGTTGACCGCGCGCCGGAGGACGAGCGGGGCGAGGTCGCCGCCGGGCTCGCCGCTCTCGCGGCGGGTGGCGTGGTCGACGCGGGCGCGGGCCAGCTTCTGCTGGTGGCCGACCGCGTCGTCGCTCGCGGCGTCCTCGGCGGTCTCGCGCGCCGCGTCCGTCTCGGCGTCGGCGTCGCGCAGCGGCGCGTCCGCGCCGGAACCGAGCCCGGTCGTACCGCCGCTTTCGAGGCCCGTCGTCCCGCCGCTCTCGAGCCCGGTCGTGCCGCCACCGCCGAGGCCGGTGCCGGCCCCGCCGTCGGTCGCCGTCGCGCCCCCGTCGCGGTCGGGGCCCTCGAACGGCCCGAGCATCCGCTCGCGGCGCGCCGCGAGGTCGTCGCCGTACCACGACGCGAGGTCCATCTCGAGGCGGGAGGCGTGCTGGACCGCCCCCTGGGCGAACTGGCCCGGCGGGCGGGTCTCGCCGTCGTCGGTCACCTGGTCGTGGACGAGGGTCACGTGGTCCTCGCGGGGCTGGCTGTCCTCCCGGCCCGTGGCGAAGCCCATGGTCAGGAAGGCGTCGTCGGACTCCGGGTCGGCCCCGCCGGACTCGCCGGCCTCCTCGTCGTCCTCGGGGCGCGCGACGAAGCCGGTCCGGCGGCGGGGGTAGTCGACGGGCTTGTCGAACAGCCCCTCGAAGGTCGCGTCGATGGAGACGCCGTCGATGTCGTCGATGCCGCCCCACAGCGCGGACTCGGCCGCGAGGACGTTCGCCACGTGGTCGCTCGCGAGGTCCAAGAGCACGTCGGCGTCCTCGACCTCGGGGGCCTCCCCGCCCCGGGACATGTCGTCGGCGGCCTCGGCGTCGTCGAGCAGCCGCGCGCCCGCCGGGAGGTCGTCGTCGAAGCGGTCCCAGTAGGCCTGCCCGTAGCTCACGGAAAAGAGCAGGCCGTCGGCGCTCCACTCGAAGGCGCGCTCTAGCTGGTCGAGCGCGGCCGCCATCTGCGCGCGGTCCTCCGCGGTCGGCTCGCCGTCGCCCTCGTAGTCGAGGTAGAGGAACACGCGGTACTCCGGCGGGTCCGGCAGCCCGCGCGCGTCGAGGTTGAGGTAGGCGTTCCACGCGTGCTGGCGGTTGTCCCGCGCGGCGGCCGGCTTGGCCGACCCCTCGGTTCCGGAGAGGCCGTATCGCTCGATGCTGGTGTGGGTGGCGTTGGCACCCCCTATCATCAGCGCCGACTTCATGAAGTTGCGGCGCTCCAGTTCGCGGGAGTCCTCGTCCCGGTCGAACGAGGACCCGCCGCCGGCGTGACTACAAGGCATGTGGGCCAATTATGCCACCGGCGACTAATAAATAATTCCCCCGTCTCCCCGACTATCTACTATCCCTGACGGTAGAGAATCATATTGTGGCGGCAGTGGCCCGGTGGAGGGTGATGCTCGGGCGGTGAAGGGTGGTCGTGAGGTGACTCCGCGGGTCGTGACGGCCGGGTTGGTGGAGCGGTCGCGGCGCAGTCTCAGTGCCGTCGGCGCGCGCGAGGGCCGGGCGGTCGCGGTGCGGAGGCGGTTTCAGGGACGTCGACAGCGGGCTGCCGGGGGGTTGCGGGGGCCGAACGGTCGCGGTGCGGAGGCGGTTTCGGGAACGCCGAATGTCCCAGGTCGCGACGGTCGGTCGACAGTGAACGGTGACCGCGACGCACGAACTGCGACGACCACCGCCGGCCAGTGACGGTGAACCCCCACCGTACCTCCGACCACGACGACCACAGCGAGCGAGCCATCCTGGCCGCCGACTCCACCGAGCCGCAACCACCCCACCGCTACGCACGAGCTATCACGATCGAAAACAGCGAACCGCACCGCGACGGTGGTTCACAGCACGCTACGCCGCCGTCCGCGCCACGACGACCGGACGCCCCGCTACTCGACCACCTTTAGCTGGGCCTCGGCGAGGATGGGCCTCCCGGTCTCCTCCGTCCGGCCCCGGAGACGCGCGAGTGTGTCGCCGGGCTGGAAGCGCGCCCGCTCGACCGGGAACACGGCGACCAGCCTCTCGGAGGTCTGGTCGACCTTCTCCGGGGGCGCGCCGCGCGCCTGGTGGACCTCCGTCGGGGGCCCGAAGCGCAGCGACTTCGGCGCGATGTTCGCCGGCTTGACTGTCGAGTCCTCGCTCCCGGTGGAGTCGGCGGTCAGCACGACCTCGACGAAGTCGTGCTCGCTCAGGTCGAGCACGTCGTCGATGTTCCGCAAGTCCATGAAGGGCACCAGCCCGCGCGGCCTCGGCAGCGAGCGGACCCACAGCGGCGGGACGAGGAACACGCCCCGCCGGGTCGCCGTGATGAAGTCGAGGAAGCCGTCGTCCTCCTTGGCGATGCCGGGGTCGGTGTGGTCTATCTCCTGGCCCGTCGAGAACGGGTGCTGGAACGTGACGCTGTTCATCGAGTTCCGGACGTAGTCCATGTACGTCATGAACCGCGTGAGCGCCACGAAGTGCAGGCCCGGCCCGCCCGTGTTCGTGGTGTCGAAGTCGCGGCGGAGGATGGTGGTGTCCTGGACGTCGTCGCCGCTGGAGCTCGCCCGCCGCGCGTCGAGGTCGAACCGCGAGCGCGCCAGCTTCTGCTGGTGGCCGACGACGCCGCCGTTCTTGGCGTCCTGCTCGGTCTCCCGGGCGATGTCGGTGCTGTCCGAGAGGTCCAGTACGTCGATGTGCGCGAGGTTGCTGGTCGTCCCCAGCGCGTTGCCGACGTTCCCCACCTCCCCCACGTGGTGCGGGCTGTACATCCGGGCGGTGCGGTCCTCCTTCGGCATGTCGTACCACGACTGGAGGTCGATGTCCAGCTTCGAGACCTGCTCGGCGCTGCCCTGGGCGAAGATGCCCGGCGGCATGGGCTGGCCGAACGTCTGGTCGTGGACGAACGAGACCAGGTCCTCGTGCGGGAGGTTGTCCGTGAAGCCCGACTGGAACCCCATCGACAGCGGAGCTTCCTGGGGGATGTTGGAGTTGTTGACGTGCTCGGCCGGCTCGCCGCCGCCGACGAAGCCGGTTCGGCGGTCGGGGAACGTCTCCGGCTCCGTGAAGATGCCCTCGAACGTGGCGTCGATGGTCACGCCGTTGAGCGTACCCAGGTTCCCGAACAGGGCGTCCTCGGCCGCCAGGAGGTTCGTCGCGTTGTGGCTGGCGAGGTGCATGTGGACCTCCCGGGGCTCGGGCGTCGGGTCCTCGCCGTCGACCGCGATGGCGTCGATGAGCGCCTGGAGGTCCGCGTTGCCCAGCCCCGTCAGGTCGATGCCCGAGGGCAGGTTCGGGTTGAAGCGGTCGAAGTACTGGGGCGCGTAGCCGATGGTGAACAGGAGGCCGTCGCTGCTCCACTCGAAGGCCGCCTCTAGCTGTCGGAGCGCGCCCTCGACCTCCTTGCGGTCCGAGACCGTGGGCCTGCCCCTCCCCTCGTAGTCCATCAGCAGCAGCAGCCGATGGCGCGGTGGGACCGGGAGGCCGCGGCTGTCCGTCTCGGTCAGGTAGTCGTTCCAGGCGTGCTGGCGGTTGTCCCGCTCGGCGAACGTCTTGCGGGCCCCCGCCGTCCCCGAGAGACCGTAGAGGCCCATGGACGTGCTCAGCGCCGCCGTACCGCCGATGGCCAGCGCCGCCTTCATGAAGTTCCGGCGGTCGAGGCCGCCGGAGTCGTCGCCGTCTACCGTCGAACTGCCTGCGTGACTGCAGGGCATGCGACCCGTCAAACGCGCACCCCCGTGAAATAAATTTCCTAGCTGTAGCGGATATTATCAAGTTGTGGGGGCAATAAATAATATTCGCTCCCGGACCAGTCAGACCACGGTCACGTCGGCGTCGCCGAGCACCGGCTCGACGTCGCCGCGTAGCGACGGCCGCGGCTCCTCGCCGGGATGCGTCGAAAAGAAAGTCCCGTGTCCGTGGTGGTGGACCCCCGGGCTCGTCGCCCGTGGTGGACCCTCGTGCGCGATTCAGGCTTCGACGGTGACGGACTTCTCCTTCAGCACCGGGTCGCGCCCGTCGCTGTACATCAGGAACCGCACCGTGTCGTCGTCGGTCGTCAGCCCGAGGTCGGCCGTGTCGAAGTGGAACACGGTGTCGATGTCCCCGTCGCCGTCGACGTCGAACTGGTCGACGGCGAACGGCTCGGCGGACTGGAGCCGCATCGTCTGCTCGGGCTCGCCGAAGAACACGTACGGGAACTGGTCGGACCCGGACTGGGTGTTGATGAGCGCCACCGAGGTGGTGCTCTCGCTCAGGGTGATGACCTCCTCGGGGCCCTGGGGCTCGACGTCGATAGTCGGCTCGAAGGCGCTCGCCGGCGGCAGCGCCCGGATGGCGATGGGCGGGACCAGGAAGACCCCACGCCGGGTCGCCGTGATGAAGTCGAGGAAGCCGTGGTTCTCGATGGGGACGTCGACCTCCTCGTGCTGGAGCTGGGAGCCGTCCGAGAAGGGGTGGGTGATGCCGATCTTGTTCATCGAGTTCCGCACGTAGTCCATGTACGTCATGAACCGCGTGATGGTGACGAAGTGCAGGCCCGGCCCGCCACCGTCCGTCGTGTCGAAGTCGCGACGGAGGATGGTGGTGTCCTCGACGCCGTCACCGTCCGAGCTCTCCCGGCGAGCACCGAGGTCGAACCGCGTGCGGGCCAGCTTCTGCTGGTGGCCCACGAGCCCGAGGTTCTTGGCGTCCTTCTCGGTCTCCCGGGCGATGTCGGTCTCCTGGGAGATGTCCAGCATCGGCTTGTCGGGGGTGTCGCTCGTCGTCCCGAGCGCGTTGCCGATCTCCCCGACGTGGCCCACGTGCTGCGGGCTGTACATCTTCGCCGTGCGGTCCTCCTTCGGCTGGTCGTACCACGACTGGAGGTCGATGGTCAGCTTCGAGACCTGCTCGGTGGTGCCCTGGGCGAACACCCCCGGCGGCATGGGCTGGCCGAACGTCTGGTCCCAGACCATCGAGACGTTGTCCTCGCTCGGGAGGTTGTCCGTGAAGCCGGACTGGAACCCCATCGACAGCGGCGCGTCGGCCGGGATGTCGTCGTTGTCGATTTGGTCGGCCGGCTCGCCGCCGCCGACGAAGCCCGTCCGGCGGTCGGGGAACGAGGTGGGCTCCGTGAAGATGCCCTCGAACGTGGCGTCGAAGGCGACGCCGTTGAGGAAGCTCCGGTTGCCGAAGATGGCCTCCTCGGCCGCCAGGAGGTTCGCCGCGTTGTGGCTGGCGAGGTGCATGTGGACCTCCCGGGGCTCGGGTGTCGGGTCCTCGCCCTCGACCGCGATGGCGTCGATGAGGTCCTGGAGGCCGGCGTTGCCCAGCCCGGTCAGGTCGATGCCCGACGGGAGGCTGCCCTCCCAGCGGTCGAAGTACGACGGCGCGTAGCTGATGGTAAAGAGCAGGCCGTCGCTGCTCCACTCGAAGGCGTTCTCGAGCTGTCGGAGCGTCTCCTCCACCTCGAGGCGGTCGGCCTCCGTGGGCGTGCCGCTGCCCTGGTAGTCCATCAGCAGGAGCAGCCGGTGGCGCGGCGGCACCGCCAGGCCACGGCTGTCCGTCTCGGTCAGGTAGTCGTTCCACGCGTGCTGGCGATTGTCGCGCTGTTTGGCCGTGGTCCGGTGGCCCGCGTTCGCGGTGCCGGACAGGCCGTACACGCTCATCGCTGTGCTGAGAGCACTCGCACCACCGATGGCGAGAGCGCTCTTCATGAATTCACGACGGTCCAAGCCGCCGGCGGACTCCTCGCTGGAGTCACCGACGGAACCGCCTGCATGACTGCAAGGCATGCGCAACTAAGCATTATCCCATCCAATAAGTAATTTTCCACTAGTTAAAAAGATTTTATCGAATGAAAGTATTCTATTTTGTGTTACCCGGGACAGTGGTCCGATTATATAGTTAGCCCGGAACCCCCGCGTCCCCCGACAGTCACGTGGTTCCGGGCGGGGCGGCGGCGTCGGTCGATTCTACTTCCGGTTCTAATATATTAGATACGCTCGAAGGAAATACTACAATAGTATAGCCATGAGTTTTTTACATCGTCGTCAGTCCGACGGTCGACTGTGGACTGGCGTGGCCGCGCTCACCCGTCCGGCAGCGCGTTCGCCCGGACGTGTGGCCCGCCGCCTGCTGGCGATTCGTGGCGGCGACGGGACTCCCGTAGCGGGGCCATTGCTCGCGCGCGCTCGGTCGGTGGTCGCGCGCTCAGTGGGTGGTCGCGCGCTCGTCCCGTCGCGAGTAGAAGTGGTTGCGGTCACCGGGGGCGCTCAGGCGTAGGTCGCTTCGAGGTACGCGACGATGTCGTCGCTCTCGGGCATGCCGTCGACGCCGTTGTCGGGGTCGACCAGCACGGGCACGCCCGTCTGGCCGCTGACGGCCGCGACCGTCTCGCGGTCGGCGTGCGAGCGCGGGACCACGTGGGACTCGTACTCCAGGTCCAGGTCGTCCAGCTTGGCCTTCACCTTCGCGCAGTACGGACACCCCGGTAGCTCGTACAGTTCGAGGCTCGCCATCGGGCCAACGTAGCCGTCCGGTGCCTAAAGAGGCCGGCGGTCGAGTGCGACCGCGGCGCAGGAGCGCGGCGAACGTCCGCTGTTCCTTCCCGAATCTATTTTGGCGTTCTAGAACCGGATCTTCCTCCGACCGGACTTCGATGTCCCGGAATCGGATTCTCGATTGGCGTGTGAGCGGCCCCGGCGCTTCGATTCGATGCAATCAATATTTATTGTATCGCCGTTCAATACTGTAACTGCGTGCCACTCGGACGGTTGGCACGCAGTGATACCATGCGACGCACGCTCCGCGTTCTGATCGCCGTATCGCTGCTGGTGACAGTCCTGCTCGGGTCGGCCGGCGGGGTCGCCGCCGACATGGACCTCTGTAGCGTCGACGGCGGCGACGACGACGTGACCCAGGACGACATGGATCTCTGTAGCGCCGACGGCGGCGTCACCATCATGTGCGGTGGTGGCGGCGGTGGCGGCGGTGGCGGCGGCTGCTAGTCCACCGGACGACCCCCGTTCTTTCGCTTCCCGGACGGACTCGTATTTTCGATTGGATACGCTCAACTTTTATTGTAATCCCACTCGATACAGCAACTGCGTGCCGACACTCCGAACGGCACGCAGTGATACCATGCGACGCACGCTCCGCGTTCTGATGGCCGTATCGCTGCTGGTCGCTCTCGTCCTCGGGTCGGCCGGGGCGGTCAGCGCCAACCACAATCCGGTCGACTGCACCACGACTCTCGACGGCGACGCGAGCATCCAGAACCACAATCCGATTGACTGCACGTCCGTCATCTCCATCGACTGCGGTGGCGACGACGACGGTGGCGGCTGCTAAGCGAAGCGAGGACCGACGCTTTCTTTCGGCAGTCCTACTCCTCGAGCGTCGTCAGCGCACCCACGGGTGCGTTCGTTCGCGCACGCGCGCGGTCGATGCCCTCCTCGCCGACGGCGATGAGCGCGAAGACGCCGCAGACGTCGCCCCCGGCGCTCGCCACGAGGTCGAGCAGTAGCTGCTGGGTGTCGCCCGAGCGGATGAGGTCGTCGACCACGAGGACGCGGTCGCCGTCGCCGACCGCGCTCGCGGGGAGGTAGTAGGTCCGGCGCATGCCGTCGCCGAGGTGGCCGCTGGCCTCGACGAAGGCGTCGACGGCCGTCTCCTTGCTCTCCTTGGCGTAGGCGACGCGGGCGTCGAGCGCGGAGGCCATCGCCGCCGCGAGGGTGATGCCGTCCGTCGCGGCGGTGAGGACCACGTCCGGGCGCTCGAAGCCGACCACGCCGCGGGCGGCGGGCGCAACGAGGTCCAAGAACGGCTGGTCGAAGACGACCCGGGAGTTGTCCACGAACCCCGCGTCGTCGACGCGGATGCGCTCGCGGACCGCCGCGGCGAGCGCGTCGGGGCCCACGTCCGCGACCACCGCCCGCGCCCGCTCGGGGCCGGGCAGGACGTGGCCGTTGACGTAGCGGTTCAGGTCGCCCGCGGGCAGGCCCGTCTCGGCGGCTAGCTCGTCGTAGGTCCGGGTCGCCTTCAGCATCCGCAGCACCCGGACTGCCTGTAGCTGGAGGGCCGCCTTCTCCGCCCGGTTCGTGGGCTCCGCGCTGCTCATGTCCCGTGGCTGCGTGGTCCACGAACATGAATAGTTCGGTGGGGTTGGAGTGGGTGTTTGGGCACGGAGGCGGATAGTCGGTGGCGACGTCGGCAAACGGCGGTGGGACCGACGAACGGTGAGCCCGGGAGCGTCGGAAGGGGACTTCCAGCTTCCGAAGACTCAAACG
>CAZPIG010000099.1:3267-8917 GCA_964586205.1 uncultured Halobacteriales archaeon | reverse complement strand
GTTCTTCGAGGAGCTCCACGGCGGGGAGCTGGCGACCTACGGCTTCGAGCCGACCCGCCAGAACCTCGTGATGGGCTCGGTGGACACGCTCCTGATAAGCGAGGACCTCCGGTCGGACGTGGTGACCTACGAGTGTCCGAACGGCCACACGGAGCGCGAGCTGGTCGACCGCCGCGAGGATACCCCGGACCACGAGTGTACGGAGTGCGGGGAGACGGTGACCGCGGACGAGGAGGACCGCGAGGACGCCATCGACCACCTCATCGACATCGCCGAGCAGCGCGGCACGGAGACGAAGTTCGTCTCGACGGACTTCGAGAAGGGCGAGCAACTGCTGACGGCGTTCGGCGGCGTCGCAGGTATCCTGCGGTACTCGACGGGCGTGTAACGGGGGTGTCGGGGGGCCCAGGATGGGGCTGTCGGCGGGCCCAGGAGGATAGTCCCGCGCACGAACGCCAGATTACTACGGCTGGAGTTCCACCACCGCCATACCGAGATGCCCGGTCCGGAAGCGCGCGAGACGCCGGACGCACGCGGGGAACCGCCGCGCCGGATGGTCGCCTTCGACCTCGACGGCACCCTCACGACGTCGCTGACCCTCGTCGAACTCGGCCGGGAGGCCGGCGTCGCCGACGAGATGGCCCGCCTGTCCGAGCAGGCCCTCTCCGGGGCCGTCGAGTACGAGAGCAGCCTCCACCGGCGAGTCGCGCTTCTGGAGGAGCTCGCCGTCCGCGACGCGGAGCGGGCGCTCGACCGCCTGGCGCTCCGCCCCGGGACGCTCGACCTCCTCGACGCGCTCGGTGACGCCGGCGTGGTCACGGCCGTGGTCACGAGCGGCTTCGAGCGCGCAGTCGCGGCTGTAGTCGGCCGCGACCGCTTCGACCACGTCGTCGCCAACAGGCTCGTGACCGCCGACGGCGCGCTCACCGGGGCCCTCGAGGGTCCCCTCGCCGACGCCGGGAAGGACGAGGCCCTGTCGAGGCTCGCCGGCCGGGCCGGGGTCGCCCTCGACGCGGTCGCCGCCGTCGGCGACGGCGCGAACGACGTCCCGATGTTCGAGGCGGCGGGCGTGGCCATCGGCGTCGAGCCGACGCCGTACGCGCGCGCGCACTGCGACGTCACGGTCGGGAGTGTGGCCGAACTGCGCGAGCAGCTACGCCGGCGCGGCTACCTCCCCGAGTAGAGGGCTCCAACCCTTCGAACAGGGGCATCACTTACCGTCCCCGTCCCCGCCGGCAGCCCCGTCGACGACCACCACGCGCAGGTCGTTGACGTTCGTGCCGGTGGGGCCGGTGCGGACCGCGGCGTCGCTCGCCTCGAGGACGCGCCGGGCGTCGTTGTCGGCGAGCGCCGCCATCGCGGCCCCCTCGTCGTCGACGGTCGTCGCGTCGACGAGGCCGCCCGCCACGTCGGTGCCGCCGTCGCGCCCGTCGGTGTCGACGCTGGCGACGGCGACCCCCGGCACGTCCAGCTCGACGGCGGCGCTGACCGCCAGCTCCTGGTTCGGGCCGCCGGTGCCGTCGCCGGTGACCGTTACCGTCACCTCCCCGCCCACGAGGACGGCCGCGGGCGACTCGACCGGGGTGCCCGTCGCGACCATCTCCTCGGCGACGCCGACGAGCGGCTTCGCCACCTCCCGGGCCTCGCCCCGGTCCCGCGAAGTCAGGACGAGCGGCTCGTAGCCCCGCCGCTCGACCGCGCGCGCCGCGCCCCGGAGGGCCGTCGTCGCGTCGGCGACCACGTACAGGTCGACCCGCTCGAACGCCGGGTCGCCGGCGGTCGGCGTCTCGGGGACGTCGCCGGCCGCCCCGGCGGCGAGGTGCTCGCGGACCGGCGTCGGGAGGTCGAGGTCGTACGTGTCCGCGGCGTCGAGCGCCTCCCCGAACGTCGAGGAGTCCGGCGCGACGGGGCCGCTGGCGACGACCGAGGTGTCGTTGCCGACGACGTCGCTCATCACGAGCCCGACCACGTCGGCGGGGGCCAGCACGCGGGCCAGCCGACCGCCCTTTATCTCCGACAGGTGCTTGCGGAACACGTTCAGGACCTCGACCGGAGCGCCGCTCGCCAGCAGCGCCTCCGTCAGCGACTGGAGGGCGGCCAGCGGGACCGCCGGAGCCGTCAGCAGCGCGCTCCCCCCGCCGGTGACGACCACCAGGACGAGGCTGTCCGCGCCGGCGGACTCGGCGACCTCCAGGACGCGCCGCGTCCCCGCCACCGTCCGCTCGTCGGGGACGGGGTGGCTGCCCCGGTGCGTCTCGACCGTCCCTGTCGCCGGGGGGTCCGTCGTCACCACGGCTCCCCGCGAGATGCGGTCGCCGAGTACGTCCTCCAGCGCGGCCGCGAGTCCGCCGGCGGCCTTGCCGCCGCCCACGACGACCACCTCCTCGTAGTCGGCGAGGTCGTACGCCGTGCCGGCGACGCGGAGCACGGAATCGGACAGCGACACCGACGCCGCGACGGCCCGCTCGGGGCGCGCCGCGTCGATGCCCGCCTCGACGGCCGTCCGGGCGACCTCGCGGGCACGCGCGGTGGCTGTCTCCGCCTCGTCCCCGCGCGTCGCGGTCGTTTCCTCGTTATTTTCTCGCGTCATGATCGTCTCTTCGTCGTCCTGCGCCGTAGCCGTCTCCCTCCCGTCGTCGCTCATCACACTGGGAATAGCTCGTCCCGGTCGACGTCGGGGCCGAGGCTCACGCGCTCTATCCAGTCCTCGAACTCGTTCTTCGAGCCCTCGTCGGACCCGCCGTAGGCGTCTATCTGGTCGGGGCAGTCGTCGCTGTAGTAGAGTTGCTCGAGCGTCCGTCCCGAGGTCCAGCGGGCGTGGTATATCCGCTCGCACCACCCGTTCACGGCGGCGAACTGCTCGGGGTTCCGGTCGCTGGAGACGAAGACCATGGGGTTGTCGTTGCCCCAGATGGGGTTCTGCCGGGTGGTCCCGGGGCGCTGCTCGAAGGTGTACCACCCGACGCAGGCCAGCGCGTCGTCCACCTTCCGCATCTTCATCGAGGCCGGCTTCTCGTAGAAGTGGATGACGAGGTTGTCGGCCTCGTCGAACTGCTGCTCGAACAGGCTGATGACCGTGGACGTGACGTGGCTCCGCTGGCGGCTGTTTATCACCTCGGCGGGGTCCTTGATCAGCAGGTGGACCTCCGAGTTGTGCGAGAGGGCGGTCTCGACGATGTCGTCGACCTTCATGCCGTTGTACTCGAGGAAGTAGACCCGGTCGGGGTGGTGCTCGCGGACGGCCGCGTCGAACTCCGGGTTCGCCTCGTCGACCGTCGGGAATATCTCGGGCGGGGCCTCTAGCTCCTCCTTCAGGTGAGTCGTGTCCTCGTGGACCTCCTCCAAGAGGCCCATGGACTCCTTTAGGTCCACGACGTCGGTGGCCGCTATCTCGAGGGAGATGCCGACGAAGACGACGACGAAGAGGATTGTCGCCTCGATGGGCAGCGACTGGGTCAGTACCGTCGAATAGACCCACAGCAGCGCGAGCAGGAGGAGGCTCCCGCCGACGACCCGCTCCCGGTAATCCTTCCAGTAGTTCTCTATCCGTTGCCGTACCATGGAACAGTCCTATCCGCAAACGGGGTAATAATCTTATTGGAAATATCGCCTGAATGGACGCAAACCTCGTCTCGATGGACGACCGCCGGGTCACAGTGGGCGGGGCCGGGGCCGCAGTCGTCGAACCCGAGGGGCGGGACCGAAGCATTTAGCCATCCGAACCGACGAGTAGGTACCGTTGGAGTGCCACCGGGATAGCATGGAGGTCGCGCTCGTCGTTCTGGACGGCTGGGGGCTCGGTCCCGACGACGACCCCGAGCACCGCAACGCCGTGGCGGCCGCCCACACGCCGAACTTCGACGCCTATCGCGAGGCGGGGGCGTCGGGACAGCTAGCAGCGGCGGGTGCGGCCGTCGGACTGCCGGACGGCCAGGCGAGCAACAGCGAGGTCGGTCACGTCAACATCGGGGCCGGCCGGGTAGTAAAGCAGCCGTACACGCGCATCGACGAGGCCATCGCGGACGGGTCCTTCGGCGACAACGACGCGCTCGACGCCGCGTTCGAGTACGCGGCCGACCACGGCGGGCGCGTCCACTTCCTGGGGCTCGTCAGCGACGGGGGCGTTCACTCCGACCAGCGCCACCTCTACGCCCTCATCGAATCGGCCGCACGACGGGACGCCGACGCCGTCACGCACGCCTTCACGGACGGCCGGGACGCCTCGCCGACGGGGGGCGTCGAGTACCTGCGCCAGCTCGAGGACGTCGTCGCGGACCACGGCGGCACCGGGCGGGTCGCCACCGTCGTCGGCCGGTACTACGCGATGGACCGCGACGAGAACTGGGAGCGCACCCACCGGGCCTACCGGGCCATCGTCGACCGGGAGGGAGAGCGCGTCGTCGACTCCCCCGTGGCCGCCGTCCGCGAGTCCTACGCGCGCGACGTGACCGACGAGTTCGTCGAGCCCACGCTCGTCGCCGGCGAGCCCGGCATCCGCGACGGCGACGCGGCCGTGTTCTTCAACTTCCGGGGCGACCGGAGCAGACAGCTCACCCGGATGCTCGTGGACATCGACCCCGTCTGGGAGTTCGACACCGACCCCCCGGAGGTGCGGCTGGTGACGATGACCGAGTACGACGAGACGTTCGACCTCCCGGTCGCCTTCCCGCCTCTCGAGCTGGCGAACACGCTGGGGCAGGTCCTCGCCGACGAGGGGCTGACACAGCTCCGGGCCGCCGAGTCCGAGAAGTACGCCCACGTGACGTACTTCCTGAACGGCGGCCGCGAGGTGGCGTTCGAGGGCGAGCGACGGGAGATAGTCCCCAGCCCGGACGTGCCCACCTACGACGAGCGCCCCGAGATGAGCGCCCGCGCGCTGACCGACCGGACGATAGACCGCATCGACGCTGACGACCCGGACGTCCTGATACTCAACTACTCGAACCCGGACATGGTCGCGCACACGGGCAACATGGAGGCGGCCGTCGAGGCGGTCGAGGCCGTGGACCACGAGCTAGGTCGCCTCGTCGACGCGCTCGACGCGGTCGGGGCCCACGTCGTGCTGACGACGGACCACGGCACGGCCGACGACATGGGGACCCCCGACGACCCGGACACCGCCCACACCGCGAACCCGGTGCCGTTCGTCTACCTCGCGCCAGGTGGCGGTGATGGTGGTTTTACAGTTCGTGACGGCGGCGCGCTCGCCGACGTGGCCCCGACGCTGCTCTCGCTGCTGGGCGTCGAGAAGCCGGCGGAGATGACGGGCGAGAGCCTGCTGGTCCGGGAGTGAATCGTCGGGCCTTCTGGCGAACCGTCCGGGTCAATCGGCGGGGGTGGCGGTTCCCGACGACGCCCCGAACGGCGACCCGACGCCGAGCACCGCCAGCGACCCCGCCAGCAGGACCGCGCCGAACAGCCCGATGGTGGCGACCGGACCGACCGCGTCCCCGAGCTGTCCCGCGGTCAGCTCGAAGGGCACGGTCACGAGGCTGTACACCACCCCGGCCGCGCTGAGAACGGCCGGCCGAGCGAGAAAATATCTCTATCGAAGTAATCGTAGAGAATAAAGTGTCCGAGAGGTACGTGTTTCCCATGGCCGACCCCGACCCGGACGCGAGAAGGGACCGCGACGCCGACGGGGCGAAGA
>CAZPIG010000099.1:0-3167 GCA_964586205.1 uncultured Halobacteriales archaeon | reverse complement strand
CCGCGACGCCGACGGGGCGAAGACGGCCCGCGACGCCGACGGGGTGGGGACGGCCAACGAAGCGGACGGAGCGAAGACGGGCCGCGACGCCGACATTGCTACGCCCGGACCAGTCCCATCCGGGAGCGACGAGGGAGGAGCGACCACCGGCGGCAGCGCCGGTGGGCCGCGCTCGGTCGACGGCTCGCTGCCGTTCCCGCCCGACCAGGTGCTCGACCTGCCGGACCGGACCTCGTTCGTCAGCCTCCTGGTCCTCGTCGCCGTGGTCGCCTTCCTCGTGGACCTCGTCTCCGTTCACTTCCTCGCCGTCGGTCCACGACCGTCCGGTGCCATCCCGTACAACTACCAGTTCTTCGCCGCCGTGGTGTACCTGGTGGCGGCCATCCCGCTCGTCCGGCGCGTCCACGAGGTCCTCACGGCGGTGCGGAGCGACCTCGTCGAACTCGCCGACCGGGGGACGCTGGTGGGCGGCCGCCTCGAGGCCGACCCCTCGCCCGGGGAGATAGACGCCGAGATGACCCGGACGCTCCAGCGGGCGTTCCACCCGCGGGTCCTGCTGGGCGGCGCGGCGGTCGCCGGAACGCTCGGCCTCGGGGCGGTCCTCTGGGGTAACACGACGGTCGCGGCGGGCGAGCCGTGGGTGTACCCGCACCTGCTGACCGCCTTCGCGTACGCGGCCGCCCACGGGCTGTTCGCCGGGCCGCTGCTCGGGGGCCTCGTGCTCGTCCGCCGCGTCGCGAACGAGTACATCGTGGACGTGGACGTGCTGGCCCCGGACGGGATGGGCGGCTACCGGGCCGTCGGCGACGCGCTGGTGACGCTGCTGACGTTCGCGCTCCTCCTCGTCACCATCGACTTCGTCGTGCTGTCGAGCGCGCTGTACGTCTCCTCGGCGCAGTTCCGGTGGGTCGTCGTCGCGCTCTACGGCGGGGGCCTGGTGGGGCTGGTGGGGCTGACGACCGTCGGCGTGGTGGGCGTGCGGAACCGACTGCTCGCAGTCCGCGACCGGAAGGTCGAGGACCTCCGCGACGAGTTCGAGGCCGTCGAGGCGGCCTTCTGGGAGAAGCACCGCCGCGGCGAGGACTGCACCGTCGAGGCGGAGAAGATACGGACGATGCGGGCGATGTTCGTCGAGCTGAACGGGATGGCGCTGTGGCCGCTGAACCTCCACTCGGTGCTCAAGGCCCTCGTCGGCGTCGGCGCGAGCGTCGGGACGTCGGTGCTCGTGGTCGCCATCAAGCAGCAGTGGCTGGTCGGGGTGATGTCGTGATTCGTCGGCGACGTGCTGGCTCGTGGCGACAGTTTCGACCCACCGGCGGGCTTTTTGCCACCGGCCCGCGCACCCCACCAGCATGACCCTGGACCCGGTGCACTTCGAGGGCATCGCCCAGCTAGCCGCGCGGCTGTCCGGCAGCGTCGACGCGGCCGACCACCGGGACTTCGCGGAGACCGTCTGGACCGACTTCCTCGACCCGCTGTACGACGACGAGGGAGTGGCGGTCATCGAGCCGCTCGGCGACGACGGCCCCCGACGCCGCAAGGCGGAGATGGAGTCCGTCGCCCTCGAGGACGACCCCTTCCCGACCGTCCACGGCCTCGACTCGGGGACCATCAACCCCACCACCTTCCGCAATGGCCTCGTCGTGGACGTGGCCCAGGCGGCCATGAGCGCCACGCCGTCGGACCTCGAGCTCCACCGCTCGCGGACCGTGGTGGAGACGGTCCACGCCAGCGACGCGGGCGCGGACTTCGACGACGGCTGGACCGAGTGGGACGGCGGGCACAGCCAGGGCCGGGTGCTGGCCGCGCCGCGGGTCAGCCGCTACGAGGAGGGGGTCGTCCACGCGCTCGCGCTGTACCTCGCCGAGAGCCGCCACGCGCTGGACCACGCCGAGGAGGTCTCGGACCTGCTGGTGCTCGACGGGCCGCTGTACCCCAAGGGGATGCTGCAGTGGGCGAGCCGCGAGCCGCCGCTGTCGGACCTGCTCGTCGAGGACGAGCGCCCGCAGACGGTCCTGGCGAACTACCTCGAGCTCGTCGAGCGCTTCGTCGAGCGGGAGGTGCCGCTGGTGGGGTTCGTCAAGAACCCCGCCGGGAAGGCGCTGACCCGGACGCTGCGGAGCCGCGGCCGGCCCGCGCCGTGGCGCGACGACGCGGCCTTCTTCGCGCACAATCTGGAGCGCCGCGAGCGGGTCGACGGCGAGTGGCGGCGGGCGACCGACCACCTCACGTGCACGAACTGGTTCGTCTCACGGGGCGGCGTCGACCGGCCGCTGTCGGCCGCGGGGGACGCGCTCGGGCTGGAGCGCTCGCTGGACTCCGGGGCGTACGCGGTGACGTTCTTCGCGGTGTTCGACCCCCGCGACGGTGTGGTCTACCGCGTGGAGGCCCCGTACGCGGTCACGGAGGACGCGGACGTGCGCGAGCGGCTGACCCGGCACGTCCTCTCGGCGGTCGCCGCCGAGCGCGGGCCGCCGCTGGCGGTGCGGAAGGCCGACCAGCTAGCGCGCATCGGCCGCGAGGAGAAGGCGTCGCTGCGGGACCGTCTGGAGGAGGCGCTCGGCGTGGAGCAGGCGCGGACCTACGACGACCTGCGGTGGGACGAGGACATCTTTTGAGAGCGGCGGCGTTCCGGAACGGCGAGAGATCGCCCCCGAATCGAGGAGTCCGCGGTCACTCCATCGCGTCGCCGGACGCGGCGTCGGTGTCGCCGGACGCGGCGTCGGTGTCACCGGACGCGGTGTCGGTGTCGTCGGACGCGACGCCGGACGCGCCGTCGGAGGCGACCTCGGAGGCGACCTCGGAGGCGTCGTCGGTGGCGTCGGACGCGCCGTCGGGGCCCGCGTCGACGACCTCGACCGCGACGTCCGCGGGGTCCACGCCGACGCGCGCGAACTGCGTGCGGACGTGCTCCTCGGCCGCCGCGACGGCGGCCTCGCGGGTGTCGAAGCCGCGCGGCATCGGCGACTCGAAGGCCACCCGGGCCTCGCGGCCGGCGATGGTCTGGCCGGTGCCGCCGCTCTCGACCTCGTAGAACTCGTCGCATATCCAGACGTACGGCGCGTCCTCGTCGGGCGCGCCCTGGAACGAGGGGGACTGCTCGCCCCGCTCGAAGAGAGTGCCGGTGAGCGTGGTGCCACCGGCCTCGCCGCGTATCTGTAGCATGG
>CAZPIG010000098.1:0-8959 GCA_964586205.1 uncultured Halobacteriales archaeon | reverse complement strand
CGGGACCGCCACCGGACGCCCCCAGCGACTCCAGGCGCTCGATGCGACGCGCCACCGGCGGGTGCAGCGCCAGCAGCCCCCCGAGCCGACCGCCACTGCCCTCCGCCAGCAGCCCCTCCTCGCGGAGCCGCCGGAGCGCCCCGGCGAGCGCGTCGGGACCCACCTCCCGCGCGGCGTGGGCGTCGGCGGCGTACTCCGTCCGGCGCACCAGCGCGAACGTCCCCAGCACGTACGGCACTGCGAGCGTGGCTCCGAGCGCGAACGCGCCCGGCACGTCCGCGGCGGTCGCGCCGAGCCACGGCAGCACGAACGCGGCCACCGCGCCGACCCGGAGCGGGACGTGACCCCGCCGGTGGTGGCCCACCTCGTGGGTCACGATGGCGGCCGCCTCCGCCGGCGGTAGCCGGTCGAGCAGCGCCTCGGTCACGAACACCGCTCTGGCTCCGGGCACCAGCCCGGCCGCCATCGCGGTGACGTGCGACCGGACGCCCATCACGACGACGGGGACGTCCTCGCCGACGCCGAGGCGGGCCCGCTCGTCGTCGGTCAGCGGGCGCGTGGGGCCGAGCCGCCGGACCACGAACGGCGTCGCCGCGGTCACGCCCGCGCCGGTCGCGCCGACGACCCCGACGAGCCACCAGCCGTCGGGGACGGCCGGCGCGAGGGCGAGCGCCGCCAGCGCGGGACCCGCGACGACGGCGTAGCCGCTCGCGAACTGCGTCGTTCCGCGTTGGAGCGCGCCCGTCGCGTTCCGAAGTGAACCACCGCCACCCGTCCGCACGCCTCCGAGGTACGTCGCCAGCGCGACGGCCGGCACCGGCCCCGAGAGCAGCGCGAGCGCCGCCGCCGTCGGGTAGACGTCCGGGCCCAGTCCCGGGAGCGTCGCCCGGAGCCAGTCGGCGAGCGCGGCGTCGACGCCGAGCGCGAGGCTGGCCCCCGTGGCGGCCAGCCACGCGAGGAGGGCCACGCCCCGGCGGGCGTTGCGGGTCGCGTAGTCGGAAACGCCGGCCGCCCGCACCGTCGCCGCGCGGCCGGCGGCGAACCCGGCAGTGGCGAGGGCGAGGTAGACGCCGGCGGCGACGGGGACGGGGACCATCTGATAGGCCGTTGGGCGGGGGCAGTTGTCAATCTTGAGGGTCGGGGTTGCTGGTGCATTCCGGCCATCCGCCGTACTAGTGCCAACTAACCCCCCACCGTGGATGGGACTTCGGAAGGGGCGGCGCGCTCGGCGAAGGCGGCCGCAGCAAGCACTGCAGGCCGCGGAGCGGCCGAAGCGCGCAGCAAGGCCCCCGAGCCGAGAGCGTCGGGGCTTCCGACCGCTCAAGGTGAGCAACTAGGAGTGACGACCCACCATCCAGCCACAGTCTCACCCCACCACCTTCGTTAGCCTTTAGCGGGCGGCGGGCCAACCCTGCCCCATGAGCGCCCAGGCGGTCCAGGACGCCGAGGAGTCGGCCGTCGTCATCGGGCTGGAGGTCCACGTCCAGCTAGAGACCGAGACCAAGATATTCTGCGGCTGCTCGACGGACCTCGCGGACGCCGAGCCGAACACCCACACCTGCCCCGTCTGCCTCGGCCTGCCGGGCGCGCTGCCCGTCCTCAACCGCGCCGCCGTCGAGGCCGCCGTCAAGGTCGGCAAGGCCATCGACGCCGACGTCCCCGAGCGGACCCGCTTTCACCGCAAGAACTACTACTACCCCGACCTGCCGAAGAACTTCCAGATAACCCAGTACGACGCCCCCATCTGCCAGGACGGCCACCTAGAGGTCGCCGTCGGCGACGAGCGCCGGACCGTCGGCATCGAGCGCGCCCACCTAGAGGAGGACCCCGGCAGCCTCCGCCACGCCGGCGGCAGCATCGAGACGGCCGATTACACGCTCGTGGACTACAACCGCGCCGGCGTGCCGCTTTTGGAGATCGTCACCGAGCCCGACTTCCGGGACGCGGGCGAGGTCCGGGCGTTCCTCGCGAAGTTGGAGGAGGTACTGGAGTACCTCGGCGTCTTCGACAGCGGTCGCGACGGCAGCCTGCGCGTGGACGCGAACGTCAGCCTCGTGGACGCCGACGAGGTGGGCCCCGACGGGGCGGTCGACGACGAGGTGCTGGCCGAGGCCAACCGCACCGAGGTCAAGAACATCTCCAGCCACAAGGGCGCGGAGAAGGCGCTGTCCTACGAGGTGACCCGCCAGCGCAACGCCGTCGAGCGCGGCCGGGAGGTCGCCCGCGAGACCCGCCACTGGGACGAGTCCCGCGGCATCACGGTGTCGATGCGCAGCAAGGAGGCGGAGGCCGACTACCGGTACTTCCCTGAGGCCGACCTCCCGCCGCTCGAGGTGGCCGACTGGCGCGAGGCGCTGTCCATCCCGGAGCTACCGGACGCCCGCCGCGAGCGCTTCCGCGAGGAGTACGGCCTCGGCGAGGAGGCCGCCTCGAAGCTCACCTCCACGAAGCAGGTCGCGGACTTCTTCGAGGACCTCGCCGCGGAGTTCGACCCCGACCTCGCCGCGACGTGGGTCGCCGACAACCTCCTCGGCGAGCTGAACTACCGCGACATGGCCATCACGGACGTCGCCGAGCGCCTCCCCGAGTTCCGTCGGCTGGTCGAGATGGTCGCCGACGAGGAGATAACGGTCAAGAACGCCGAGGAGGTCGTCCTCCGGCGGATGCTCGACGACGGCGTCGACCCCGAAACCGTGGTCGAGGAGGAGGGGCTGGGCAAGACCGGCGAGGACGAGGTCGAGCAGGCGGTCGAGCGGGCCATCGAGGACAACCCCGACGCCGTCGAGGACTACCACGCCGGCGAGGACGGCGCGCTGAACTTCCTCGTCGGGCAGGTGATGCAGGCGACCGGCGGGAGCGCGGACCCCGGGGACGTGAACGAGAAGCTCCGGGAGCGGCTTGCGGAGTGAGGTCGGTTCGTCTCATTCTTCGCGTAGCCCCCACGGCAGGTCGCCGCCGTTCCGCTCGATGAACTCGGCGGCTGCCTCCACGCTCGTCAGGCGGACGTTGTCCCGAGCGCCGCCGTAGCCCTCCAGCGGTGCCTCAGGGTCGCGAATCATCTCCCGAATCAACTCCTCCACTCGGCCCTGGTCGCTGCTGGGGAACCAGTTCTTCACGGTATCGACCTGCTTCTTGTGACTCCCGGCGACCCGCTTGCGGACTAGCTGCCGTACGATCTTCACGCGCAAATCAGCTATCTCGGTCATCCACGGCCGGCTGGCCGCCCGATGCTATAACTATCTACGGATGTTGGATATTTCCATTAGCTAGTCTCGAATAGACCGTTAGCAGTTGTTTTCCTCCGACAGGCATAAGTGTCGGAGGCTGCTACGGAGAGTCGATGCCTTCCCCCGCCCTCGACGACGAGACGGAAGCGGCCGCCGAGAACACGGTCCTCACCCGTGCCCTCGGCCCGCACGCGAAGGTGAAGATACTGACAGTCCTCATCGGCGAGAACGACCAGGACCTCAACGCCACCGAAATCGCCCGCCTCGCCGGCATCGACCGGAGCACCTTCTACGAGCACGTCGACGACCTGCTGGAGTACGAGCTGATCGTCGAGACCCGGACCGTGGGCAACAGCCAGATGTACCGCATCAACAAGGACAACCCCGCGGCCGAGGATCTCGCGCAGATGGAGTGGGACCTGCTGGAGTACGTGGGGGAGTGAGCCGAGGGAGGCTTCCGGAAGCCCGGTTTTTCTGGGTCTACTTCCCCTCGAACTCCGGTTCGTACTCGTCGTCCGCGAACGCCCGCGCGCCCTCCTCGTGGTCCTCCGTATCGAGCAGCACCGAGAACGTCCGGCGGTCGTAGGCCACGCCCTGACTGATGTCCACGTCCCGCGACCGGGTGCCCGTGTCCTTGATGGCCCGGACCGCGAGCGGGGCCTGCCCCGCCAACTCCTCTACGAACTCCTCGACGGCCTCGTCGAACTCCTCGTCCCCGTAGACTCGATTGACCAGCCCCAGTTCGCGGGCGCGCTTGGCGGGGACGTGGTCGCCGGTCATCGCCAGCTCCTTCGCCACGGTGGAGTTCGCCAGCTCGGCCACGTAGTGGACGCCGCCCGCGCCAGGTAGGAGGCCGAGGTCCACCTCGGGGAAGCCGACGCTCGCGTCCTCGGCGGCCAGCCGGAGGTCGCACGCCAGCGCCGTCTCGAAGCCGCCGCCGAGGCAGTAGCCGCGTATCTTCGCGACGATGGGCGCGGGGAATTCCTCCATCTCGTCGCGGAAGCCGCGGGTGGAAAGCGACGGGCCGCCGCCCCCGGAGAACTCGGTGGCGTCCGCGCCCGCGCAGAAGGAGTCGCCCGCGCCTTCGAGGACGACGACGCGGACCGCGACGCCGTCGGCCTCGTCGTCGAACTCCCCGATGCGTTCGAGCCCCGCGGCGAGGTCCGCGCGCATCTGGAGGTTCATGGCGTTCAGCTTCTCTGGGCGGTTCATCGTGAGACGGCCGACGCCGCTGTCCTCGTCGAACTCGACGACGACGGTCTCCAGTTCCTCGTGCATGTGCCGGGGGACGGCGGGCGGTGACTAAAGAGTGCGTGTGGTGGGTGGGCGTCGCGGCGATGGTTGGGGTGGCGGGGCGGTTCAGGATGGCTCGATTCCGGCCGTAGCGGTCGTGGTGCGGTTTCAGTGTGGCTCGACCGCAGCGGAGTGGTCGGCGGTGCAGTGGCGGTCCACGATGGCTCGACTCCGGCGGTCGTAGCAGCGGTCGCGACGAGGGGACAGTCCGTCGTAGCTCGACCGGACAGCAACGCCGTGGTTGGACAGCGCCCGCTCGGGAGCTACCCACGAGAGGACGGGGCTGACACCGCCCCATCGGAGGGACCCGCTGGTCCGACGCCTCTGGAACCACGTCCGCCCGCCACTCCATCGACCTCGCCCGAGTCGAGGCACACTGAACCGCCACCGCACCGCCGACCGCTCCGCGGAAACGAACCACCACGAAACCGCCACCGCCACCACACCGCCGACCGCCGCACCCGAACCGAGCCACCAGGAACCGCCACCGCACCGCCGACCGACCCCACCCTACCCGCCCGCACACCGACCGATGGCCCCGACGCCCTCCTACAACCCCTCCAGACGCTCCCGGACGTCGTCCCAGTGACTCCCCTTCCAGAAGAACTGCCCGCAGTCCACGCACCGCCAGACGGGCTGCTCGTCCGGATTCGGACCCTCGGCCGGCCCCTCGCCGGAATCCGAATCCACCCGCTCCAGTCGTCCGTTGCACGACGAGCACCGGCGCGGCTCCGACAGCGAGAGGTCGAAGCCCGCGGCCCGGAGCTCCCGTAGCTGGTCGGTCACGTCCCGCTCCTCCAGCAGCACGCTGTCCGCGACCCGGGCCGCGAGGGCGGCGTCGCGGGTCAGGAGCGTCCGACCCTCCGCCCGAGCGAGCGCGGCCAGCCGGTCGTCGGCCTCGACGCCGCGGTCCAGCGCGTACGCGGCGTCGTAGCCACACATCCGCAAGTAGGTGGCGAGGCTGCCCAACATCGCGTCGAGGAGGAGGCGGGGACGGTCGGCGGCGGTCTCGCCCTCGTCGCGTCCTGCGTCGCCGTCCGCGGCATCGAAGCGGGCTCCGTCCTCCCCGTTTCCGTCGCCCATCAGTGCAGGAACGCCCGCAGGTCCTCGACCGGCAGCGTGTTCAGGACGTGCGCCGTCTCGGCCCAGCCGCGGCGGGCGGTGTGGACGCCGTACCGGACCTGCCCGAACTCCTCGGGGCGGTGGGCGTCGGTGTTGACGACCACGCGGGCCCCGGCCTCGACCGCGGTCCGGACGTGCTCGTCGCGCAGGTCCAGCCGGCTCGGGCTGGCGTTGACCTCCAGCGCCGTCCCCGCGTCGCGGGCCGCGGCGGCGACGCGACTCGCGTCCACGTCGAGGCCGGGCCGCCGGCCAAGCCGGCGACCGGTCGGGTGGCCGAGCACGTCGACCGCGGGGTGTTCGACCGCGCGGACGAGCCGCCGGGTCGCCGCCTCGCGGTCCTGGTCGAGCGCGCTGTGGGGCGAGGCGACGACCACGTCTAGCTCGGCCAGCACGTCGTCGCCGACCGAGAGGTCGCCGTCGGCGTCGACGTTGGCCTCGACGCCCGTCAGCACCGCCACGTCCGCGTCGCTCCGGAGGTCCTCGACGACGCCCATCTGGTCGCGCAGGTCGTCGTCGGTCAGGCCCATCCCGCCGACGACGCCCGGCCCGGTCGCGTGGTCGGAGATGGCGACGTAGTCGTGGCCGGCGTCGGCCGCGCCGGCGACCATCTCCGCGACGGTGGCGTCGCCGTCGGACCACGCGGTGTGGACGTGCAGGTCGCCGCGCACGTCGTCGACGGCCACGAGGTCGGGCAGCGCGCCGGCGGCCGCGCGCTCTATCTCGCCCTCCGCCTCGCGTAGCTCCGGGGGGATGGGGGCCAGTCCGAGCGCGTCGTAGGTGCCGGCCTCGCGCTCGCCGGCGACGCGCTCGCCGGCGCGCTGGTCGGCGTCGGCGAACGGCACGCCGCTGATGTCGAAGACGCCACACTCGTTGAGCTTCAGGTCGCGCTCGGCGGCGCGCTCCCGGAGGCCGGCGTTGTGGGCCTCGCTGCCGGTGAAGTACTGGCGGGCGGCCCCGAACTCGGCCGGACGGGCGACCCGGAGGTCCACCCGGACGCCGTCGACCCGGACGCTCGCCGCGCCGGTCGGCGAGTCGAGGCGCTCGCCCGCCCGCTCCCAGCCCACGAGGGCCTCGACGGCGGGCTCCGGGTCGGCCGCGGCCGCGAGCACGTCGGCGTCGCCGACGGTGGCCCGCCACCGGCGGACCGACCCGACGACTGCGCAGCGCTCGACGCCCTCGCCCTCCGCGACGCGGGCGGCGGCCGCCCGCGCGACGGGCCGGGCCCGCCCGAGCGGCGTCCGCTCGGCGGCCCGCCGGGCGAAGGCGACCGACTCGGCTATCTTCGTCTCGGTCTTGGGGCCGAACCCCTCGACCTCGCGGATGCGTCCCGCCTCCGCGGCCGCCGCGAGGTCGTCCAGCGTCTCGACGCCGAGGGCGTCGTACAGCGCGCCGACGCGCTTCGGGCCGAGCCCCTCGACCGTCGTCAGGGCGTCGACGTCGACGGGGAACTCCGTGCGGAGCTCCGCGAGGGCGGCTATCTCGCCAGTCTCGACGTACTCGACGACCTTCTCCGCCAGCGCGTCCCCGACGCCGTCGATGGCCTGGACGGCCGCGGGGCCCTCGGCGGCTAGCTCGGCGACCGGCTCGTCGTGTGCTCGGACGTTCTCGGCGGCCCGCCGGTAGGCCCGGGGCTTGTAGTCGACGCCGGTCGCCTCGAGGCGGTCGGCGAACTCCTCGAACAGCCGGGCCACCTCGTCGTTGCCCGTCATAGGGGGCTCCGCCGACCGCCTTCGTCGTTGCCCAGCACCTGCTGCAGGAAGTTCATCCAGCGCTGGTCGTCCCGTGCCGACTGTGCCTCCGCCTCGGCCTCGAGGTCCGTCGTGCCGAGGTTCTCGAGGGCGTTCAGCGCCCGGTCGATGCCGACGATGGCCTCGACGAGCGTCTCGCCCTCCTCGCGGGATAGGTCGGCCGATTCGAGGCGCTGCTTGCGCTGGAGGCGCTCGCGGCGGAGGTTCCGCTTCGCTCGCTCGACGCGGTCGCGCTCGCTCTCCGGCACCGTCTCGCGGCGCTTGACCTCGAAGACGAACGCCCGGAGGTCCACCGGCTCCCCCTGGACCGTGATACGCTCGGGGATGTCGGCCCCGACGGTGGAGCCCTCGCGCTCGACGCGTTCGAGCAGCTGTTTGCGCTCGTACTCCTTCACGGCCGGTCGTAGCCGGTCCCCGTAGAAAAAGGCTCTGTCGCGGCCGTGGAGCGAGGTGCGTCGTCGGGTCGCGCCGGCGGTCCGGTCGCGGACGCCGAGGGACCGCGACCGCTCAGTGTCCGCCCACCGCGGTCACGTTCAGGACGACCACGTGGTAGACGACGATGACGATGAACAGCAGGTAGAACAGCCCCCCGACGAGGAACGGCCGGGGGTTCATGTTCCCCTCGTCGACCGACCGCGCCCGCAGGTACAGCAGGCCGCCGCTGACGATGGCCAGCACGGCGGAGAAGCCGTTCAGGAATCCCGTGGTGCCCCACTGCAGCGAGAGGTTCCACGAGGTGAAGAAGATGCCCAGCGTGACCGGCAGCGTCCCCTGGAACGCCATCGCGCCCGTGATGTTCCCGATGGCGAGGGTGTCCTTGTCCCGGGAGATCCAGATGACGCTGTTGAACTTCTCCGGTAGCTCCGTCGCCAGCGGCGCGAGCAGCAGCGCGACGACCGCCGTCGGGATGTTCAGGACGTTCTGGGAGAAGAACTCCACCTCGCCGACGAACAGGTGCGCGCCGCCGATGATGAGCCCCAGCGCGAACGCGGTCTGGGCGACCACGAGCCACCTGTTGGGGTTCTCGGCGTGGCCGCCGTCGGGCGCGACGCCGGGGACGGGGCCGACGCCCTCCTCGACGAGCAGCCCGAGACGTAGCTCGTCGAGGTCCTCGGTCTCGACTAGCTCGCCGCTCTTCAGCGACCGGTAGAGGTAGACGACGTACAGCACCACCAGCAGGACGCCGATGCCGAGCGCGACCGCGCGACTCGGCACCAGCGCGGCGAGGAAGGCGAGGGTGTAGCCGACGAGGAAGAAGCTCAGGTCCCGCCGCGTCGAGACCTCGTTGAAGTGGAACTCGCCGTCGTAGGCCCGGCGGCTGGCGAAGTAGAGGACGCTGACCCCGATGAGGAACATCGCGATGGTCGCGAGCATGAACGGCGCGCCGAGGATGGCCCCGACGCCCACCTCGTCGGCCGAGGACGTGTCGCCGCTCAGCACGCCGCCGATTATCGCGATGACCGGAATCATCGTCTCCGGCAGCGCCGTCCCGACGGCGGCGAGGATGCTGCCCGTCGCGCTCTCGCTGACGCCGAGGCGGTGGCCGAGCCACTCGACGCCGTTGGTGAA
>CAZPIG010000097.1:0-8967 GCA_964586205.1 uncultured Halobacteriales archaeon | reverse complement strand
CGCTTCCGCTCACGGCGCGCTTTCGAGGTCCTCGCTCCGCTCGGACCTCGCGCTCGCCGTTCGCCCTCCCGAGGCCCTCACTCCGTTCGGACCTCGCGCTCGCTGCCGCGCACGTGTATCGAGCGGGCCACTGACTCGGGGAGGCTCTGCTCGTCGCCCGCGTGGTCGACGGTCACCATCCCGAACGGCGCGACGTCGACCACGGTCAGCTCGGTGCCCGGCTCGATGCCCGCGGCCGCGAGGTAGGCCAGCTCCTCCTCGTCGCGGTCGCTGACGCGCGCGACTTCCACGACGCTGCCCTCGCTGCAGTCGCTCAGCCGCGAGGTCGAGTCGTCCTCGAGGGGCTCCAAGTTCGCGTCGGGGATGGGGTCGCCGTGAGGGTCGACGGTGGGGTCGTCGAGCACCTCCGCGACCCGGCGCTCGAACTCCTCGCTGATGTGGTGCTCTAGGGTGTCGGCCTCCTCGTGGACGTCGCTCCAGTCGTAGTCGAGGTGCTCGGTGAGGTACGACTCCAGGAGCCTGTGGTGGCGGAGGACCTCCAGCGCGACCGTCTGGCCCTCCTGGGTGAGCTCGACGCCGTGGTACTTCTCGCGGTCGACCAGCTCGCGGTCGGCCAGCTTCTCGACCATGCTGGTCACGGTCGGGGGCGTAACGTCGAGGTAGTCCGCGATGGCCGACGTGGTGACGGGCGTCCCCTGCTCCCGCTGGAGGCGGTAGATGGCTTTCAGGTAGTCCTCCATCACGTCGCTGAGCATCTAGGCGGGTTTAGACACGTCTAACTCTTATATTTGTCGTGTCGAAGGGGTTGCGGTCGGGGACAATATCTAACACCATTATTAGTAACTTCATATAGTATCAAGCATGACGAAAGGGCATCGAGGACGCCCTCGCACGCTCAGACGCCCTTGCCCATCAGGTGGCTGCGGAGCACGTCCGCGGACTTGTTGCCCGCGCCCGTGCTCAGTATCACGACGGTGTCGTCGGGGCCGAACTCGCCGCGCCGGGATAGCTCCCACGCGCCGCTGGCGGCCGCGCCGGCCGTCGCGCCGACCTCGAGGCCCTCCTTCTGGGCCACGGCGACCGCGGCGTCGAGGACGTCCTCGTCGTCGGTGGCCACCGCGCCGCCGCCGGTGTCGCGCAGGGCGTCGAGGATGCGGTCGCTCGCGCCGGGGTCCGGTATCTCGATGCCGCCGCAGATGGTGTCGGGCGTCTCCCAGACCTCGTGGACGTCGCGGCCGGACTCGACGGCCTCGACGATGGGCGCACAGCCGGTCGACTGGGCGGCGTAGAGGGCCGGCGACGCCCCGGTCAGCCCGAGGGCGCGCATCTCGCGGGCCGCCTTGTGCATCCCCACGATGCCGACGCCGCCGCCGGTCGGGTAGACGACGGCGTCGGGGACCGACCAGTCCATCGCCGCCGCTATCTCGTACAGCATCGTCTTCTTGCCGTCGTGGCGGTACGGCGTCACGAACGTCTGGAGCGGGTACCAGTCGGGGTGGTCGGCCACCGCGTCCTCGAAGGCCGCGCCGGCGTCGCCGATGCCCCCGCCCACGACGGTCAGGTCCGCGCCGTGGACGTTCGTCGTCGCCTTGTTGGTGAAGCCCGCGCGCGACGGCAGGAACACGTGCGCGTCGAGGCCCGCGCGCGCGGCGTAGGCGGCCGCCGCCTGGCCGGCGTTGCCGGCCGACGCGAGCACCACGTCGCTCGCCCCGTGCTCGCGGGCCGCGGTCACGGCGACGGACTGGCCGCGGTCCTTGAAGGTCCCCGTGGGGTTGCGGCCCTCGTCCTTCAGCAGCACGCGCCCGACGCCCATCTCCTCGGCGAGCGCGGGGCAGTCGACCAGCGCCGTTCCGCCCTCGTCCATCGTGACGGCCCGGTCTTCGGCGAACGGGAGGACGGCGTCGAAGCGCCACATCGAGTCGCGGGGGTCGTCCCGTATCGCCGCCCGGTCCACTCTTTCGAGGTCGTACTGGGGGTCGAGGATGCCGTCGCAGTCCGGGCACCTGTGGGTCGCCTCGGTCGCGTCGAAAGTGGCCCCGCAGTCGAAGCAGGACAGCCCCGCGAAGGCGTCGGTGGTCTCCATGGGAAGGGCAAGCGGCGGGGCGGACTAATCGCTGTCCCTTTCGACCTTCTTGCTGGAGCGGGCGCGCTCGCAACGGTTCCGGCCCGGAGTGAGGCGACTGCCAGACCGGAGTGAAGCGACTGCCAGGCCGGAGTGAGGTGACTGGACCGGTCCGAACGATTCGGGCCGGAGGCCAGCAGAGGGGCCGGTGACGCCGGAGTCGACACTACGACCCCTCCTTGTCCCTTCAGAAGGCTTATCCTCGTCACGGGTGCGCATCCAGACGAATGCCCTCCATCGAGACCCGCGG
The DNA here is from genome assembly GCA_964586205.1 of uncultured Halobacteriales archaeon. Lineage (GTDB taxonomy): Archaea > Halobacteriota > Halobacteria > Halobacteriales > CAZPIG01 > CAZPIG01. Next base: position 6,595 of record CAZPIG010000097.1, on the reverse strand, counting down.
GCTCACCAAACGGTTCGGCGACGTCGTCGCCGTCGAGGACCTGGACCTCGTCGTCGAGCGCGGCGAGGTGTTCGGCTTCCTCGGCCCCAACGGCGCTGGCAAGTCGACGACCATCAACCTCCTGCTGGACTTCATCCGTCCCACCGGCGGCTCCGTCGAGGTGTTCGGGACCGACGTGCAGGCGGACCCGGCCGCCGTCCGCGAGCGCGTCGGCGTGCTCCCCGAGGGGTACGGCTTCGGCGACGCGCTGCTCGGCCGCGAGCACGTCGAGTGGGCGGTCCGGACGAAGGACGCTGACGACGACCCCGACGACCTCCTCGAGCTCGTCGGCCTCGCCGACGCCGCCGACCGGGTGGCGGGCGGCTACTCGAAGGGGATGCAACAGCGACTGGCGTTCGCCATGGCGCTTGCGGGTGACCCGGACTTGCTCGTCCTCGACGAACCCTCGACTGGACTGGACCCGAACGGCATCAGGCAGATGCGGGAGATAGTCCGCGAGCGGGCGGCCGACGGGACCACCGTCTTCTTCTCCAGCCACATCCTCTCGCAGGTCGAGGCGGTCTGCGACCGCGTCGGCGTCATGAACGAGGGCCGGCTGGTCGCGGTCGACACCATCGACGGGCTCCGCGACAGCGTGGGCGGCCACGCGACCATCCGCCTGCAGTGTGCGACGCCGCCCACAGACGTGGGAGCGGGCGCGCTCGACGGCGTGGTCGACGTCGCCGTCGAGGACCGGACGCTGGTGGCCACCTGCCGCGACCCGACCGCGAAGGTCGACGTGGTCACCCACGTCGCCGGACGGGCGGAGGTCGTCGACGTCGTCTCCGAGAGCGTCTCCCTGGAGTCGCTGTTCGGCGAGCTGACCGGGAACGGCGACGGCGTCGGTGGCGACGGCGATGGTCCCGACGCCACCGCGTCCGGGGACACTCCCACGCTGGCGGACGCCGCCACGCCCGCGGACCCCACATCGCGGGAGGGGTCGCAGTGAGCGTCCGCGCCGTCGCGGCCCGGGACTTCGCGACCACCACCCGCTCGCGCGCGCTCTGGGCCGCCGGGACGCTGTTCGCGGCGCTGTTCGCCGCCATCGCGTTCGCCGTCGACCCCTTCCGGACCCCGCCGCGGGAGTCGGTCCTGGAGCTCCTGAGCACGCTGTCGCTCGTGCTGGCGCTGCTGGTACCCATCGTCGCGCTGGTGGTCAGCTACATGGCCATCGCCGGCGCGCGCGAGAGCGGGGCCATCAAGTTCCTCCTGAGCGTCCCGACCACGCGCCGCGACGTGTTCCTCGGCAAACTCGCCAGCCGGCTGACCGTCGTCGGTGGCGGCGTCTGCTTCGTGCTCGCGGCGGCGACGTGCGTGGCGGTCGCGCGGCACGGGGCCCTGCCGCTCGGGGCCCTCGTCGGGCTGCTCGCCGTGACGCTCCTGTACGGTTCGGTGTTCGTCGGCGTCGCCGTCGCGCTCTCGGGCGCGGTCGCGGCCCGGAGCCGCGCCATCGCGGCCGCGGTGGGGTCGTACTTCGTGCTCGTGATACTGTTCGTCGTCCCGGCCGTCCGCATCACGGCTATCGTCCGGTGGCTCTACACCGCCATCCTCGGGCTCGACCCGAACCCGGACCTCTACGCCGCCGTCTCCCACGGCAGCCCGTACGTCGCCTACCGGAAGGCGACGAACCTCGCCTTCCCGCAGGCCCAGCACGCCGAGGTGTTCCGCCGGCCCGAGTCCGCGGGCGACCTGCCCCTCTACCTCACCGACGAGTTCTCGCTGGTCGTCCTCGCGGCGTGGCTGGTGGTGCCGGTCGCCGTCGGCTACCTGCGCTTCCGGGGGGCCGATCTGGAATGACCCGCCGCGACGCCCTCTCCGCTGGACTCGTCGTCCTCGGTGTCGCGCTGCTGGTCGGCCCCGCGCTCGTCCCCGTCCAGCCAGTGCTGGTCCACGACACGAGGCCCGGCATCGAGGCGAACGCGTCGCAGATAGCCGAGATGGAGCGACAGGGGTACACGGTCGTCAGCTACGGGAACCTCTCCGAGCGGGGCCAGCAGTTGTACGTCCGGACGCTGCGCAACGACGGCGAGTACACCGTCCCGGTGGGGACCGGGGCCGACGAGTTCGACTACCCCACCGACGCCGACCTGGCCGACGCCGAGCGCCGCGTCGAGCGGCGGCGTCTGGAGATGGTCGTCGTCGAGCGACCCCCGGACGCCGACCTCCCGCCACCCGACGAACAGTTGGAGGCAGCCGAGTTCCTCCAGCAGCGCTACGAGGAGCGCCGGAACGGGACGAACGTGACCGTCGAGGAGCTCCGCCGCCAGATAGCCCGCTACGACGCGATGGAGGCCCGGACCGGCGCGCCGCCGCGGACCTCGCCGCCGGTGCTCGGGCGCTTTCTCGCGGCGCTGGGCGGCGTCGTCGCGCTCGGGACCGGCGGCTACCTCCGGTCGCTGCCCTGAGGTCGGTCGGGGGCGTCGGAATCCGTTCTCCGATACTCCGTTACTGCACTCACGTGCGGGTGTGCCAACGTCGCCGGCGGCCACCTCCACAATCCACCGTCGGGCGGGACTGAAAGGGGCGACGTTCTCGGCGAACCCGGGCGACGTAAGCACCGCAACGGAAGGAGCGAAGCGACTGGAGTGAGGAGCGCAACGAGCCCCGGGAGCCGAGAACGTCGGGGCTTTCGAGGACACTGTTTATCACGACGCCCCGATAAACCAGTCCTCGAAAGCCCCCGGGCGCTCGACCACCCGCGGCTCGCTGCGCGCTTCGGCTCGCTCCCTCCGGTCGCTCGCCTCCAGTGCTTGCTTCGCCGGGGGAGGATCGAGCGCCCGGCCCCTTTCAGTCCCGCCCGACGATAGTTTGGCGCACTTGTCGAAGCTAACGTTGACACGCTTTCTCACCTCCAACCCCAACACCTACGGGCGCTCCGGCCCGCGCTTCGAGCATGAACGTCGAGCCATACGACCACCTGCGCGCGCCCGATAGCGACGACGCCGGGGCGACCGACAGCGGCGACATCCCCGGCGGCGTCTACCGCGTCGTCGGCGTCCGGGAGGACGGCGCGACGCTGCTGCGGGTCGCAGATGCCGACGGCCGGCGCGTCGTCGAGGGCCGCGTCGTGCAGGTGCCGGCCGACGACCTCGCGGGGTTCGAGCCAGCGGAGAATCCCGACGCCTCGCCGGACGTCGCCCGCCGCCTCTCGGGGATGGCCACTGGGCTCGTGTGGTCGTTCAAGCGCCTGCTGCCGCGGTCGCTCCGGTAGCGAGAAACCGAACGGCCCTGCGACTGCGAGCGCCAGCTACTCGTGCAGCCCGCCGACCGCGGCGTAGAACGACGACTGTAGCTGGTCGGCCATCTCCTCGGCGCGGTCGACGCGCACGTCCACCACCGTCGGCTCGTCGGCGGCTTTCGCGTCCGCGAGCGCGGGCTCTAAGTCGTCGGGCTCGACCACGCGCGTCCCCTGCGCGCCCATGGCCTCCGCGGCAGCCACGAAGTCGGTGTCGTGAAACTCCACGCCCGGAATCGAGTCGTCCATCTGGCGGACCATCCCGAGGCTGGTGTCGTTGAGCACCACGAACGCCGGCGCGACGCCCCGCTGGACGGCCGTCTCGACGGCGGTCATCGTCATGGCGAAGCCGCCGTCGCCCGCGACGGCCACGGCGTCGCGGCCGAGCAGCGCCGCCGTCACCGCGGCCGGGGCGGCCCAGCCCATCCCGCCGACGCCGCCGCTGCCGTAGTACGTGCCGACGGCCGGCGTCCGGAGGTAGTTCAGCAGCCAGAAGCGGTTGTTCCCGGAGTCGGCGGTGACCACGGTGTCCGCGTCGACGACGGACTCGACGGCCTTCGCGGCGCGCTGGGGTTTGATGGGGATGGCGTCGCTGTCGCACGCCGGAGCGGAGAAGTCGCCGCGGGCCTCGGCGGCGCGCTCCAGCGGCCAGCCGTCCTCGGTGTCGTCCGGTGCGGCGTCGGTGGCAGTGGATGCAGCTTCCGCGAGGGCGGTCAAGCTCTCGGCCGCGTCGCCGACCAGCCCCACGTCGGCGGGGTAGACCCAGCCCGCGTTGCGCGCGTCCACGTCCGCGTGGAGGATGGTCTGCTCGTCGGGCCGGACGAACGACGCCGCCTGCCAGTTCGTGTCCATGGGGTTCAGCCGGCAGCCAACCACGAGCAGGACGTCGGCCTCCGAGACGACGCGGTTCGCCCCCTCGTGGCCGAACGAGCCGACGACCCCCGCGGCGAGGTCGTGGGTCTCGGGGATGGTCGACTTCCCGAGGTACGAGGTGGCGACGGCCGCGCCGTACGCCTCCGCCGCCGCGACCAGTTCGTCGTACGCGGCCGCGGCGTGGACGCCGTTGCCGGCGAGCACGACGGGGCGGTCGGCCGCGGCGAGCGCGTCGGCCGCGGCCGCGACGTCGCCCGCCGTCGGCCGCGCGTCCCACGTCCGGACCTGCTCGCGGTCGCCCCAGAGCGGCGGGACCGGGTCCTCGGGGACCTCGCCGGTCACCGCGTCGCCGTCGAGGATGACCGCGGTGGGGCCCGGCCGGCCCGCGACGGCGTGCTTGAACGCCAACTGGACGCTCCGGACCGTCTCGGCGGGCGTCCGGGGGAACCAGTGCTCCTTGGTCACGGCGTCGAGTATCTTCGGGAGCTCGAGGCCGCCGTAGTCCCCGCGGGACTGCTGGTAGGGCGCGAGCGTCGAGTACTCGCCGCGCTCGGAGGCCTCCGTCAGCACGACCATCGGCGACGACCCGAGACGGGCCTCCATCTGGCCGATGGCCCCGAGGCTGCCGATCCACGGGCCCTGGCCGGCGAGGACGGCGGGCCGGCCGGTGATGCGGCCGTACGCCTCGGCCATGACGCTGGCCTCGCGCTCGTCGCGGGGCCGGACGACCGAGACGGGCGAGTCCGCGAGCGCCTCGAACACCTCGATGACCCGGCCGCCGGGGTAGCCGAAGACGTACTCGACGCCGACGTTCTCGAGGGTCTCGACGACGCGCTCGCTGGTCCTCATTCCGTCTCGTCCAGTTGCACCGTCTCCTCGACGACCAGCCGCTCGCCCGCCTCGAAGTCGATGAACTCCGCGGCGTCGGCCTGGACCTCTTCGCCGACCTCCGAGTCGAAGGCGGCCGCTAGCGCCCCGGTGTCCTCGAAGTAGAGCTCGAGGACGCCGTCGTAGTCGGTCCGCTCTGGGTCCCGCGGCACGCTCGTGACGTACTTCACGAGTCCGGGCAGGTCCTTCGCGAGGTCGGCGTGGTCGCCCTGCCAGCGCTCGGCGAACTCCTCGTGGCTGAGCCCGTCCTCGCGGACGAGTAGCTGCACCATCTTTATCATGGCTGGACGGTGGACGCCCCCGGACTTGTCGCTACCGGTCGCTGGTCGCCTCCGATAGCTGTCGCTACGAGCCTTCGCCACCGGTCGCTGTCCGTCCCCGCTACTGGTCGCTGCCGTCCCCACCACCGGCCGTACTCTCCGCTACCGGTCGAATTCTCCGGTCAGCCGCTCCGAGGTGAGCGTCCGGCCGTCGAGCGCGTCGGCAAGGGCCGCCCGGTCCGCGCCCGCCTGGAGGTCCAGCGTCCCCTCGACGGCGTAGGCCGTGAAGCGGTAGGTGTGGGCGTCGTCGGCCGTCGGCGGACACGGCCCGCTGTAGCCGACCCTGTTCGCGTCGTTCTCGCCCTGGCGGGCCCCGCCGAGGTCGGCCACGGTCTCCCCGCGGGTCACGCCCGCCGGTAGCTGGGTGCGGTCGGGCGGGACGTTCCAGAGCAGCCAGTGGACGAAGGTGCCGCCCGGCGCGTCGGGGTCGTCGACGATTACTGCGAGCGAGCCTGCCCCCTCCGGAACGTTCGCCACCGTCAACGGCGGCGAGACGTTCTCCCCGTCGCAGGTGTATCGCGTCGGGATGGTGTCGCCCGCCTCGAACGCCGAGGAGGTGACCGTCAGCGAGTCGTCCGGCGACTGGCCTGCGGACGGGGACTCCTCCGGCGTCGTCCCGCCGCCCGGACAGCCCGCCAGCCCCGTCGCCAGCGCGGCCGCTCCGGCGCGCAGGAGCCGTCGGCGTCTCGGCGCAGCGGTCGGTCGGCGTCGGACCATGGTGGCCGTTCGCGCGGCGGTCACTTCGTTCCAGCGACGGCTTCCGCTCCGGCGAAGGATTGAGGTTCGCGCGCCCCGTCCCCCGTGCATGGACGACGGCCTCCGCGCGCCGCGCGAGCGCACCTGCGAGCGGTGCGGCCGCCGCGAGGTCTGGAGCGAGGCGGCGGGCTGCTGGCAGGTGGCGACCGACGACGGCGACCGCCGAGTGGGGCGGGTGTTCTGCGTCCACGAGTGGGACGTGACGGGCAGCTTCACGCCCGTGGAAGACGCCTGAACGCGGGTGCGGCGGTCGCCAGCGAACCGCGGCCCGCAAGCAACCACGCGGTGACGGTCGTGACAGCCGGCCCTTTTGGGAGTAGCCGACCTACGGAACCCCATGCCGACGGTGTACGTGACCCATCCCCCGAAGGGAGCCGCCGAGCTGGCGGACCTCCTCGTCGAGGAGCGGCTGGCCGCCTGCGTGAACCGCCTCGACTGCCAGTCGGTCTACCGGTGGGAGGGCGAGGTCCACCGCGACGACGAG
>CAZPIG010000096.1:0-8999 GCA_964586205.1 uncultured Halobacteriales archaeon | reverse complement strand
GAACAGCAGGCCGGGCAGGTCGAAGTCGTCGGGGTCGACGAGGTCGCCGGCGATGGAGGAGATGACGCCGAGCGGGACGGCGGTCGCGCCGATGTGCTGGGTGATGGCTCCCGCCTCGCCCTCGGTGACGGCGGAGCCCCGCACCTTGTCGAGCAGGCTGGTCTTGCCGTGGTCGACGTGGCCCAGCACCGCGACGATGGGCGTCCGCAGGGTCTCCGCGTCGACCGCGCGTTGGTCGGTGTCCGACATTGCTACCACCCTGGAGAAGTCCCTTGATTATTGGAGAACCGCGCGCGGCATTTAACTCCATCGTCACGGCGGCGCGGCGGTACGTGGTGAAACTCGCGGTCAGCGTCACGCGGGGAACGGCGTCGGTCGGCGTGGCACGTCACCGCCGGGCGGGCCGAAAGACTCAGGGCGGGCACGCGCGCAGCCGCGACCAGCAGTGTCCCGACCGGATTGGCTACCCAGGACGTCTCCACCCTCGCTCGACGGGGTCCGGCCGTCCCTCGACGCCGTTCCGACGCGGACCGCCGTCAGAGTCCTCGCGACCGCGGTGCTGCTCGCCGGCGTCGGCGCGTTCGCGCTCACTAACGCCCACGCGGTGACCGACGCTGGCGCGCCCGTCCAGCGCGCCGCCGAGCAGCCGCCCGGCGAGCGGGCCCCGGTCGCGCCGCCGGCCAACGGCAGCACGGTCTACACGCGCCAGCAGGTCGGCCACGGGAGCATCCAGGTCGTTGGGCCGTCGGGTCGCCTCCGGTACTACGACGACGCCCACGACGGCTACTGGGACGTCGACGAGGTGGCTCCCGGGGTGGTCGTCTACACCGCGACCGACCGCGTCGACCGCCCGGGGTGCGCGCGGACGTGCATCCGGCAGGTGATAGAGCGCCTCGACCTCGCGACCGGCGAGACCACCGTGCTGTTCTCGCGGCTGGGACCGCGGTACCACGCCGCCGAGTGGCACGACGCCGACCCGGTCCGGCGACACTCGTTCCTCGTCGCCGACATGGCCGAGGATCGGGTCGTGCAGGTCAACGCCTCGACCGGGGCGACGGAGTGGGTCTGGCGGGCCGAGTCGGCGTTCCCGCCGGAAAGCGGCGGCCCGTACCCGGGCGACTGGACGCACCTGAACGACGTGGCGGTGGTCAACGGGACCACGGTGATGGCGAGCCTCCGGAACCAGGACCGCGTGGTCTTCGTCCGGCGGTCGGGCGACGTGGTCGCCGGCCGCACCCTCGGCGGCGACCACGCCGTCCTCTACGAGCAGCACAACCCCGACTACCTCCCCGCCGACCGGGGCGGGCCCGCCGTCCTCGTCGCCGACAGCGGGAACGACCGCGTCGTCGAGTACGCGTGGACGGGCGACGGCTGGACCCGCACGTGGGCGTGGCGCGACGACCGCCTCTCGTGGCCGCGGGACGCCGACCGCCTGCCGGACGGGAACACGCTGGTCACGGACACCCACGGCGGCCGCATCCTCGAGGTGGCTCCCGACGGCGACGTGGTGTGGTCGATGGACGTCGCGTCGGCCTACGAGGCCGAGCGCCTCTCGACGCCGCCCGAGAGCGGCGGCGGGGCCGCCGCCGCGCGGACGGGGCTGCGGTCGGTCGGGGCGGACGGGGACGGGAGCGCGGGCGGCGCGAGCGCGAGCGGCGACGCGAGCGCGAGTGGTCGTGCGGGCGCGAGTGGCGACGGACAGTCCGCGCTCTCCGTCGTCCCGCCGCGGGTGCGCCACGGGGCGCTCGCCGTCGCGCCGCGGTGGATGTCGTTCGCCGACGTGGTGCTCCTCGCGGGGCTCGCCGGGGTGGCCGCCTGCTGGGCCGGCGCGGAGGCGTGGTGGGCCGGCTACCGCGTCTCGGTGACCGTCGAGCGGCGCGGAGGGTAGCGTCCACGGCGCGATGGCCCGCGAAGCGACGCCCTGCGAAGCGACAGCGTCCGCGACGATAGCGTCGCAAGCCACAGCACTCCCCGGCGATACCACCCCCAGCGACCCCGCTGCCGTCCGCCCGTGGCGTTTAAATAATAGCCCCGGGTAGTGGCCGGATAATGCCAGACATACTCGCCAAGAACCTCTCGGGGAAGGCCGTGATGGGCTCCGACGGGGTCGACATCGGCGTCCTCTACAACATCACCATCGACGCCAAGTCGGGGGCCATCGGCGACCTCGTGGTCGACCCCGACGAGGACACCCGCGACCGGAACTTCGACTTCGGCGCGGACGAGGACGGCCGCTACCGGGTGCCGGTGCGTCGCGTGCAGGCCGTGAAGGACTACATCGTCGTCGAGCGGTGATGTACGTTCTCGACGCGTCGGCGTTCATCCGGGAGTACGCCACCGACGAGCGCGTCGCCACCATCCCCATGGTGCGCGAGGAGCTCGAGGACGAGAGCGCCTACCGGTACGACGCCATGGAGGGCTCGGGGATGCACATCCACATCCCGAGCGACGAGACGGTCGAGCGCATCCGGCGCGCGGCGAAGGAGTCCGGCGACGACGGCGAGCTATCGCGGACCGACGTGCGCCTGCTGGCGGCGGCGTTCGAGCTCGACGGGACACTCGTCACCGACGACTACGCCGTCCAGAACGTCGCCGAGCGACTGGAGGTACCCGTCGAGGTCATCGCCCGGGAGGGCATCGAGGAGCAGCGCGACTGGCTGTTCCAGTGTCAGGGCTGCGGCCGGGAGTTCGAGGAGGACAAGGACCGCTGTCCCATCTGCGGCAGCGACCTCACCCGGAAGAACCCCTCGAACGCCTGAGTTCGCACGGCGCGGGGCCGACCCGGGACGCCGCTGTTTCCGGCCGCCGCAACGGCACCAGCGTGGCCACCACGAACCGCGCCGCCTACGGCACCAGCAGCGCGGCCACGACGGTCGCGGCCTCGTTGCCCGTCTGGCCGAGGTACAGCGCGATGAACAGCACCGCGTTGTACGTGCCGTGGACGAGTGCGGGGACGGTCGTGTTCTCGGTCCGCTCGTACAGCGCCCCGAGCAGCAGCGAGAGGACGAAGACGATGAGCAGCGACTGCAGCAGCGAGACGGGGTTCGGGCTGAAGTACGCCTGGAAGTGCGCGGCCGCGAAGATGGCGCTGGCGACCAGCACCGCGCCGGGCCGCGAGAAGGTACCGTACAGCGACTTCTGGACGACGTTGCGGAACAGTAGCTCCTCGCCGGGGCCGATGACCAGCCACGCCGCCGGGATGAGCACCAGCAGGATGCCGGGGTTCTGCTCGGCCTGCTGGACGATGGAGTGCTCGGAGGGCGAGGTGCCGAGCAGCGTGAACAGGACCGACAGCCCCACGAGCACCCCCAGCAGCGCGACGATGCCGCCGAGGGTGTACGCGACGTCCCAGCGGTCCGGCACGCGGAAGTCGATGTACGACAGCGGCCGGTCGGTGACCCGGAGGTACAGCAGGCCGACGGTCCCCGCGCCCAGCCCGAGACCCAGCGCGCCGATGGCCGTGCTGCCCACGTCGCCGAGGCCGCCGGTCGCGACGACGAACAGCACCGCGAGGACGTTCGCCCACAGGATGATGCCGACCAGTCCCGCGCCGCCGAGCGCCGCGCCGACGAGCGTCCCGCGGATTCGCGAGACCAGTCCCGCGCGGGGGATGGCGGCCCAGTCGGCGTACGCGACGGCGAGGCCGGCCAGCCCGGCTCCCGCCGCGACCCACGGGCCGACCCCGGCGGTCCCGCCGTCGGCGGCCGTCAGCAGGAGTCGCGCGAGGCCGTAGCCGCCGACGGCGAGGCTGGCGGCGGCCGCCAGCAGCGCGCCGGGGGTGCGGTCGACGACGCCCCAGCGCCGGAGGCCGAACGCGAGTGCGGTCGCGCCGCCGAGGGTGGCGGCGACCAGCTCCCAGCCGGCGGGGCCGGGCAGCGCGGCGGCCACGATGGCGACGGCGGCGACGCCGACGCCGACGCTGGCCGCGGCGCGGTCGTCGGCCGGCGCGGTCGCGCCTGGGGTGGTCGCGTCGTCGACGGTGGTGCCGCCGTCCTCGGCGGTCGTCCCGCCGTCTCCCGGCGGCGCGCCGCCGTCCTCGTCTGAACGGTCGGACATGCGCGAGGCGAGGGCCGCGAGGCATTTATGTCCGCCGCTGTCGGTTCGGGGGTGTTCGAACGAGCAAGCCAGCCGGCGGGCTGTTGCCGGCCGAAAATCCACCGTGGGTGGGGCTACGGAAGGGGCGACGCTCTCGGCGTCTCCGCGAGCGTAGCGAGCGGAGGCTCGTCGGAGCTTGCTCCGACGGCGAACCCCGGCGAAGTAAGGACCGCAGCCGAACGACCGGAGGGAGTGAGGCGAGGACCGCAGCGAGCGCGAGGCGCGAACGGAGTGAGCGCCTCGTTCGCGCGAGCGGGGAGCGGAGCGACCCGCGAGCGCCGCGGGAGCCGAGAGCGTCGGGGCTTCCGGGTGTCGAGCTGCAGTACGGTCGCCCACGACGCCTTCTCTCGACGCTACCCCAGGCCCTCACTCCACGACCAGACGCTCGCCCGCCTCCCCCGCCGACTCCCGCTCGCCGGCCAGCAGCTCCCGCGCCACGTCCTTGCCCCACTCGACGGCGGGCTGGCGGAAGGTCTCGACCTCGAACAGCTCGCCCGCGAGCACGCAGGCGGCCTCCATGCCGTACAGCAGCTCCCCGAGTCCGCGCTCGTCGACGCGCTCTAGCTCGATGGCGATGGCGGGCCGGCCCGCCGCCGCGATGCTCGCCGCGGTCGCCTCGAACTCGGCGTCGAGGAGCGCCCCGAGGCTCCCGCCCGCGAGGTACGACAGCTCCTCCGGGACGCCCCCGGAGTCCGGCGCGTCCTCCGGGCCGGAAGCGTCGCCGGGAATCGGCACGTCCTCCCGCTCGCGGGCGCGCACCAGCGTCACCACCTTGTCCCGCGGACCGGCGCGGTACAGTTGGAGCTGCGAGTGCTGGTCGGTCACGCCCAGCGCGCGGGCGGGCGTCTGGCCTACCCCGTCCTTGCCGAGGCTCTCGGCCCAGAGCTGTGCGAACCACTCCGCGAACGGCTCCAGGGACTCCGCGTAGGGCATCATCGCGTTCACGCCCGCGCCGCGGAGCGCGAGCGCGTAGCAGACCGCGCCGTAGGCGTACGCCGGGCAGTCGAACAGCGACCCCGCGAGGCTGTCGGCCGCGTCGGCGGCCCCCGCGAGGACGGCATCGAGGTCGTGACCGCGGACGGCGGCGGGCACCAGCCCCACCGTCGAGAACGCGGCGAAGCGGCCCGGCACGCCCGCGGGCACGTCGAGCGCGGCGAGGTCGTGGCGCTCGGCCAGCCTGCGGAGCGGCCCCTCGTCGCCGGTCGTCACGACGGTGCGCTCGGTCCAGTCGACGCCCGCGCGCTCCATCGCCTCGCGGACCACGAGGAAGTTCGCCAGCGTCTCGGCGGTGGCTCCGGAGCGGGAGACGACGTTGACGACTGTCTCCGAGAGAGGGAGCGAGTCGAGGACGGCCGTCGTGCGCTCGGGGTCGACGTTGTCGAGGACGTGGTGGTCGGCGGGCGTGCTCGTGTCTGTGCGCTCGCCCGTGCCGCCGGACGCGTCCGTGTCGGTGCGCGCGTCCAGCGCGCCCGTGATGGTGGCCGCTCCAAGCGCGCTGCCGCCGATGCCGACGGTCAACACGGCGCTCGCGTCCTCGAAGGGGGCGACCGCCGCTCGGATGGCGTCGAGGTCGACCGTCTCCGGGAGCGCGAGCGCGGTGTAGCCGTGCTCGCGGGCGTCGCGCGCCGCGACGATGCGCTCGTGGGCGTCCGCGACGCGGTCGTCGAGGCGTTCGAGGGCGTCGCGGGGCACCCCCGGCGTGGCGACCGACGCCAGCGCGGTGCCGATGTCCACTCGCATGGGAAGAGTGGGGATGTGGCGGGGTATAACGGTTTGTGGTCGGGGCCAGGAACCGATTCAGAATCGGTATCGTAGTGATTAGCAGAAGTTCTCGTAGATTCCTCGGGCAGATCAGGCGGACGTCCGGATGATCAAGCGACAACCGAGCACCCGGAAGCCCCGGCCCGCTCGCCTCCCGCGACTCGCTGCGCTCCTCGTCCCTCGCTTCGCTCGGGACTGCGGTGCTTGTTCCGGAAGACGTTCCTGCTCGCTTCGCTGCGCGGGCTGCGACTTCCGTCGTTCGCCTCACTCCGTTCGGCTCACCGTCGTCGGGGTTCGGCGAGCGAGCCGCCCCTTCCGAAGTCCCACCCCGCAGCGGCTGTGGAAGTGGCCACCGACCGGCGGTTCGTCCGCTCTCCTATCTCCGGCGGTCGACCGGTACGAGCTAGGAATATTTCCGCGAATCACTCCGACAGCCTACCTCTGAAACATCCCATCGGTATCAGCGTCCATCGCCTCGCGGAAGTCCGCACGCTCGTTACGAATCGCGTCGAGGTCGGCACCGAGAAGCAGCCGCGCCACCGCCTCGTCCACCTCGTCGGCAGCGTACCGCTCGTAGATGGCGATCTCGTCCGCTTCGGTCATGGTGCGGCGGAGTATCGCCGCCAACGACGCGGAGACGGATTCGTTGATAGCGCTGTTGCCGCCGCCAACGGCATCTAGACCCGAGCGACCAGTAGTCGAGTGCGAATCATAGTGTCACTATTGACTGAACTGTCTTTTCGGCACCGATTTCGCACGGAACGACGAGCTCTGCCTCCAACACGTCTACCACGAAGCATTTACCCCGAAAGCTGGAATTCCCGCACGATGCGACGCCGCCGATTCCTCGCCGCCCTGACGGGGACCACGGCACTCGCGGGCTGTCAGAGCTATGGGGGCTCCGACACACCAACCGAAGACGAATCATTTCCCACCGAGGCGTACGCCATTCCGGATCTTTCGCTCAGGAACAGCCGGGAAGCCCCAGCCAGCGGCACCGTCACCGTCGAGCCGACGCCGACCGAGACACCATCTCCGTCTCCGTCCTCGCTCCCCGCGCCGTTCGAGGAGTCGTTGGACCTCGGACCGAGCGACGGTCGCGACTGGGTCGACGTCGAGCAGATGGACGGCCCCGCCACGATAACCGTGACCACCGACGACGGCCTCTCCGGAAGCCACCGCTGGGGCGGCGGCGCGTCGTTCAACCGCGGGGTGTACGGCTACGTAGAGCCCCGGAAGATAGAGTTCGGGGAGCGAATCGCGTAGCACCGGCCGCCCTAGCGACACTCCCCCTCGCCGAAGGTCCCCCAGCCTCACTCACCGACCAGCTCCTCCGCCACCACGTCCACACCCAACGCCGCAGGGTCCACCGCCAAATCGGCCTGCGCCTTCGCGAACTCCGGCAGACTGTCCGCCGAGTACACGACGACCCGAACCCCCTCGTTCAGGTCGCGCGCGACCGGAATCGCCGTCGCGTCGCCCACGTCGGTCAGCACCAGCACGTCCGCCTCCACGATTCCGGCGTCCTCCAGCGCGGGCCGGTTCGCGACGCCGTCGATGCGGGCGACCGTCGCGCCCTCCGATTCCAGCGCGTCGCCCAGTCCCTCCGGGTCCGGGCCGGCGAGGACGACCCGTAGCTCCTCGGTGCTCATGCGTCTCGCCCACCCGTGACCGGCATTCGTTCGTGCATCGTCTCCTCACTCGTACTCGATGGTCGCCGGCGGCTTGTGCGTGACGTCGTACAGCACCCGCGCCACGTCCTCGTTCTCGCCCGTGATGCGGCTCTGGATGCGCTGGAGGGTCTCCCAGTCCACCTGCTGGGCGCGGGCGGTCATGCCGTCGCGGCTCTCGACCGACCGCACGGCGACCACCCAGCCGTGGACCCGGTTGTCGCCCTTCACGCCGGTGGCCTTGCCGAGGACGGCCGCGAGGGCCTGCCACGGCTCGTGCTCCTCTAGCTCGTCCTCGACGACGTGGGTGGCCTCGCGGGCGACCCGGAGCTTCTCCTCGGTCACCTCGCCGACGACCCGCACCGCCAGCCCGGGCCCGGGGAACGGCATCCGCTCGCTGATGGCGGGCGGCAGGTCCAGCGCGCGGGCGACCTCGCGGACCTCGTCCTTGTAGAGGTCCCGGACGGGCTCGACGATGCCCTCGAAGTCCACGACCTCCGGCAGCCCGCCGACGTTGTGGTGGGACTTGATGTTGCCCTCGCTCTCGATGCGGTCGGGGTAGATGGTCCCCTGGACGAGGTAGTCGGCGTCGGCCGCACGCGCCCGCTCCTCGAAGACGCGGATGAACTCGCCGCCGACTATCCGGCGCTTCTCCTCGGGGTCGGTGACTCCCGCCAGGGCGTCCAGAAAGCGCTCGCGCGCGTCGACCACTTGCAGGCTCTCCATGTACGCGAAGGTATCGCGTATCTGCTCGGTCTCGCCCTTGCGCATCAGCCCGGTGTCCACGTAGACGGGGGTCAGGCGGTCGCCGATGGCCTCGTGGGCCAGCGTCGCCGACACCGACGAGTCGACGCCGCCCGAGAGGGCGATGACCGCGCGGCCGTCGCCGACCTGCTCGCGTATCTCCGCGACGGCCTCGTCGATGAATTCCTCGGCTTCTACCATCGGGCCTCGACCTCCTCGACGACTGGAGTGGTCTCGACAGCGGACGCTTCGACAGTGGAGGCTCCGACAGCGGCCGTCGCTTCGCCGACGGACGATTTCGCCGCCACCATCACGCCTCGACCTCCCGCTCCGGGGCGGCGCGGCGGGTGATGGCCTCCACGAACCCCACGAACGGCGGGCTGGCGCGGTCCGGCCGCGACCGGAACTCGGGGTGGAACTGCGTCCCGAGGAAGAACGGGTGGTCCGGAAGCTCCAGTATCTCCATCCGATTGCCCGCGCGCCCGGAGAACACCAGCCCCCCTTCCTCGAGGCGGTCGATGTACTCGGGGTTGACCTCGTAGCGGTGGCGGTGGCGCTCGGTGCACTCCGACGCGTCGTACAGCCGCCGGGCGAGCGTGCCGGACTCTATCTCCGTCGTGTGCGCGCCCAGCCGCATCGTCCCGCCCATGTCCTCGACCTCGTACTGCTCGGGCAGGATGTCGATGACGGGGTGGGGCGTCTCCGGGTCCATCTCCGCCGAATGTGCGC
>CAZPIG010000095.1:0-9003 GCA_964586205.1 uncultured Halobacteriales archaeon | reverse complement strand
GGATGCTCCGGCTCGGCGGCACGAAGGTCGAGGTGGGCGTCCAGACCACCTACGAGCGCGTGAACCGCGAGATGCACCGCGGCCACGGCGTGGCCGCGTCGGTCGACGCGAACCGCCGGCTCCGGGACGCGGGGTTCAAGGTCGGCTTCCATATGATGCCCGGGCAGCCCGGCACGAGCGTCGAGATGGCGGTCGAGGACGTCCGGCGACTGTTCGACGACCCCAAGTGGCGGCCCGACTACCTGAAGCTGTACCCGACGCTGGTCGTTCCGGGGACCGCGACCTACGACTCGTGGCGACACGGGGAGTTCGAGCCCCTCACCAACGACCAGGCCGCGGAGCTCGTGGCGCGCGTCAAGGAGCTGCTCCCGGAGTACGTCCGGCTCCAGCGCGTCCAGCGCGACATCCCCGCGGACTTCATCGAGGCGGGCGTCTGGAAGTCGAACCTCCGGCAGCTAGCCCGCGAGCGCCTCCACGAGCGCGGCGGCACGTGCGACTGCATCCGCTGCCGCGAGGTCGGCCACAACGACGCGGAGCCGGGGCGCGTCGAGCTAGACGCGACGACCTACGACGCGGCGGGTGGCACCGAGCACTTCCTCTCCTTCGAGGACCCCGACCGCGGGCTGCTGGTGGGGTTCTGCCGGCTGCGGTTCCCCGGCGAGACGGCCCGGCGGGAGCTTTCGGACGCCGCGCTGCTCCGCGAGCTACACGTCTACGGCAGCGAGGTGGGCGTCGGCGAGGCCGGCGGGAGCGGCGACGGCCACCAGCACGAGGGCTACGGCCGTCGGCTGATGGCGCGCGCCGAGGCGCTGGCCGCGGACGCGGGCTACGACAGGCTGGCGGTCATCAGCGGCATCGGCGCGCGCGAGTACTACCGCGAGAAGCTGGGATACCACCAGGACGGGCCGTACGTGGTCAAGGGATTGTAGGTGTGGTTCGCGCCGGGGGAGGTGCCGACTCCGACCCCGACAGTGGGCCCTTCCGCTGCCGCAACCAGGGTTACCCCTCGCCTGGAATGGATGTCGGGATGCGCTACGAAACTCCCCACAGACCACCGTCGGGTGGGAGTCTCGCGAACGAAGTGAGCGAGACGCCGGCGAGCTTGCTCGCCGGAACTGAAAGGGGCGGCGTTCTCGGCGAACCCGGGCGACGCAAGGACCGCAGGCGAAGGAGCGTAGCGACGGAGCCGAGGACCGCAGCGAGCGCGCGGCGCGAACGCAGTGAGCGCCGCGGACTGCGCGAGCGGCGAAGCCGCGAGCGCCCCGGGAGCCGAGAACGCCGGGGCTTTCGAGATTTCCGTGGGACGAGTGCAACGACAAACAAGTCCTCGAAAGCCCCCGGTCGTTCACGGCGGCTTCGCCGCCGTTAGCTAGGGAGAGCTCCGCTCTCCCGGTGCTGGACTCGCGCGGCTCGCTGCGGTCCTCGTTCGCTCCCTCCGGTCCTTGCGTCGCCGGGGCTGGGTCGAACGGACGGCCCCTTTCAGTTCCGGCGAGCAAGCTCGCCGGCGTCTCGCTCACTTCGTTCACGAGACTCCCGCCCGACGGTGGTTTCACGCGTCGGGCGAAGCGAAGGTCGACACTCCCGACCACCGAACACGCCAACCCTTACGGTCCACCACGAACTCCACCACCACATGACCGACGCCTCCGACAATTCAGATCACGACACCCAGGTCCGCGACGCCTTCCCGGAGATAGCGGACATCGAGTCCGACACCCTCCGCGAGCAGGTCGTGGAGGCGTGGGTCCTCGGCCTCGAACGCGGCGGCTGGCGGGACGTGACGGACATCCCCTACGCGTGGAACATCCACGAGGTCACCAACGTCGAGCACGTCCGCGGGACCACCCGCATCGCCGTGGACTCGGCCGAGCAGCAGCGCGACTTCCACGGCGCGGACCCGGACCTCGACGTGGTCCGCGCGGCCTGCCTGCTGCACGACGTGGGCAAGTGCTACGAGTACGTCGACCACGTGGACGCGGAGCTGGTCGACCCCGACCCCGTCTACGCGAGCGAGGAGATACCGCACTCCATCTCCGGCTACGCGCTGGCCCACGAGGTGGGCTGCCCGCTGGCGGTCCAGCGGGCCATCCCGCACTTTCTGGGGGAGGTGCCGAGGCGGACGATGGAGGCCGAGTTAGTCAAGAGCGCGAACTCGGCGTCGAGCAACGCCATCACGCAGGCGACGATGGGCATCAGCCTGCCGGAGTGGGTCGAGCAGTACTCCCAGACGAGCTGAAACCGTCGAATCGCGACGAAGCTGGTTTCACGGCGGGGTGACGCTGCACGGAGGACGACGCCTCACGGCGCGACGATTCGGTGGACCGCCCCCGTCCGACCGGCGACGCCGCCCTCGTCCGACGAGCAGACCAACAGCTCCCGGTCGCGGTCCCGCCCGAACGAGAGCAGGTAGCTTCCCATCGATTCGCGGGCCGCCGGAGTCAGGTCGAGGACGGAGGGCGTCCAGAGCCCGCCGCCGTCGGCCGGCGTCGCCGCGAACAGCCGGCCGTTGGCCATCCAGTCGCCGAAGACGTATCGACCCGCGAGGGCGGACACCGCGGACCCGCGGTAGCGGTAGCCGCCGACGACCGCGACGCCGGAGACGGGCGGTGGTCCGGCTGTCCCTCCGCTATCGCTGCCAGTCCCGCCCGCCGCGGTCCCGTCTCCATCACCACTCCCGCCTCCGTCGTCGCTACCAGCACCACCGCCTCCGTCCTCGCCTTCCCCCACGTCGCCGTGCGGGTACTCCACGACGGGGTCCCGGAGCGGCCGGCCGCCGGGCGCTTCACCCGGGCAGTCCCCGCCGACGCCGCCCTGCCTCGCGGGCCGGAAGCAGTGGGTCGCCTCCCGGACGTTCCAGCCGTAGTTGCCGCCGCGCGCGACGAGATTCACCTCCTCGTAGGTGTTCTGCCCGACGTCGGCGACGTACAGGTCGGGGCCGTCGCCCGCGAGGTCGCCGTCCGGGTCGATGGAGAGCCGCCAGGGGTTCCGGAAGCCCCACGCGTAGTGCTCGTCGCGGCCGTCGCGACCGACCAGCGGATTGTCGTCCGGGACGGCGTACGGGCGGCTCTCGTCCTCGCCGTCTACGTCTATCCGGAGAATCGAGCCGAGGAGGTTCGCAGTCACGTCCTGGCCGTTGCCGCCCGGGACGCCGTCGTACCAGTCCGCGACGTGGCCGGGGCCGCGGTCGCCCGCCAGCCCGCCGTCGCCGACGCCGACGTAGAGGTAGCCGTCCGGGCCGAACGCGAGGTCACCGGCGTTGTGGTTCGCCTGGGGCTCGGGAATCTCCAGCAGCGGCCGCTCCGAATCCGGGTCGGCGCGCAGGCCGTCGGGCCCGGCGGCGAACTCCGCGAGCACGAAGGTGTGGGAGTAGTCCGCGGGCGTGTCCCGTCGCGACGGAGCGCTGTACCGGACGAAGCAGCGGCCGTTGTCCGCGAAGTCGGGATGCAGCGCCATCCCCAGCAGCCCGCGCTCGTCGTAGCCCTCGACGGCGACCACGCGGTCGGTCAGGTCGAGGAGCGGCTCCCCGCGCCGGCCGTCGCCGTCGACGACGTGGACGCGACCGGGCTGGTCGACGACGTACAGCCGGCGGGGGCCTGCGCGCGTCGCGACGACGTCGACCGGGGCCACGAACCCCTCGGCGACGAGTTCGAGGCCGACGTCGCCGGGGGCCGGCGCGTCGTCCCGGCGGAGGACGCCCGCACAGCCGGCCCCGAGGGCCGCGCCGAGTGTGGCTCCGGTCCGGAGGGCGGCGCGACGTGTCAGTCGGGTCACGTCGTGAGGGTTCCGGGCGGTCGGGTTAGTCCTTTCGACGGCCGGCCCCGCTCGTCGACGGCCGACCCAGCACCTCCGCGCCGGGAACCACAGCCCCTTTTTCCCCTCCCGCTCCCAACGCCCGAGCATGACCCAGACGCCCACTCCGGACCTCACCCGCCGCGAGGCGTGGCTCGTGGCGGCGCGGCCGCACACGCTCCCGGCGGCGGCCGCGCCGGTCGTCGTCGGCACCGGCCTCGCGGTCCACCACGGCGTGTTCGCGCCCCTGCCCGCGCTCGTAGCGCTCGTCGGCGCGCTGCTCATCCAGGTCGGGACGAACCTCGCCAACGACTACTTCGACGCCCAGTCCGGCGTCGACACCGAGGACAGCGAGGGCTTCACCCGCGTCACCCAAGCGGGGCTCGTCCCGCCCGAGCAGGTCAAGCGGGCGACGGCGGCCACCTTCGGGCTGGCCATCCTCGTCGGCGGCTACCTCGTCGCGGTCGGGGGGCTCCCTATCGCCATCGCCGGCCTCGCGGGCGTCGCCAGCGGCATCCTCTACGCCGGTGGACCGTTCCCGCTGGGCTCGCACGGCCTCGGAGACCTGTTCGTGTTCGTCTTCTTCGGCCTCGTGGCGGTCGCGGGCACCTTCTACGTCCAGGCGGTCGCCGCCGCGGACGCCGTCGGTCTGCTGCCGCTGTGGATCCCTCCCGGAACGCTCCCGCCGGCGGCCGTGGTCGCGGCGCTCCCCGCCGCGGGCATCTCCACCGCCATCCTCGTGGTCAACAACGTCCGCGACCTCGAAACCGACCGCGCGGCCGGCAAGCGGACGCTGGCCGTCATCGTCGGCTACCGCGCGAGCCGCGTGGAGTACGTGGCCACGGTCGGCCTCGCGTACCTCGCCCCGGTGTGGTTCCTCGTGGGCGGCTACGGCCCGCTGGTCCTGCTCCCGCTGCTCACGCTCCCGTACGCCGCGCTCGTGGCCCGGACCGTCCTGACCGAGCGCTCCGGCGAGCCGATGAACCGGGCCCTAGAGCAGACGGGGCGGCTGCTGGCCGCCCACTCGGCGCTGTTCGCGCTGGGGCTCGCGGCATGACGGCCCTCGAGACGCGCCCGTTCTCGCTGTCGTTGTCGGAGCCACTGTCGACCGCGGCCGGCCCCGTCGAGACCCGCGAGGGCTGGCTGGTCCGCGTCGAGGCCGAGGGTGCGGCGGGCGTCGGCGAGGCGACGCCGCTTCCGGGATGGACGGAGTCGCGCGAGGAGTGCCGGGCGGCGCTGGACCGCGCCGCCGAGCGCGCCGAGTTGGAGGGGCTGGAGGCGGCGCTCGCCGGGTTCGGCGGCGCGGCGCAGGACGGCGCGCCCGCCGCTCGCCACGGCGTCGCGCTCGCGCTCGCCGACCGCAAGGCCCGCGCCGCCGGCGAGCCGCTCGCCCGCCACCTCGGCGCGAACGAGGCGGTCGCGTCGGTGCCCGCCAACGCCACCATGGGCGACGCCCCCGCGGGCGAGACGGCCGACCGCGCCGCGGCCGCGGTCGCCGACGGCTTCGACTGCCTCAAGGTCAAGGTGGGCGCGCGGTCGGTCGAGGCGGACCTGCGGCGGCTCCGAGCGGTCCGGGAGGCCGTCGGTGACGGCCCGACCCTGCGGGCCGACGCCAACGGCGCGTGGTCGCCGGCCGCCGCCGGGCGCGCCGTCGCGGCGCTCGCGGACCTCGGCGTCGAGTACGTCGAGCAGCCCCTCCCGGCCGACGCCCTCGACGGCCACCGGGAGCTACGGGGCCGCGAGGTCGGCATCGCGGTCGACGAGACGCTCGTCGACCACCCGGTCGAGGACGTGGTCGCGCTCGGCGTCGCGGACGTGGTCGTGCTGAAGCCGATGGTGCTCGGCGGGCCGTTCCGGGCCCGCCTCGCCGCGCTGGGCGCGATGGCCGGTGGGCTGACCCCCGTCGTCACGACGACGGTCGACGCCGCCGTCGCGCGCGCGGGCGCGGTCCACCTCGCGGCGAGCCTCCCCGACCCACCCCCGTCCGGGCTGGCCACCGGGGGGCTGCTCGCCGAGGACCTCTGTCCCGACCCCGCGCCGGTGACTGACGGCCGGGTCGCGGTCCCGGACCGGAACGGTCACGGCGCGGGAGCGGCGTGGGGGGAGTGATGCGGACGCCGCCCCCGTGGCCCGCCGGCGACTTGCTGGCCGACCGCGCCCGGACGACGCCGGACCGGACGGCGTTGGTGTCGGCGGACGCGGACCGGTCGTGGAGCTACCGCGCGCTGGATTCGCGGGTCAACGGGCTCGTGGGACAGCTCGCCGACCACGTCGGTCCCGGCGACCGCGTCGCGACGCTGCTCGACACGCGGGTCGCCGTCGTGGACCTCGTCCACGCCGCGCTCCGCTTCGGCGTGACGCTCGTCCCTCTGAACGTCCGGCTGACGGCCGGGGAGCTCGGTCCCCAGGTCGAGCGCGCGGCCCCGGAGCTGGTGGTCTGCGAGGCCGACGCCGAGGCGCTGGCGACGAGCGTGGCGGACTGCCCGGTGGCGTCGGTGGACGCACCGCGGGACGAGGGAGTGGCGCGGCTGCGTGTCGGCGAAGCAGAGGAGCCGGCCCCTGTCGACGCCGATACTACCCCACTCGCGCGCGACGACACGGCGCTCGTCGTGTTCACCTCGGGGACCACGGGCGAGCCCAAGGGCGTCCGGCTGACGCTCGGGAACCTCCTCGCGAGCGCGACCGCGTCGGCGTTCCGGCTCGGCGTCGTCCCGGGGGACCGCTGGCTCGTCCCGCTGCCCACCTACCACATGGGCGGGCTCGCCCCCATCGTGCGGTCGGCGCTGTACGGGACGGCGGTGGTGCTGCAGGGGTCGTTCGACCCCGACGCGACGGCGCGGGCGTTCGAGGACCACGGCGCGACCGGCGTCTCGCTGGTCCCGACCGCGCTCCGGCGGCTGCTCGACGCCGGGTGGACGCCGCCCGACCACCTGCGGTTCGTGCTGCTGGGCGGCGCGCCCGCCTCCCGCGACCTCCTCGACCGGTGTGCGGAGCGGGGCGTCCCGGTCTGTCCGACCTACGGGCTCACCGAGACGGCCTCGCAGGTGGCGACGGCGCGGCCCGGCGAGGCCGAAGAGCACCCCGGCACCGTCGGCCAGCCGCTGGCCTGCACCGAGGTGACTGTCGTGGACGGCGACGGCGAGCCGGTCCCCACCGGCGAGCCGGGCGAGCTGGTGGTCGACGGCGCGACGGTGACGCCGGGCTATCTCGACGACGAGCGGACCGCGGCGGCGTTCGGCGAGCGCGGCCTCCACACGGGCGACGTGGGCTACCGGGACGAGGAGGGTCGGCTGTGGGTCGTCGGCCGGACCGACGACCGCGTCGTCACCGGCGGCGAGAACGTCCACCCCGGCGAGGTGGCGGCCGTCCTCCGCGAGCACCCCGGCGTCCGCGACGTGGCCGTCGTCGGCCTGCCCGACGACGAGTGGGGCGAGCGCGTGGCCGCGCTGGTGGTCCGCGAGGACGGTGCTGACGACGACGCGTCGACCGGTGACGACGCATCGACCGGCGGCGACGCACCGACTGACGGCGACGCGCTCACGGCCGACGCGGTTCGCGAGCACTGCGAGGGCCGGCTGGCGGGGTTCAAGCAGCCGAAGACGGTCGCGTTCGCCTCCGAACTACCCCGGACCGCGTCGGGGACCGTCGAGCGCGCGGCGGTCCGGGAGCGCCTGGAGGACAGCGAGGAGAGCGGCTGACACTGACGGGAGCGGCTGACCGCCGGCGGGAGTGGCTGACCGCCGGCGGGAGTGGCTGACTGCCGACGGCACTGGCCGAGCGGGTCGCGCCCGGACGCCGGACCACGTCAGTAGTACGCGAGGTCCCAGAGCAACCCCAGCACCGACCGCCCGCCGAGTTCGTCCGGCCGTGTCACGTCGGTCCGGCCGTAGTCCGAGAAGGTGACGACTCGGCGGCCGAGGTAGTGGTCGGTCACGCTCCCGTCGGAAGCCGTCGCTGTGACGTTCCAGCGCAGCTCGTATCGCGTCGGGTACCCCGTCTCGCGGTCGACGTGGACCCGGACGCGGCTGTCGGGCCCGACGGGGCCGTCCTCCGCCGAGGGGAAGGTCCCCGGCCCGGCAGTCTCGTAGGGAGCCCCGTAGACGACGGTGCCGTTCCGGCGCTCGACGACGCGCCAGTCGGCCGTGGAATCGGGGTGCTCCTCGGGCCGGACCCCGAAGTCGTCGCCGACGGCGGGGAACCCCGGCTCGACGGTGACCGTCCAGTCGCCGGCGCGGCGACTCAGAACGCTCCCACCGAGCAGCCGGGAGGGCCCACCGATGGGGTCGCTGGCGACCTCGCCCTCCTCGAAGTAGGACCGGCCGACGTCGCCGTCGGACTCGACGCGCAGCCGCACCCGCGCCTGCCGGTCGCGGTAGTCGACAGCGTAGCGCCACGTCACCTCCAGTCGCTCGACCCCGGTCGTCGCGTTCGTCTCGTAGCGGCGGACCGTCCGCCGGTGGCCGACGCGCTCGGTGAGCGCACGCGCCGTCGCGACCACCTCCGACGGCGCGGCGTCGGCCTCCACGGGGCTCGTGGCGGTGGGGGTCGGCCGGAGGTCGGCCCCGCGGACGGCCGCGCTCCCCGCGACCAGCCCGAGGACGACCAGCGCGGCCACCGCGGTGCGGCGGGGATGCTCGACGAGCGGGGGACGGTCGCTCCCGCCGCCGCTCGCTCCGACGGTCGGGGCGACGACGCGCTCGAAGGCGACGACGTGGTGGGCGGCCGCGAGCGCGACGGCGGGCGCACCGACGAGGAGGTAGGCTGCGACGGCCGCGACGAGGCCCACTGCACCGTCGAACGCCGCGGCGAGGGCGAGCGCGACGCCCGCGGGGACGGCGAGGAGGAGTGCGACCGCGAGTGCGTGCGCCGCGAGCGCGCCCGGCCGTGCCAGCGCGACCCGGAGGCTCGCCACCGGCGCTCGCCCGGGGGCGGTCCCGTCGAGCACGACGAGCGCGGGAGCGAACGCGACGGGGAGCGCGCCGACGGCCACCGCGACGGGCAGGCCGACGCCGCCGAACAGGACCACGGCCCCCACCGGGACCGCGCCGACTGCCCCGCCACTCTGAACGTACGCCGCCGCCTGTACGACCGTCACCGGAACCGAGGCGACGCCGACCACGACGGCAGCGGTCGCCGCGGCGACGAGGGCGCAGACGTCTGCCGCCGCCAGCGCGGCCGCGCCGCGGCGGCGCGCCGCCGCGCGGGACGCCAGCC
>CAZPIG010000094.1:2146-9244 GCA_964586205.1 uncultured Halobacteriales archaeon | reverse complement strand
CGGGCGGTCGAAGCCGACGGCGAACTGGAGGGTCCGGGTCACGGTGGGTACTCCACGATGACGTCGTAGTTCGGGTCGAAGACGCTGTTCGGGTCCACGCCGCGGAACCGCGACACGGGCCGCCACTGGAGGTCGCCGTACCGCTCGGCGTGCGCGGCGACGTAGTCGCTCGCGCCCGCGTCGAGCGTCGGGGGCGCGCGCTCGTCCGTCGCGAGCACGTAGTACTGGCTGACGCGCTCGTCGGTGCCGTCCCCGTCGAGGTCGTCGTACGAGGAGTACCGGAGGTGGCGGTCGAAGCCCGCCTCGCGGACGGTCGTCAGGTACGCCTCGTGGTGGGCGGGGAAGGTGTACCGCGCGTAGGTCCACGTCACGACGATCCCGTCGGGGGCAAGCCGCCGCGAGAGGAGGGTGTAGAACTCCGTCGAGTAGAGCCGCAGGGCGTCGTCGTTGCGCGCGCCGGGGAGGTCCAGCAGCACGAGGTCGTACTCCCGGTCGGTCTCCCGGAGGAAGCTGTAGGCGTCCGCGGCGGTCGTGTTCAGCCTCGGGTACTCGTAGGCGTCGTCGTGGTAGCGCGCGAGCAGGGGCGACTCCTTGGCGTACTCCATGAACTCGCGGTCGATGTCGACCTGGTCCACGGAGACGCCGTACTCCCGCAGGCGGTCGGCCGCGATCCAGTCGCCGCCGCCGAGCAGCAGCACGTCCGTCGAGGCGGGGGCCGTCGAGGGCGACCTGACCGTCGAAGAGGCGGACGCCGTCCAGGAGGACGTGGACCTGCCCGACAGGCGGTGAGGGTGGACGGGAGTGGGCGTCTGCTGTCGGGGAGTGTGCCGACGCGGGTCTGCTGCTGTCGAACGACGTGCCGACGCACGGCGCACCACACGCTCCAACGGTGCGTGAACAAGATATTTTCCTCTCCGAATCGACGAGAACCCATGGAAACCGACCTCCGCGCCGCACTGCTCGGCAGCGACAGGGAGCGGTCGTTGCAGGGAGTGCTCGTCGCGGCGGGCGCGTCCGCGGTCGTGCTGGTCGTTTCGTTCCTGCCGCTCGCGGCGGGCGCGATTGTAGAACCTGGGCTCGTCGTCGTGGGAGTCGGGCTGGCGGGGTGGTGGGCCTACGGCAACAGCGGGCTCGCGGTCAGCGTGGCCCTCGTGCTGGGACCCGTAGCCGCAAGGCTGGCGTACTACGAGTGGCTCTACCTCGACCAGCCCTCCCCCGTCGGGCTGCCGTTGTCTTTCGCCTGGAGCGGCGCGTGGAAGATGTGGGTTCCGTTGGCGTTGTTCCTCGCTATCGTCGCGTTCGCGGTTGGCGTCGTCCTCCGTCGGGGTCGCCGGTTCGCTGCCGGACGGTTCCGGCCGGTCGCGTGAAGGACGGTTTCGGTCGGTTGCGTGACCTTCGGCCAACCGAGACGTGCCCTGACGTATTCCGTTGGACACCACCCTGAACAGCCCGGACGCCCGCCCGCTCGAACGCCCCCGACCACCTCGTTCCGGATGGACCACTGCTAAGTACGGGTACCGGCTACCACCGCCCATGGACCTCTTCGGGACCGCCGGCATCAGGGGCCCCGTCGGCGACGTGGTCACCCCCGACCTCGCGCTGTCGGTGGGCCGGGCCGCCGGAGCCGACGGCGACGAGTTCGTCGTCGGCCGCGACGGCCGCACCACCGGCTCCGGGCTGGCGGACGCCGTCGCCGCCGGCCTCCAGAGCGCCGGGGCCGACGTCCGCGTCGTCGGACAGGTCCCCACGCCCGCGCTCGCGTTCGCCGCCCGCGACCGCCACGGCGTCATGCTGACCGCGAGCCACAACCCCCCGACCGACAACGGCATCAAGCTCTTCGACGGGGGCGTCGAGTACGACCGCGAGGCCGAGCGCCGCATCGACCGGCGCGTCGAAGACCCCGCCTCGCCCGCCGACTGGGACGAGTGGGGCGGCCGGGAGTCCGAGTCCGTCCTCGCGGACTACCGGGCCGCCGTCGCCGACTACGCCCGCGGCCACGGAGCCGCCCTCGACGGGCTGCGCGTGGTCGTCGACGCCGGCAACGGGGTGGGCGGCCTGGCGACGCCACAGGTGCTGACCGACCTCGGGGCGTCGGTCACCGCGCTGGCGGCCGACGTGGACGGCCACTTCCCCGCACGGGACAGCAAGCCCACGCCGGAGAGCGTCCGGACGCTCCGGTCGTTCGTGGCGGACGGCGGGGCCGACCTCGGCGTCGCCCACGACGGCGACGCCGACCGGGTCGTCTTCGTCGGCCCGGACGGCGAGGTGGTCCACGAGGACACCGTGGTGGCAGTGCTCGCCGAGCACTTCGTCCGGGCGAGCGACGCCGGCGACCCCGTCGTGGTGACGACGCCGAACGCCTCCAGCCGCATCGACGACCGCGTCGCCGCCGCGGGCGGCCGCGTCGAGCGGGTGCGCCTCGGCGCGCTTCACGAGGGCATCGCGCGGGTCCGGGCGGCGGGCGATGGCGGAGCCGAGGGCGATGGTAGAGTCGGGGGCGAGGGTGGAGCAGGGGGCGATGGCGGAGCGGCGAATGAGAGCGGAGCCGGAGGCGACGGGAGAACCGAGGTCGCCTTCGCGGCGGAACCGTGGAAGCACATCCACCCCGCCTTCGGCGGCTGGATAGACGGCGTCGCCAGCGCGGTCGTCGTCGCGCGGCTGGTGGCCGCCGCGGGGGGCGTGGCGTCGCTGACCGCGGCCGTCGAGGAGCGGCCCTACCGGAAGGTGAGCGTCGACTGCCCCGACGACCGGAAGGCCGTCGCGATGGACCGGCTGGCCGAGACCCTGCCGGCAGAGTTCCCCGACGCCGCAGTGGACACCGACCACGGCGTCCGGCTGGACCGTCCGGAGGACGGCTGGGTCCTCGTCCGACCCAGCGGGACGGAGCCGTACGTCCGCATCTACGCCGAGGCCGAGGACGTCGACGCCCTCGTCGAGCGCGCCAGGGAGACGGTCGAACGGGCGGTCGGAGGCGACGACTGAAGTCGAGGCGAGCAGTCGGGACCGGCGGCCGACGCGAGGCGGGCGATGCCGTCGGAACGAGCGACCGGACCCGGAGCGATACTCCTTGCCCCTGCCTCGTGACGTTTGTACACCTCCACGACACGTCGGCTAATCAGCCGTTAAAGTTAAGTCAAGTAATGAGAGTCGGTGAATCTATGCGACGTGCACTGGCGAATGCACTAACGGTTGTCATGGTAGTGGTGACGGCGACGAGCATGGTCGCTCCGGTCCTCGCCACGCCCGGCGGTGGGCCGGGCGGTGGTGCGACTGGTGGAAACGGAGGGACTACCGCCGACGCGCCGCCGGACGGGCTGTCCTCGGAGGCGCTCCGACTGGGCGCGATAGACCGGCTCCACTCGGCCGACCTGCCCGGTCCGGACCGCCGCCAGGACGGTCTCGTCGCCGACCTGAACGGGACGCTGTCGGCCTACCGGGACGCCAACCACACGACCCGGGCCGTCTTCCGGATCGACACCGATGTCGCGGCCCAGACCCAGCAGCACGCGCCGTCCGTGGCCGCGTGGCTGGCCGCCTCCGACCGCGCGCTCGCGGTGACGGCCGTGGCCGACGCCGAGCGCGTCCTCGCCGCGCTCGCGGCGCGGAACGTCTCCGTGAACGAAGCGCCCATCCGCGCCCAGATCGAGTCCGCGCGGCGGGCCATCGAGACGGGCGACGAGAGGGTGGGCTCGCCGGTGGCGCAGATACGGCAGTACGCGCGCGCGTGGCGCGCGGCCGAGCGTGCCATCGAGCGGGCCGACGAGCAGGTCGCGCCCCAGGTGACGCTGCCCAGCCGGGCCGACCCGCTGCACAACGGCACCCTCGAGTACCCGGTCGGCGGGACGGTGTTCGACGTGCGCCCCGGCGACGTCGAGAACGTGACCGTCACCGTCAACGACCGGACGGTCGCGGCCGCGACCGTCACCAACGGGACGCTCCTCGGCAACGTCACATTCCTCGCGAACCTCACACTCCGCCAGCACCGCAACGAGGTCACGATCGAAGCGGTCGAGACGGTCGAGAACGGCTCGGGCACCATCGTCGGGACCGCCGACCTAGCCCTCGACGCCGACGGCCTGACGGACACCTACGAGCGGACGACGACCGGCACCGACCCGCTGGACCGCGACAGCGACTCCGGGCTGACCGACGCCGACGAGGCCGACGACGGGGTGCTCGACGGCAACGAGGACCTCGAGGGCGACGGGGTGGCGAACTTCTACGAGCAGTTCTACGGCGCGGACCCCTTCGACTCGGACACCGACGGCGACGGGCTGCCGGACGCCTACGAGATACGGGTGACGACGACCCGGCCCGACGACGTGGATACCGACGGCGACGGCGTGACCGACCCCGACGCCGACCTCGACGGCGACGGGCTGGCCAACAGCCGCGAGTTGGAGCTCGGTACCGACCCGCTGTCGGCCGACGACGACCGCGACCGGCTGAACGACAGCGCGGAGCTGGCGTTCGGGACGAACCTCAGCGACCCCGACACCGACGGCGACGGGCTGCTCGACGGCGTGGAGGTCCGCCTCGGGACGGACCCGCTTTCCCCCGACTCCGACGGCGACGGCGTCCCGGACGACGAGGAGCGCTACGAGACGGCCGTCGAGCACAACGGGACCGGCGTGAGCGTCGAGATGCGCGGCCCGGCCAGCATTCTCGGGAACGTGACCGTCCGGGAAGTCGACCAGCAGCAGGACTTCGACTTCCGGCAGGCCCCCGTGGTCCGCATCTCGAACGCCTCGTCGTTCGACGACGCGACCGTCACCGTCCCGCTGGGGCCGGACGCGGACCTGTCCGACCCGGCGAACCTCTCCGTGTACACGTGGTCGCCCGAGGACGACGAGCCGTGGCACCGCGTGAACACGACCGTCGACGTGGAGAACCGCACCGTCACGGCGACGGTGTCGTCGTTCTCGTACTTCTCGGTGTTCGACCGCAACGAGTGGGAGCGGCGCATCACGGACTCCTTCGAGTCCAACGCCTCCCAGGGCACCGGGCAGTTCGTCGACGTGATGCTGGTCATCGACACCAGCGGGAGCATGTCCGGCCGGAAGATACGCGACGCCCGGGACGCGTCGAAGGTGTTCGTGGGCGCGCTATCCGGCGACGACCGCGGCGGGCTGGTCGGGTTCAGCTCGTTCGGCCGGCTCCACCACGGGCTGACCACCGACTACGACGCGCTCAACGACAGCATCGACGGCCTGAACGCCGGCGGCGGCACCAACATCGGGAGCGGCCTCGCGGTCGCCAGCGACGAGCTAGCCACCAGCGGCGACCCCGACCACGACAAGGCGATGGTGCTGCTCTCGGACGGCCAGACGGTCAACGAGGGCTTCGCACTCTCGGAGGCCGACCAGGCGGCCGCCAACGGCGTCACCATCTTCACGGTCGCCGTCGGCGGCGGCGCTGACGACCAGCTACTCCAGGAGATAGCCAGCCGGACCGGCGGGGCGTTCTTCGAGGTTGACGACTCCGAGGCTCTGTCGGACATCTTCCGGGAAGTCGGCGAGGAGGTCGGCCGCCAGGACACCGACGAGGACGGCATCCCGAACGTCGTCGAGAACGCCTCGCTGACCATGCCGGTCGGGCCCCAGCCCGGCGCTCCCATCGACCTCGAACACGACGACCCCCACTCCGACGACGACGGCCTCGCGGACGACGAGGAGCTGACCGGCTGGGAGGTGACCACCGCGTCGCTCGGCGACGCGACCATCGTCCAGGTCGAGGCGACCGACGCCGTCTCGAACCCCGGCGAGACCAACTCCGACGGCGTCGGTCTCGACGACGGCGAGGAGCGCGACCGGAACAGCGACCCGCTGGTCCGGGAAGTCATGATGACCGGCCTCGACGTGCCGACCATCGCGCGCATCACCGAGAACGGGCCGGAGGCCGTAGTCACTGGGGACGACGCCGTGAACGGAGTGTCCGACCGGGAGTGCACGCGATTCATCGCCGGGGGCGCTGCCTGCGCCAACCTAGAGCGGAAGGACAACGACCTCATCCTCTTCCACCAGGACGTCGACCACATCGCGGGCGGCATCCGGTTGCCCTGCATCGAGATCACGACGCCGTGTCACCCGAGCTGGCTGGACAACATCGACCAGAAGGCCGGCCACACCTACCTCCACTTCGTCGGCCGGGTGTACGTCCAGACCAACGACGCCGGGCGCGACTACGACCTGCCCGACGAGTACGACGTCCGGCTCCACATCGACGACTTCGACGTCGACGCCCGGATATACGACGTCGAGGACGGCGACCTCGGGACCGTCGAGGGAACGCTTCCGAACGGCCGCTTCGAGCAGTCAAAGCGGGTCCACGTCGTCGTCGAGGTTCCGAACCAGCCGCTCGGCGAATTCAGCACATTCGGCAGCGCCAACGCCATCGCCAACGACTACTTCGTCAACGCCTTCGAGCACATCGGCGAGCTAGAGTACGAGGCCGAGGGCCTCGAGGGGCAGTTCGCCCGCGAGGGCGACGACGGCGAGGTGTCGGCGCGGCTGCCGTACTCGCTGGCGCTGGGCTCCGGGCTGGAGGCGACCGCGAGCATGGTCGAGGAGTCGGCCGAGATATACGACGAGGGCATCCAGATCGCCACGGCCGCGTCGACGGGCTTCGCGACGGCCTCGACGACCCGGCGGGCCATCGCCATCACCATCGGCGAGTACGCCCAGGGCAAGATCGACCAGCGCATCGAGAGCCCGAGCGACCTCGTCCAGACGGCGAACGTCGAGGGCATCAAGGTGTTCGCCGAGTCGGTGCGCGCCATCAACCGCGACGTCGAGGACAAGGTAGTCGACGGGGACGGTTCGGTGGTGATGGCCGGGCCGACGGTGGTCCGGGTGAACTGAGCCCCCGCCCACCGTAGGCACGACCGTTCGCTTCGCCGCTTTCGAGTGTTTCCCTCGTCGGTTCTCGGTGCTGCCCGAGACACCACAGCAGCGACCGCCGTCGGGGGCCGAACCCGAAACCGTTTGGCCGTCCAGCGGGTAGCAGTGGCCAGTGACCGACGACAGCGGGGACGCTCCGTCCGACGACGGCGAGGCGACGGAGGAGGCCGCGGACGGGCCGGACGTGGAGGCGACGGAC
>CAZPIG010000094.1:0-2046 GCA_964586205.1 uncultured Halobacteriales archaeon | reverse complement strand
CCACGACCGACCTCGAAGCCGCGGGCGACGCCACCCCGAGGGCCTTCGAGCCCGACGCCGTCACCCTCGGGAGCCTGGCGGCCGCCGTCGAGGACCGCGCCCGGCCCGCCGTCACCGCCGCGGAGGTGGCCCGCGTCGCGGGCATCGACGAGGACGCCGCCGCGGCCGGGCTCGAACGCCTGGCGGACGAGGGCGCGGTCGAGCGACTCGCCACGACCGACCCGCCGGTCTGGTACCCCGCCGAGTGGCGGGAGCTGGCGCGCCGCGAGCGCGTGGTCGTCTTCCCCGAGCGCCGGCAGGTGGTCGCCCACCACCCCGAGCAGTTCACGCGCGCGCAGCTCTCGCAGTTCGCCCGCCTCGTCGACGCGACCGGCGAGGGCGCGTACCTCTACGAGGTCCGTCCCGCGGACGTCTGGAGCGCGCCCCACGACGAACTCGACGACCTCCTCGGCACCGTCCGCTCGGCGACGGGCGAGCGGTCGCCGGGCTTCGAGGACTGGATCGGCGACCAGTGGGAGCGGGCGAACCAGTTCGCGCTCGTCACCCACCCCGACGGCTACGTCGTCCTCGAGGCCGAGAGCGCCAGCCTGATGGGCAACGTCGCGCGCCACGAACTCCCCGACGGCGCGCTGCGGGGTCCCATCTCCGACACCGAGAGCTGGGTCGCGGAGGGCCGCGTCGCCGAGGTCAAGCGCGTGCTCTACGAGGCGGGCTACCCCGTTCGCGACGAGCGCGACCTCGAGACGGGCGACGACCTGGCGGTGACCCTCGAGCTCCCGCTGCGGGACTACCAGCGCGACTGGGTCGAGCGCTTCGTCGACGCGGGGTCGGGCGTCCTCGTCGGGCCGCCGGGCAGCGGCAAGACCGTCGCCGCGCTGGGCGCGATGGAGGCGGTCGGCGGCGAGACGCTCGTGCTGGTGCCGAGCCGGGAGCTGGCGGGCCAGTGGCGCGAGGAGATACTCGCCCACACCGACCTCCAGCCCGACCAGGTGGGCGAGTACCACGGCGGCGAGAAGGCCCGCCGGCCGGTGACGATAGCGACCTACAGCATCGCGGGGATGGACCGCCACCGGGAGCTGTTCGACAGCCGGCGGTGGGGGCTGGTGGTCCTGGACGAGGTCCACCACGTCCCCGCGCCGGTCCACAGGCGCGCCGCGGACCTCCAGGCGAGCCACCGGCTCGGCCTGTCGGCGACGCCGGTGCGGGGCGACGACCGCGAGGAGGACATCTTCACGCTCGTCGGGCCGCCGGTCGGCACCGACTGGGACGCGCTGTTCGACGCGGGCTACGTCGCCCAGCCCACCGTCGAGATACGGTACGTCCCGTGGGACGACGAGGGGGCGCGCGGCGCGTGGGCGGCCGCCGACGGCCACGAGCGCCGCCAGGCCGCCGCGACGAACCCCGCGAAGGTGCCCGAGGTCCGGCGGCTGCTCTCCGAGCACCCCGGGCGGAAGGCGCTGGTGTTCGTCGACTACCTAGAGCAAGGCGAGGCCATCGCGGAGGCGCTGTCGGTGCCGTTCGTCAGCGGCGAGACGCCCCACGCCCGGCGGCGACGGCTGCTCCAGCAGTTCCGCGACGGCACCCGCGAGGTGCTGGTCGTCTCGCGGGTCGGCGACGAGGGCATCGACCTCCCCGGCGCGGAGGTGGCCGTCGTGGCCTCGGGGTTGGGCGGCTCGCGCCGGCAGGGGGCCCAGCGCGCGGGCCGGACGATGCGCCCCGAGGGCACGGCGCAGGTGTACGTGCTGGCCACCCGCGGGACCCGCGAGGAGGAGTTCGCTAGAAATCGGACGCGGCATCTGGCAGAGAAGGGCGTGGAGGTCCGGGAGACGACGGTGTGAGCGCGGGCGCGTGCAACCGTCGGGACTGGGGTGTCAACGTTTGCTCCGACATGGGCGTGAAACCACCGTCGGGCGGGAGTTTCGCGAGCGGAGCGAGCGAAACGTCGGCGAGCTTCGCTCGCCGGAACTGAAAGGGGCCGGTCGATGGACGACGCCCGGCGACGCAAGCACCGCAACGAGGGAGCGAAGCGACCGAGTGAGGAGCGCA
>CAZPIG010000093.1:0-9306 GCA_964586205.1 uncultured Halobacteriales archaeon | reverse complement strand
CCCGCTGCGCTACCGAGACACACTGAACCGCACCGCTGATGCCGACTCCACCGATTCAAACGGCACGTCGATCACTAAAGCCGCCGTGAACGGCCAGCACCGCTCGGTCCTGCCCATTGGCGGTTGGGTCACGGGCTACAGCGTGCCAACTGTCGCTCTCATCCGAACACTGCCTGACGGTGCCGTGCCCGCTCGGAAAAGCAGTCCCCGTCCGAACCGCTATTCCCGCCGCGGCTCGCCGTACCGTGGGACGTTCGCCAACTCCGCGCTGTTCACGTCCTCGAAGGCGTCCCTCGCGATGACGCGCTTGTGGACCTCGTCGGCCCCGTCGACGATGCGGAACGACCGGACGTTCTCGTAGAAGTCCGCGAGTGGCAGGTCCTTGCCGATGCCGCTGCCGCCGCAGACCTGCACGGCCGTGTCGATGGCCTCCTGGACGACGTTCGCGGTGAACACCTTGCTCATCGACACCGGCACCCGCGCCTCGTCGCCGCCGGCTATCTGCCGGGCGGTCTGGCGGACCAGCGACCGCGCCGCCGCGAGGTCGGTCTCCGCGTCGGCGATGGCGTACCGCACGGCCTGCTTGTCCGCCACCGTCGAACCGAACGACTCGCGCTCGCTCGCGTAGGCCTTCGCCACCTCCAGGGCCCGCTGGGCCATCCCCGAGAAGCGCATGCAGTGGGTCAGCCGCGCGGGGCCGAGTCGCTGCTGAGCGTGGAGGAAGCCGGCGTTCTCGGTGCCGAGCAGCGCGGACTCCGGCACGCGCACGTCGTCGTAGACTATCTCGGCGTGACCCCCGCCCCGGAGCCCGCCGCCCATGTGAGGGATGTCGCGGACTATCTCGACGCCGTCGGCGTCGGCCGGGACGAGAAAAAGCGACGCCCCCTCGTAGGGGTGGGCGTCGGGGTCGGTCTTCGCCATCACGATGAGCACGTCCGCGGCGCTGCCCTGCGTCGTCCACCACTTGTGGCCGTCGATGACCCACTCGTCGCCCTCGTTCTCGGCGGTCGTCCGGAGCATCTTGGGGTCCGAGCCGCCGCCCTGCATGGGCTCGGTCATCGAGAACCCCGAGCGTATCTCCCCGCGCGCGAGGGGGGCGAGCCACCGCTCCTTCTGCTCGTCGGTGCCGACTAGCTCGATGGTGTGCATGTTGCCCTCGTCGGGCGCGTCCACGCGCATCGCGGCCGCGCCGAGGAGGCTCCGCCCGGCCTGCTCGAACGTCGGCAGGACGTCCCGGAAGTCCATCCCCAGCCCGCCGTACTCCTCGGGTAGCTGCGGCCCGTAGAGGTCCCGCTCGCGCGCCTCCTCGCGGAGTCGCTCGACCGTCTCGGCGTCGACCGGGCGGTCGGCCATCGCCTCGCGCTCGGCCGGGATGACGACCTCGTCGACGAACTCCTCGGCCCGTGCCGCGACCTCCCTCGCCCGCTCGCTGTCGTCGTACTCCATGGTGGCTATTCGCACAAACAATGTAAAAAGATTCACCCCGAACGGCTTACCTCCGTTAGAATTATCCCGCGGTCGGGCGTACTCGGGCGACGAATGACGGACTCGGGCACGGACGAGGCGTACTTCCGGCGGCTGGTCGACGAGGAGGCCCTCGAGGCGTACCTCGCCGACGAACTCGGACCGGCCGACGACTTCGCCGTCGAGCGCCACACGGAGGGCCACTCCAACGAGACGCTCTTTCTCACGTGGGGCGGCCGCGAGCTGGTGCTGCGGCGGCCGCCGCCGGGCGAGACGGCCGAGACGGCCCACGACGTCCTGCGGGAGTACCGCGTGCTGGACGCCCTCCAGGGGACCGCCGTCCCCGTCCCGGGGACGGTGCTCGCCTGCGACGACCACGCTATCGTCGGTAGCGACTTCTACCTCATGGACCGCGTCCGCGGCGACGTGCTGCGCGACGACGAGCCCGACCGGTGGGCGACGCCCGCCCACCGCCGCCGCGTCGGCGAGGAGCTGGTGGACACGCTCGCGGCCGTCCACGCGGTCGACTACGAGGCCGTCGGGCTGGACGACTTCGGCCACCCGCCGGGCTACACCGAGCGCCAGGTGGACCGCTGGGGGATGCAGCTGATGTGGGCGTTCGAGGTGACCGCCGACGAGCGGGAGGTGCCCGCCCTCTACGAGGTGGGCGAGTGGCTCTCGGACAACGTTCCCGACGAGCACCCCCACACGCTGGTCCACGGCGACTACAAGCTGGACAACGTCATGTTCGCGGGCGGGGGTGGGAGTGTGTCGAGCGAAGGCAGCGGTGAGGCCGACGCCGGGGGCGACGCGACCTCCGACGACGAAACGCCGCCCCCCGAGCTAGTCGCCGTCATGGACTGGGAGATGAGCACGCTCGGGGACCCACTGGCGGACCTCGGGTGGATGCTGTCGTACTGGCGCGACCCGAAGGACCCCGAGCCGTCGGTGCCGGAGCTGACGGCGACGTTCATGGAGCGCGAGGGCTACCCGACGCGGCGCGAACTGGTGGAGCGCTACGAGGAGCGGACGGGCTACAGCTTCGAGAACGACCGCTTCTACCGCGCGCTGGCCGTCTACAAGCTCTGCGGGCTCGGCGAGATGTTCTACCGGCGGTACCTCGAGGGCAACAGCGACGACCCGATGTACCCGCTGATGGACGAGCGCGTGCCGGCGCTGGCCGACCGGGCGATGCGCATCATCGAGGGCGACGAGCCGTTGTAAGCTGGTTCCGTCGAACCGCCGCGGATCGTCGACGGATTCACCGCTACGTCAGCGGCCGCCGCGGGAAAGGACTAATGCCGCCGGTGCGGTAGCCCACCCGTCACCATGACCGTCGTGGACCGCGTCGCCATCGTGGGCGGCGGCGTGATGGGCAGCGGCATCGCACAGACTCTCGCCCAGCACGGCTACGAGGTGGCCGTCAGGGACGTCGACGAGGACGTCCTCCAGACGGCCCGCGAGCGCGTCGCGGAAGGGCCGTACGGCCTCGACCGCGCGGTCGAGCGGGGCATCCTCTCCGAGGCCGAACGCGACGCGGCCGCCGACCGCATCGACTTCACGCTCGACCTCGAAGCGGCACTCTCGGGAGCCGACGCCGTCGTCGAGGCGGTCCCCGAGGACCTCGCGCTGAAGGGCGACGTGTTCCGCGAGCTAGACGACCTGACCGACGACGTCCCGCTGTACACCAACACCAGCGGCTTCTCCATCGCGGCCGTCGCCAACGCCGTGGCCGACCGCTCGCGCGTGGCCGGGATGCACTTCTTCAACCCCGTCCCGGCGATGGACCTCGTCGAGGTGGTCGAGACGCCGCGGACCGACAGCGACGTCGTGGACCTCGCGGTCTCGCTGGCCGAGGACGCGGGCAAGGAGCCCATCGTGGTCTCGGACGCCCCCGGCGAGTACGGCTTCGTCGCGAACCGCTGCTTCGGCGCGCTCCGCCGGGAGGCCGAGCGCGTCGTCGAGGAGGGCGTCGCCACCGAAGCGCAGGTCGACACCGCCCTCGAGGAGGGCTACAACCTCCCCGTCGGGCCGTTCTCGATGGCCGGCATCGGCGAGGAGTGGGACTGATAGGGATTCACAGAAGTTTTCGGAATGTCCCTGGTCAGAACCATCGGAAGCTCCCTTGGTCTAGCGGCAACTGAGCGCTCGAAAGCCCCGGTCCGCTCGACTCGGGGGGCTCGCGGGTCGCTCGGCTCGCGGTTCACTTCGTTCACCGCTCGCCATTTCGAGGTCCTCACTCCGTTCAGACCTCGCACCGCTCCCCGCTCGCGCGAACGCGGCGCTCACGTCCGTTCGCGCCGCGCGCTCGCTGCGGTCCTCGCCCCTCACTTCGTTCGGGGCTGCGGTCCTTGCGTCGCCCGCCGTCGCCGTCAGAGCAAGCTCTGACGAGCCCTGGCTCGCTTCGCTCGCCAGGACGCCGCGGGAGCAAGCTCCCGCGAGCCTGCGCTCACTCCGTTCGCGCAGACGCCGAGCGGACCGCCCCTTCCGAAGGCCCACCCCGGATGGTTTGGGGAATCGGCCACTGACGGCGGTCGGTCAACGGCTTCAGCCGACGACGTCTGACCGGCGGGAAACTATGACGACTTCCGCTAACCACTAGAGACAGCTTCCGTCCGATTCCCGGCGAAGGAACAGCGCCACGTAATCCGCCCGCGGACCGCGCCGCGGTCGTGCTCGGCGACGAGCGCGCCGTCCCTGGTGACGACGTGGGTAGAGTGGAGTGGGACGGTGCGTGACGCGGGGTCACCGACGACGCGATTGGAAAAACACTAATGCCAAAGCACCGGAGGTGCAGGTATGAGCGTTCAGTTGCTGGGCCCGCTCGACGCGTACCTGGCGCCCGTGGTGGAGTCGGTGCTGGCGGTGCTCGTGGTCGTCAACCTCGCCACGCGGCACCTCGCCCACCGGCGGAACGTCCGGCAGGCCGACGAGGAGCCGGAGGCCATCTCGCGGTTTCTCCCCCACGAGGCGGCGAACGTCCTGCTGTTGCTCGTCGGTCTCTACTTCCTTACGCTCGAACCCCACGCGGGGATGGTCCTGTCCACGCTCGTCCTCGGGATGATAGTCGCCGACGTCTTCGAGTTCGAGTCCCGGAAGGTCGAGGCCCGGCGGGGGCTCGACCTGGACCGTCCC
Source organism: uncultured Halobacteriales archaeon (assembly GCA_964586205.1). GTDB lineage: Archaea > Halobacteriota > Halobacteria > Halobacteriales > CAZPIG01 > CAZPIG01. The sequence continues at coordinate 4,707 of CAZPIG010000093.1, read as the reverse complement.
AAGGCGGCCATCGGCGCGTCGGTGCTCGTCGTGCTCTACGTGGGCTTTCTGACCCTGTTCGCCTACGTCGAGCCGTTCTGGGACGCCATCGTGTAGCCCGCGCCGGCCGCCGGTCGGGGGTCCTCGACGGCGACGGCCCACTGCTCCGTCGCCGACGTCGAACCCTGTCAGTCGTGGCTGTCGGGGCGTCGGTTCCACCGGACCGGGGCGACGCGGGGAGCGACGACGCCTCGACGGCGGTGACGCCTCGACGACGGCGACGCTCGACTACAGTCGCCGACGGTGACGCCCGACGACTACCGTCGCCGACGGTGACGCCCGACGACTACCGTCGCCGACGGTGACGCCCGACGACTACCGTCGCCGACGCCCGGACGACGCTTCGATAACGGCGGCGACCCCTCGATAGCGACGACGGTGACGCCACTCGGTGGCTCGCAGTAAGAAGGCCTGCCGACCGCCGCTACCGATCCTACTCCCCGGCGACCTCGGCGCGCACGGCCTGGGCGAGCGGGATGACGACCCAGAAGGCGAGTGCGCCGAGGATGGCGGTCCACAGCAGCACGTCCTTGACGAGCAGCGCCATCTCGCCGTAGACGCCGACGTTCGTCGGGTCCGGGGAGATGAGTTGTGGGTCGTGGAAGCTCGGCGTGTTGTACCAGCCCGCGAGTATCATCCAGGCGAGGCCGGCCGTCGTGAGGATGCCCAGCCCCTTCGCGAACTCGTCAGCCATCGACCTGGGATTCGTCCGACCCGTCGTTAACGTTTCCGGTTCGGTCCTCCGCCCGGAACCGCGTCCCGAAGGCGTACAGGACGGCCCCCAGCGCGATGGCGGCCAGTCCCGCCAGCGCCAGCGGCAGGTCGACCTCCGACGGCGGCGCGCGACCGCGGTCGGTGGCGACGTCCAGGAGCACGAAGCCGGCGACGACCGCGGCGAGCGTGACCAGCGTCGAGACGACGGTGACGGCCTTGTAGACGCGGAGCGGTACCCCCACCTCGCGGCGGTCCGGGCCGACGGCGGTGCCGCCGCCGGTGGCGTCCCGGGGTCCGTCCCCACCCGCGTCGTCGCGGCCCTCCTCGACGCCCCGCGTGCCGTCGTCGCCCGACGACTCGTCGCGGGTCATGCCGTCACTTCGGTGGCCTGAGCCGGTAGTACCGGCGGTTCAGGTCGAACATGTAGCCCTCGCGCATCGAGCGCAGGACGGCGTAGGACACCAGCCCGGCGACGATGGGCAGCAGGTGGGTCAGGTCGAACAGCAGGTGCGATTCGATGGGGACGAGGTTCTTGATGGACAGCACGCTGACGGTGAAGGCGTACGTGACGCCGGCGACCCCCAGCGAGGCCCAGAACGGCTGCTCGACGGGCCGGCGGGCCGTCCCCTTGTTGAGGAACGGGACGACGGCGAGAAAGCCCATCACGGCGGCCTGGGAGAGCACGCCAAACGTCCGGTCGGCCATCAGCTTCCGGCCGCCGAGGATGGACAGCTCCGGGTTCAGCGGCCCCAGCTTCAGCATCCCGAACGTCCACATCAGGTACCAGTCCGGCAGGATGATGTCCGGCGTCTGGTTGGGGTTCGCCGGGGCGTCGATGTGCGGCGGCAGCGTCGCCGACACGAGGATGACGACGCCCACGAAGAAGCTGGTCAGCGCGAGGTTCCGCACCAGCTCGTGGGGCCACGTCGGGAACGCGAGCACGTCGCGCTCGACGTAGTTCGACTCCCGCCGGAGGTAGTCGTCCTCGCGGCGGGCGCGCTCGAAGTACTCGTAGGTCAGCCGGGCGAGCCCGTCGCGGCGCTCCTTGCGCTCGCGCCACGTCGGGGTCTCGTCGTCCGGCGGGACGATGCCGGTTCCACCGCCGTCCGTGCGTGCGTCGGATTCAGTGTCGTCTGGCATTGTTCTGTGGTCAGTGGGGTTCCGCGATGCCCTGCATCCACACGAGGCCGATGTGGATGGCGATGAGCGCGGTCACGATGAAGGGGAGCAGGAACACGTGCAGGATGTACATCCGCTGCAGCGTGGCCTGTCCCAGCGTGAAGCCGCCGAAGATGAGCTGTGCGAGCCACTCGCCCGCGAGTGGCACCGACAGCGCCATCTCGACGCCGATCTGGCCGGCCCAGAACGCGAGCTGGTCCCACGGCAGCAGGTAGCCCGTGTACCCGAAGCCCAGGGTCATCGTGATGAGGACGATGCCGATGAGCCAGTTCAGCTCCCGGGGCTCCTTGTACGCGCCCGTGAAGTACACCCGGAGCATGTGCATGAACACCGCGGCGACCATGAACTGGGCCGACCAGCGGTGGATGCTCCGGAGCATCAGCCCGAACGGCAGGTCCGTCATGATGAACGATATCTGGTTGTACGCCGCCGACGGGTCGCCGGCCGTCGCCGGGGCGTAGTAAAAGCCCAGCAGCGCGCCGCTGATGGCGGCGACCACGTACGCGATGGTCGAGAAGCTCCCGAGCGCGTACAGCGGGTACCAGTACCAGAACTTGTTGTCGAGGTTGTACTGCTCCGTGTGGCTCTTCGGCATCTGGAGGTTGACCCGGTAGTAGAGCGTCTCCAGCAGCTCGAGGTAGTCGACCAGCCGCAGCCGCGTGTCCATCCACAGCAGGACCGTCAGGTAGGTCCGCTCGACCGGCGTCAGGTCCTTGTCGTCCATCCAGCCCTGGTGGTCGAACTCGCCGCCGTCACGGGGTTCGAGGCTCATCTTTGGTCACTCCTCCGGACGCGGCAGCGCCGTGAACTGCGGGTTCACGATGCTGTACGGGTCGTACACCGACTGGTGGCACGGGCAGTACACCCGGTTCCCCGCGTCGAACCGCAGGGACTGGCGGGACGTCTTGAAGCCGGGCACGCAGCAGAAGTGCGTGCACTTGTTCAGCCACGCGACGAAGTTCTGCTCGCTCGCGGCGTCCAGCCACTCGCCGAACGCGGAGTCCTCGCGCATCTGCTGGAGGACGTCCGGCGGGATGCGGAGTATCTGGACGGGGATGGTGTCCGTGCTCGGGACGTCCACCGAGCGCCACGTTGCCGCCGCGGGCTTGCCGATGCCGCTCTGGCCGATGTCGTTGCCCCAGTCGCGGTAGTCCTCGAAGTCCGAGACGTTGACCCGGTCGCCCGGTTCGACGTTCTCGGACTGCCACTCGTAGGGGACCGGCGGCGAGGAGTACCGGAAGTAGTCGTCCTGGTCCGCGCTAGGGGCCAGCCCCTGGTAGGACTGGACGCCGCAGTACTGGAACCAGTTCGGCGAGTAGGTCACGCCGGCTATCTCGGTCTCCGCGACGAGGACCGGTTCGCCGTCGACGGTCCGCTCCTCGGGTTCGGGGTACAGGCCCCGGAGGAAGCCCTCGTCGTCGATGCGGATGGGTATCATCGGCATCCCGCGCGGCGCGGGGCCGTCGGTGTTCTCGATGCCGAAGTAGGTCGTGTTGCCGCCGCCCTCGCCGGCCTGGAACGTCGCCGGCTGGACGGTCGCCGCGGTCACGGTGCCAACCGAGCCGAGCGCCGCGCCGCCGACCACGCCCTTCACGAACCGCCGCCGGTCGGATTCGGCCGGATACTTGTCGTCGTCTGTCATCGTTTGTAGTAGGGGTAGACCGCTCGCTTGAACTGGTCCCACGCGCCGAGCGCGAACTGCCGACCGTACTGGTCCTCCTCGCGGACGTAGAGGTCCTCCCACTTGCGACGGCGCTTCTTGACTATCATCACGTCGGGGAGGAACTCCTTGCGGTACAGCACGAGGATGAACGCGAGGTCCACGAAGATGACCCCGAGCATGAACCCGAGGTACATCCCCGCCTCGCCCGTCGCCCAGCCGCTGACGAGGCCGTACGTGAACAGCGCCACGAACACGACCTCGACGACCGTCAGGAGGACGATGGCGATGGCGGCCGGCGTGCTCTCGCGGGCCGGTTCGTACCGGTGTATGTCGCCGTAGGTACTTCCTGTTGATGCCATGGTGTCACTTCCGTTCGGGGCTGCTGGAGTGGGCCGACTCGCCGTACTTCAGGACGAAGAACGCGAAGACGAGCGAGACGACCATCCCGAGGATGGTGGCCAGGCCGACGAAGTGGGCCTGGAACGGTACGCCCATCTCCTCGGGGGACGTCTCGCCGCCGCCACCTTCGCCACCTTCGCCACCTCCGCCGCCGGCCTGTTGCTGGGGCTGGCCGACGACGACAGCGCCCTTCATGCCGAGGCCGAGGTGGGGCTGGCAGTAGTACCGGTAGATGCCCTCGTCCTCGAAGGTGAACTCGTAGGTCGCGCCCTCCTCGGCCAGCAGGTCCGACCCGAAGCGGTCGCCGCCCTCCTGGAGGACGTTGTGGCTGCCGCCCTGGCCGGTCCACTCCCACACCACCGTGGTGCCGGGGTCGACCTGCACCGCGGGCGGACCGTACGCGAAGAAGTTCGTGTTGCCCTCGACGCCCACGTCGACGGTGACCTCGCTCTGGCCCGTCATGTCGACGGTCGTGCCGTCGAAGTTCGAGACGTCGCTGAACCACCCGCCGTAGTCGATGCCGCCTTGGGCGGCCGTGGGCCCGGACGCGGCGAGTGTGCCGCCCGCGGCGGCGCTCGCCCCGACGAGAAGCTCCCGCCTCTTCATACGGCCGAATCTCGGGAACGCGCGCGCATAAAGCCACCGATGGCCCGTCGCGGAGGGGTGTCAACGTTAGCTCCGACATGGGCGTGAAACCACCGTCGGGCGGGACT
>CAZPIG010000092.1:1488-9364 GCA_964586205.1 uncultured Halobacteriales archaeon | reverse complement strand
CCGCTCGGTCGCCGGTCGCCCTTCAGCCGCCAGCCACCACTCAGTCGCCGGTCGCCGTCGCACCTCCCGTCTTCCGTGCGGTCAGCGGCTGTCGGCTGACCAGCTCGCAGTCGAAGGCGGGGTGCTCGGCGAGGTGGCGGACCAGCATGTGCCGCCGGCCGCCCGATAGGCCCGTCCGGCCGACGTCCTCGGCCGTGAACTCCGCCGGGAGGCCCTCGTACAGCGACTCGACGGCCTCGAAGCCGTCGAACACCTTCCGGTGGCCCGAGGAGTCGGCCCCGAGCCGCGAGACCACGTAGGTCCCGTCGGCGCGGCGCTCGCCGGCCGTCCGGAACAGCTCCACCCGCCGGACCAGCGCCGCCGCCAGGGCCTCGCCGAGTTCGGCGGCGACGGCTCTGTCGAGGCGGTAGGTCTCGCCGTCGAGTTCGAGTCGAACCCCGTCGTCCGTCGGCGTCACCGATACGTCGCGACGCGTCGTCGCTCCCGGGTCGGCAGTCTCATCGCGGGAGAATTTCTCGACCAGGAGCGCGGGTACTCCGGGACATGCAGTCGTCCCTACGGCCCCCGACTGCCATAAAACCTACCGGTCGGGCAGATCCGACTGTCGGTCGGCGACGACGGGCGCGGGCAGCGTCGCCACGCCGACTACCGCGAACGGCGTCGCCACCCGCTTTTGCCGAGGTAATCTAATATATTTTAACGCCAGTGCTAGATATACCTAGCATCTTTGCAATCGGATTCATACCGGGTCCGTCCGAGCGTTCGCGTGGGGTATCCATGTCTAGCAAGACCCCGGAGACGAGTCACGACGAACAGAGCGACACCACCCGCCGGTCGGTGCTGAAGGCCGCCGGTGCGACCGCGGCGGTCGGCCTCGGCGGTGCGGCTGCGTCGGGGTCGGCGGTCGCGCGGCCCACCCGGCGGCCGGTGGCGGCCGACCGGACGGCCATCGAGACGGTGTTCGACTGGCACGCCGACGACCTCCTCGAGGCCCTCGCGGCGGACGGCCTCGTCGAGGCCGCCGACCGCTCGGCGCTCGACACGCGGGCGACGAGCATGGACGCCGTCGTCGGCAGCCAGGACGGCACCGCGGTCGTTCGCGACCTCGACAGCGGCGTCCACGAGGTCCGGACGATGCGCGAGGTCGGGGGCGGCACCCTCTCCATCGCGGTCGAGGTGGAGACGGGCAAGGCCTACGCCTTCTACCGGCCCGACAGCGGCGGGCGCTACCTGTACGACCCCGACGCGGGCTACTTCGGCGACGAGATCGGTACGCTGTGTCACTCCTGCGACTGCTCGTGTAGCCCCCTCGCCTGCGACGGGACGCGCTCGGAGGTCTGCGAGTGCTGCTGCGACGGCGACTGCCACACCGACCACTACTGCAACTGCTGAGCCCTGCGTCGGTGGGTGCCATTCTTTCGCGGAGCGGCCACGATTCGTCGGCGAGGGCCGAGTGCGGACGAGGGTCGGTGTGGAGGGGAATGCGCCACGGTGACCGGACTAGATGCTAGCATATTACATGGCTAATATCTTAGTAACAAATAACACGTCGCTCACTCCGTGTTGTGTAGATGGGATCCCAATGAGTGAATCCCCGAGCACGGACGGCGACGCATCGAGCGACACCACCCGACGGTCGGTCCTGAAGGCCGCCGGCGCGACCGCCGCGGTCGGTCTCGGCGGCGTGGCGGCGTCGGGGTCGGCCGCTGCGCGGGACATCGAGCACGTGGCCGCCGACCGGGCGGCCATCGAGGCGGTCCTCGACTACCGGGCCGGCGACCTCCTCGAGGCGCTGGCGGCCGACGGCGTCATCGAGGCCGCCGACGTGTCGGCGCTGGACACGCGACCCGCTAGCTTCGGCACGGTCCTCAGCGACCGCCGGGGTGCAGCGGTCGTTCGGGACGCCGGCGTCCACCGGATACAGTCGACCCGACGCGTCGACGGCGGCACCCTCGCCGTCGCGGTCGAACTGGAGACCGACGAGACCTACGCCTTCCTCCGCACCGACGACGGTGGCCACCGGGTGTGGAACGTCGACGCCGGGCGCTTCGGCGACGACGTGAGCACACAGACGGACTGTAACTGTCGCTGCAGTCGGATCACGTGCGACGGCACCCGGTCGGAGATCTGTACGTGCTGCCAGGACGACGACAACTGCGAATCCGTGGGCTTCTGCGACTGCTGAAGCCCTCGTCGGTGGGTGCTATTCTTTCGTACGACGCCGTCGCTTCGCCGGCGAGAACGGAGTCCGGACGCGGCCGGAACGACCACGGCGCGCCGGTCCGTCGGCTGCTACATTCGATGCATTTTCATAAAAGACCGGATTATACAGTAGATAAATTTATTATCTCGAATCCGCTCTGTTTCGACGTGGTCGACCATGACTGAGACACCGAACACGGACGGAGACGCATCGAGTGCGACTACCCGGCGGGCGGTGCTGAAGGCCGCCGGCGCGACGGCCGCGGTCGGCCTCGGCGGTGCGGCCGCCTCGGGCACCGCGGGCGCGCGCGACATCGAGCCCGTCGCCGCGGACCCCGCCGCCGCCGAGACGGTCTTCGACTGGCACGCCGGGGAGCTACTCGACGACCTCGTCGCCGACGGGGTCATAGCGGACCGCTCGGCGCTGTCGCTGGAGCCCGGCGACTTCGGCGCGATGGTCGCCGACCGCGACGGTGCGGCCGTCGTCCGCGACCGCGACAGCGGCGTCCACGAGGTCCGGACCGTCCAGCAGGTCGGCGGCGGCGAGCTATCGGTCACCGTCGAGGCGGAGACGGGCCGGGCCTACGCGCTGTTCTACCCGGCCGGCACCGACGAGCGCCGCCTCTACAACCCCGACATCGGCGCGCGGGGCGACGACGTGGGGACGCTGAGCCACGACTGCACCTGCACGTGCAGCCCACTCGTCTGCCAGCACCCGTACCAGTCCGAGGAGTGCGAGTGCTGCGACTCCGTGACGGGCGAGTGTCACACCGACTACTACTGCCGGTGCTGACCGTCCCGCCGTCGTCGGGGGACTCCTCTCGCGTCGGTAGAACGACCGCGACGGCTCCGATGGGACCATCCGACCGGGGCCGTCTCGTCGCCCGCCCCGTTCAGGTGAGCCACTACGGCGGCGGGCCCGCGGCCGACCCACCACTGGCTGCGGGTCGGACGCATAAATCCACATACTATTAACTACGAAAGTAAGATTTATCCACGATGATACCCGCTAGTTACACGGGGTTCAAAATGAGAAAAAGAATTACTTCCGACGACGAATCGAGTACGACCAGCCGTCGGTCGGTGCTGAAGGCCGCCGGCGCGACCGCCGCGGTCGGCCTCGCCAGCGCGGCCGCCTCGGGCACCGCGGGTGCGCAGGACGTCAAGCAGCCAGTGGCGGCCGACCGCGCGGCCGCGGAGACGGTCTTCGACTGGCACGCCGGCGAACTGATCGACGACCTGGTGGCCGACGGGGTCATAGCGGACCGCTCGGCGCTGTCGCTGGAGCCCGGCGACTTCGGCGCGATGGTCGCCGACCGCGACGGTGCGGCCGTCGTCCGCGACCGCGACAGCGGCGTCCACGAGGTCCGGACCGTCCAGCAGGTCGGCGGCGGCGAGCTATCGGTCACCGTCGAGGCGGAGACGGGCCGGGCCTACGCGCTGTTCTACCCGGCCGGCACCGACGAGCGCCGCCTCTACAACCCCGACGTCGGCGCGCGGGGCGACGACGTGGGGACGCTGAGCCACGACTGCACCTGCAGGTGTAGCAGCCTCGTCTGCGAGTGGCCCTACGAGTCCGAGGAGTGCGAGTGCTGCGACTCCGTGACGGGCGAGTGTCACACCGACTTCTACTGCCGGTGCTGACCGGCAGTCGACGCCGCCGTCGGTCCCACCCGCCGTTTTTCCGGACGCTCTCGGTGAAGTTTGCGGACGCTTCCGGTGAAGTCCGTGGTCTATCGACCACCGCCAAGCGGCGCGCTGATGGTTTCAACCTAAAATACTAGTAAGCAAATTTATTCCGTGCGAGCCACTCCGTATCGATGGGGTCCCACCATGACTGAAACCCCGAGCACCGACGGAGATGCATCGAGCGACACCACCCGGCGGTCCGTGCTGAAGGCCGCCGGCGCGACCGCGGCGGTCGGCCTCGGCGGCGCGGCCGCCTCGGGCACCGCGGGCGCGCGGAGCGTCCGACCCGTGGCTGCGGACCGCGCGGCGGTCGAGACGGTCTTCGACTGGCACGCCGACGACCTGCTGGCGGCGCTGGCCGACGACGGTCTCGTCGAATCCGCCGACGCCTCCGTGCTGGACACCCGACCCGCGACCATGGACGCCGTCCTCGGCAGCCACGACGGCACCGCAGTCGTCCGGGACGTAGACAGCGGCGTCCACGAGGTCCGGACGGTGCGCGAGGTCGACGGCGGCACCCTCTCGGTCAGTGTCGAAACCGAGACGGGCAAGGCCTACGCGTTCTACCGGCCCGACAGCGGCGGGCGCTACCTGTACGACCCCGACGCGGGCTACTTCGGCGACGAGATCGGCACGCTGTGTCACACCTGCGAGTGCAGGTGCAGCAACATCCTCTGCGACAACTCCCGCTCGGAGCGGTGCGAGTGTTGCTGCGACGGCGACTGCCACGTCGACCACTACTGCAACTGCTGAATCCCCGGTAGGCGTCGTCCTTCCGCCGGCGGGCACCATTTTTGCACCGACCGTGGACCTCGCACAGCTCCGGAGAGCGACACCCGGTCGATACGCTCCGGGAGGCTTTACCCGACGGACCACCAACGCCCGCGCATGCGCGTCCGCGGCAACCGCGAGTGCCAGGACTGCGGGGCGCGGTGGTCGTACTACGACACCGGCTCGGTCGCCTGCCCCGACTGCGGGAGCGTCCACAGCGTCGGCGTCGACGAGCGCGCGCTGCACACCGACGGCGACGCCACGCTGGACCTGACCGAGGCCCGCCGCGCGGCCGACGAGCGGTCGCTCCCGGAGGCCGCCGAGCGGGCGGCGTCGGCCTGCCGGGCGTACGTCCGCAGGCGGGGGTTCGTCAGCGGCGGCGACTTGCTGGCGCTCGACGACACCTACCTCGCGGCCCGCGAGCTGACCGGCGTCGGGGAGACCCTCCGCCGGGCGCTCTCGTGGGACGACGCGACGGAGCTCTACTTCCTCTCCCTGCTCCGCGGCGCGGCCGACGGCGACCGGCCCGCCGCGGCCGACGTCCCCGCGGACCTCCGGGGCCCCCGCGGGCTGGCCGCCGCCGACGCGGTGGAGGCCTACCGCCGGGACCTCGCAGCGTGGCTGGACGAGCACCCCGACCCGGCCGCCAGGGAGACGCTGTCGGAGCTGTCGGTCCACGAGCGCCGCATCCGGGCGCTGGACGGCGCGGTGCCGCCGGCCGAGGCCGACCGGCTCGTGGCCGCGGCCCGCGACGTCGGTCGGTACCTCGGTGCGGACGGCGGCGAAGCGGATTCGGCCGGCGGCGGGGCGGGGGCAAGCGGCAGCAGAGAGGAGGACCACCGGGACGAAGCCGTCGCGGCCGACGCCGGCGACGAGGCCGCGCTCGCGCGCGCGAAGGACCGTCTCGCCCGACTCGGCGGGGAGTGACGCTCATCTAGCTCGGCGCGGAGTGGCCCCGCAGTTCCGCCCTACAGCGCGCCGGCGAGGTCCTCCCCCAGCGCCCCGACCGTCTCCCGCGCCCGCGCCACCTCCGGCTCGTCCAGCAGGCTCACGAAGCCGTGTATCATGTCCTCGTGGTGGCGGCGGGTCACCGGAACGCCCGCGTCTTCGAGCGCGTCCGCGTACGCCTGGCCCTCGTCGCGGAGCGGGTCGAAGCCGGCGGTGACGACGGTCGCCGGGGCCAGCCCCGAGAAGTCGCAGGCCTGCAGCGGGTAGGCGTAGGGGTTGCGGGCGTCGATGGGGCTGTCGAGGTACTGGTCGCGGAACCACTCCATGTCGGCGGTGGTGAGGAAGTAGCCCTCGCCGTTCTCCTCGTAGGAGGGCCACTCGCGGTTCGCCCCCACCGCCGGGTAGACGAGTAGCTGGTAGTCCACGTCCGGCGCGCCCCTGTCGCGGGCCAGCATCGCGGTGACCGCCGCGAGCGTCCCGCCGGCGCTGTCGCCGCCGACCGCCAGCCGGTCCGGGTCCGCGCCGACCGCTGCGGCCTCCTCGGCGACCCACTCCGTCGCGGCGTAGGCGTCCTCGACGGCGGCCGGGAACGGATTCTCGGGAGCGAGTCGGTAGTCGACCGAGACGACCACGCTGTCGGCGGCGTTCGCCAGCGCGCGGCAGGTCGAGTCGTGGGTCTCGACGCTCCCGATGACGAAGCCCCCGCCGTGGAAGTAGACGAGCGCCGGCTTCGGTCCGTCGCCGCCGGGGTCGTACACCCGGACCGGCAGGTCGCCGTCGGGGCCGGGGATGGTGCGGTCCGTCACGTCGGCGACCGGCTCGACGTCGACGGCGGCCGCACGGAGGCCCGCGAACGTCTCGCGCGCCTGCTCGGGCTCTAGCTCGTGCATCTCGGGGACGCCCGCCTGCTCGACGAGCTCCAGGACCTGCTGTACGTCGGGGTGTGGCTCGCGGCTCATACTGGAGTTGGTCGGTCGGCGGTCGCATAAGTCCGGGGGACGGGATAGGAGCAGTGTTTGGACGAGACTACCACGACTTGGCCGCACTGTCGCTTGGCGGTCGGAAGCCCCGGAGTACCGATTCCAGACAGCACACTCACTCCGACTCCTCACTCGCCCCCGAACCCCCGGTGAAGCCGCTGACGAAGATGGCCGCCCACTGGCCGGGGTCGGGGCGGCGGCGCACCTCGACCGCCTCGACCCACTTGACCCACTGGAAGCCGCGCCGGCCCGGCGCGACCAGGCGGAGCGGGAAGCCGTGGCCGTGGCTCAGCGCCTCGCCACCGACGTGGGTCGCCAGCAGCGCCCCCCGGGCCTCCTCGAGCGGTAGGCTCCACCGGTAGCCCGTGACCGACCGGAAGCGGACCCACCGCGCACCCTCGGCCACGCCGGCGCGGTCCAGCAGCCCTCCCACGCTGACGCCCGCCCAGTCCCGCTCCGCGTACCAGCCGCTCGTGCAGTCGAGGGTGGCGGTCCGGGCGACCCCTGCGTCGTCGGCCGCGGTCGAGTCGGCGTCCGCGACGCCCTCGGCCACGTCGTCGTAGGACAGCTCTAGCTCCTCCTCGACGGCCCCGCGCACCGACAGCGCCCAGTCGTCGCGGTCGATGGGGTCCGGGTCGTCGGCCACCCACATGGTGACGGGGTAGGCGTTGCCGGGGGGGCCGCCCGCGGGGCGCGAGCCCGTGAAGCGCTTCCCGACGGCGGCGGTGTCGAGGGCGCGGTTGACCGCGCCGTCGACCGCCCACGCGGCCGCGCCGACGGCCGCGAGGCCGGCGTACCGCAGCGCCGTGCGCCGGCCCTCGACGTCCGAGGAGCGCGGCAGCCGGAAGTGGGTCCGCAGGTGCAGCGCGAGCGGCGGAACGACGAGCAAGCCCAGCACCGCGTGGAGGGTCAGGAGGGTCCAGAACCCCGGCAGTGTCAGGCCGAAGGCCCACCCGACGCCGGTCGCCAGCGCGGCCACGGCCACGACCGCGGTGACGATCGAGACCGTCGTCCGGCGGTCGGGGGGCCACCCGCGCACGCGCGGTGCGACGCGGCGGAGCTTCCAGCCCAGCAGCACCACCAGCGAGACGCCCGCGACGGCGTGGACGTCGTACAGCCACGCGTCGCCGCGCCCGCCGGCGACGAGCGTGACGACTCCGGTGACCACCTGCAGGACCACCACCACGAGGATGGTCGCGTCCACCAGCCGCGGCGGGAGCTCGAGGGTCGCCATCTGCTCGTCCGGGACGTAGGGGGCCGACGGCATAGTTCTGGCGCGTGCGGCG
>CAZPIG010000092.1:0-1388 GCA_964586205.1 uncultured Halobacteriales archaeon | reverse complement strand
CCCGAAAGCTCCATGCCCCAGCCCCGCGTCCGCTCGCCCGTGAAGTGGCTCCGGAGCGGCCTCCGGCGGGACCTCTGCGTCCTGCTCTACGGCGCGGGCGACCGGCGGGGCCAGCAGTTGAAGGCCGACCTCGAGGCCCGCTACGGCGAGCGCGTGGCCCCGCGGCGGTTCCGCGAGGCGCTCGACAAGCTCGTCGACGCGGGCCACGTCGAGCGCCGCACCGAGGGCGTCCACGACGTGTACGCGCTCACCGAGGCGGGCGAACGGGCCGTCGAGACGCAGTTCGACTGGATGCGCGAGCAGGTCACGGAGTCGAGGGACGGGTGACCGCCAGTGCAGTCCACAGAATCGAGCCGCTACTCGTGGCTCTCGACGACGCGACGGTCGCGGACGACGCCACCCATCTCACGGCTCCTACTTCGAGTGAGCCCTCGAGACGGTGGACTGTGACGCGGGCCGGCACGGGCGAACCCCGGATTTTTCGGAGTGGCATCTGAATCGGGGACCATGCTACGCGAGAAGCTCCGGACCCTGTTCTTGACGGGAGTCGCCGTGGTCGTCCCCGTCCTGGTTTCGGCATGGATACTGCTGCAGTTGGTCGGGTTCGTCCAGGGGGTGCTCGAACCGCTCGGGACCGGACTCCGGGAAGCCGGCTACGAGTCAACGGTGACCGTGGCCGCAGTGCAGGTGGCGAGTCTGCTGGTGGTTGCCCTCCTCGTCCTCCTGGTGGGAGCAGTCGTCCAGGTGCAGTACGGTCGGCGGCTCGTCGACCGTATCGACGACCAGATCGCGGCCATCCCCGGCCTCGGTGCGGTGTACCAGACGGCACGCCGGATGAGCGACTTGCTTCTGGCCCCCGACGGTGACGAGGACACCTCGCAGTTCCAGGACGTCAAGCTCGTGGAGTTCCCCGGCCGGGAGACGTACACGCTCGGGTTCCTCACCTCGGAACGCCCGCCGGCGGGCGTGGTCGAGAGTGCGCGCGCCATCACGGGCGACGCCGGCGGGGAATACCGTACGCTGTTCCTGCCGATGGCACCCAACCCGTTCATGGGCGGTCACCTCACACACGTCCCCGCCGACCGAGTCCACGACGTCGACATCGAAGTCGAGTCGGCCCTCCAGTACATCCTCACGACCGGCCTGGTCCACAGCTCCGGAGAGGTCTGAGCCGGGTGGCCCGGTCTCTACACCCTCACCCCAACAGTTCGTTCGCGATGGTGTTCCGGAGCACCTCGCTGGTGCCCTCGTATATCTCGTTGAGCTTCGCGTCCCGGTAGTACCGCTCGACCGGGAAGTCCTTGACGTAGCCGTAGCCGCCGTGTATCTGGACGCCCTCGTTGGCCACCTCGCGGCTCACCTCGCTGGCGTACAGCTTCGCCTGCGCG
>CAZPIG010000091.1:5057-9465 GCA_964586205.1 uncultured Halobacteriales archaeon | reverse complement strand
TCGCGGCCGCGACCTACGACATGAACCCCGAGCAGTCCGGGGGCCAGACCGAGCCGATACTGACGATAAAGACCGAGGGCGGCACCGACCCGCTCGACGCGCTCGCGGACGCGGCGGGCTCCGTCAAGGACGACGCCGCCGCGTTCCGGACCGCGTTCGAGGACGCCGCGGCCTGACGTACGGCTCGACACCGCTGTCCGACGTCCCGACCGCCTTCTTCGCCGTGCCATCGGGCCGACGCTCCCGTCGTAGCCACCGCGTCGTCCCGGTCGCGGTAGAGACGGCGCTGCCCGCTTCGATTCTTCACCACCCCGAAGGTCCACGTCCCGACAGCCGATATGAACGAAGCACTATGATTTTATACTCTAGCAAATAGATTTAAAACCCGTCCAATTTTGATTATTTTCGCTGGGGTCACCCCAGTACACAACTCCCATGACAGACTCGAACGACTCGCGGAAGCGATACGGACGACGAAGCGTACTGAAGGCGTTCGGGGCTACCACCGGCAGCCTCGCCGTGGTCTCGCTCGGGAGCGGCCGCGGGCGGGCCATCGAACCCTCCAGCCACCGTAGCTGGTCGGAGGTGGCCGCGAACAACAGCGGCGACTTCGCGAGCGCCTACGCGCCGCAGATATCGGACTACTCCGACGACCCGGACGAGGACGACCTGTACATCCCGTTCGGAGCCGGACAGGAGGTCAGGGACTTCCTCAACACCATCGACCAGGGGTGGAACCACTACAAGAACCCCTCGCTCGGCAGCGGGGCCGCCCCGCAGAACACGGCCAACAAGGTCGACGAGGCCGTCTACAAGATGAACAACGGATACCACCTGAGCGAGGTCGCCGAGGCGACCGGGTGGGCCCTGCACTACGTCCAGGACATCGCGAACGTCCTCCACACCGGCCGGGAGCTGGAACAGCACAACGACAACTCGATCCACTTCGACTACGAGGCCTACATCGACGACAACTGGACGAGCGGCATCGTCTGGCAGGACGTCGTCGACAGGCACGGGTACAACCTCTACAACGACATCTCACACATCCAGGACGACGTCTACGAGTTCGCCCAGACGTCCCACGACCGACTGGGGACGGCGTGGCCGTACATCCGCGACAAGAACTACAACTCGACCGTCTACGACGTGACCAAAGAGAACCTCGAGGACGCCGCGTACATCGTCAACGGCATCGTGCGGTTCATCTGGGACTGACGGGGCTCGGCCGCCCCTCCACTTCGGGGCGACGACCGGGAAACCCCCGTTTCTACAGCCGCACCTCGACGCCGCGCTCGGCGACGTACTCCTTGACCTCGCGGACCGAGTACTCCCCGAAGTGGAAGATGGAGGCCGCGAGCGCCGCGTCGGCGTCTGCATCCGCGAACGCCTCGTAGACGTGCTCCGGGCCGCCACAGCCCGAGGAGGCGATGACGGGCGTGTCGACGGCGTCCCGGACGGCCCGGAGCAGCGGCAGGTCGTAGCCCTCGCCGGTGCCGTCGCGGTCGATGGAGTTGACGAACAGTTCGCCCGCGCCGCGGCGCTCGGCCTCGCGGACCCACTCGACCACGTCGCGGCCGGTCCCCTCCCGGCCGCCCTTGAGGGTGCACTCGAACCAGCAGGACTCGCCGCCGATCTCGACGTAGTGCTCGCCCGACTCGTCGTGGCGGCGGCGGGCGTCCACGCTGACGACGATGCACTGGCTGCCGAACGCCGCTGCACCTTCCTCGACCAGCGCCGGCCGCTGGATGGCGGCGGTGTTGATGGACACCTTGTCCGCGCCCGCGCGGAGCGTCTCCTTTACGTCGTCGCGCGTCCGGATGCCGCCGCCGACCAGCAGCGGGATGAACACCTCGTCGGCGACGGCCGACACCACGTCGAGCATGGTCGCGCGGCCCTCGGCGCTGGCGGTGATGTCGAGGAAGACCAGCTCGTCCGCGCCGGCCTCGTCGTACGCGCGCGCCATCTCGACGGGGTCGCCGGTGTACTCGAGGTCCTCGAAGTTGACGCCCGTGTACACCGCCGCCTCGCCGTCGTCGTCTACGTCCACGTCGATGCAGGGGACGACCCGTTTGGCCAGCATTCGATGGCCGACGGTTCGGACGGCGGGCGTTTGACGGTTTCGGCTGGCGAGTCGGAGAGGGGTGTCAACGGTAACTCCGGCAGAACGGTGAAACCACCGTCGGGCGGGACTGAAAGGGGCGACGCGCTCGGCGACGGCGGCCGATGTAAGCACTGCAGGCGAGCGAACGGAGTGAGCGAGCCGAAGCGCGCAGCGAGGCCCCCGAGTCGAGCGCGGCGGGGCTTTCGAAGGCACCGTGTGTCGAGACGCGCCTTCAACGGGACTTCGAAAGCCCCCGGTCGCTGGACTCGCGCGGCGCTCGCGGGTCGTTCCTCCCCGCTCGCGCGAACGTGGCGCTCACTTCGTTCGCGCCACGCGCTCGTTGCGCTCCTCAGTCGCTCCCTTCGGTCGCTCCTTGCGGTGTTGTGCGGCGCGCCCGAGCGCGCGCCGCACGGCAAGCGGGACGCCGGAGGCGTCCCGCCCTGCTTACGTCGCCGGGCTTCCTCCAGCGACCGGCCCCTTTCAGTTCCGGCGAGCAAGCTCGCCGGCGTCTCGCTCACTTCGTTCGCGAGACTCCCGCCCGACGGTGGATTGTGGAGCTTGTCACCGCTAACGTTGACACCCTCCGAGTCGGCACCGACACGCCGAAGTACCCGCCGGGAGAACGCCCGCCCATGAGCGAATCCGGCGGACACGACACGGAGGACCCGGCCGTGGAGACGGGCGAGCGAACGACCGCACCGCAGAGCCCGTTCGGCCGGCGCGAGCTAGCCATCGGCCTCGCCGTGTTCGCGGTCGGGGTCGTCGTCGCCTTCGCCGTCCCGCTCGCGCTGGCCTGACGCCGGCCCGTTGCTGGTCACGCTCCGCGTCGTAGAGGCTTCCGGGCTCGTCGGGTCCGGCCGCCCTTACGTCTTCGAGTACCGGACCAGCAGGTACGCGGGGGCGGTGAGGAAGCCGAGGAGTGGGACCGCGACGAGCGGGACCCACACCCACCGCCGGGGCGACCAGCTACCGCTCCGGCGGACGAGGGTGGCGTCCGCGAGCGTGGCCAGCGGGAGGACCACGAACGCGACGAGGTCGGCGACGAGGACGGGCGTACTGGCCGCGACGTCGCTGGTCGCTGGAATCGAGTAGAGCGCGTAGGAAACGTAGAGGTAGGCCAGCGCTCCGACGCCGACGGCGAACGCCACGCGCGACGCGTCGTCGGTCGCGTCGTCCCCGGCCGCGCGGGTGGTGGCCACCCCGTCGTCGATTCGCGTCGACCGCGGTGCAGCCTCGTCCGTCCCGCTGCTCGCGTCTCCGGTGGTCCGCCCGTCGGGCCCGTCCGGTGTCCACCCGTCGCCCTCATTCGTCGTCCCGCCGACCGTCGTCGTCCCACTCACTCCTCCGACTGTCTCGGCGGCCTCCTGCCCCGCGGACGACACTCCCCCGGCAGCCGGGGAGTCCGTCGCCGTCTCGGGGTCCAGCGTCGCCCCGCAGTCCGCACACCGTGGAGCGTCCTCGGCAACCGTCGCCCCGCAGTCCGGGCAGTCCCGCGAGAACGAGTCCACCGGGACGTCGTCGGTCATCGTCGCAGCCGACGGACCCAGGGCTGTTAATTCCGGGGGACGAACGCCGGCTGCCGCGCCGTCGCGGGTCGTCACTGTCGGGTGGTCACGTCGGGGACCTCACGAGCGCGCGAGCGCGTCGCTCAGTCGCGAGCGCGCAGTGCCCACGCGAGCGCGCGCGACGGCCCATCCGGGCCGGCCGTC
This sequence comes from uncultured Halobacteriales archaeon, assembly GCA_964586205.1. Classification (GTDB taxonomy): domain Archaea; phylum Halobacteriota; class Halobacteria; order Halobacteriales; family CAZPIG01; genus CAZPIG01. The sequence continues at coordinate 5,652 of CAZPIG010000091.1, read as the reverse complement.
GCGGACCCACAGCGCGGCCGCCGTAGCGAACAGCGCGACCTGGACGCCCTGGTACGGCGTCACCTCGAGGCCGGCGGCGTGGGCGGCGAACGACTGGGGCGTCTCGTAGTCGATGGGCGGCGTCACCGGCCAGAGGAGGAAGCGCGCGGTGGCGACCTCGCCCGTCCAGAGGGCGGGGAGGGCGTCCAAGAAGGCGTGGGAGAGGTGGCCGGTCGCGAGCGCGCCGCCCCACAGGGGCCGCCCGCGCCGGGCGAGGACCGCGGCGACTGCGAGGACGACCGGCGTCGCGAGCAGCAGCGAGTGCCCGAGCGAGCGTCCCGTGGGCAGCGCGGCGAGCGACCACGCGAGGGGCTTGTCGACGAGGTCCGGTAGCTGCGAGCCGAGCGCGACCAGTACCGCGGCCCCGGCGTCGACCCGCCGCCCCGACCGGTCGGCCCCCAGCGAGAGGAGGCAGTAGGCCACGCCCAGGTGTCCCCACGGCCACATACGAGGACGGGGGGCCGAGAGCTGTTTATCGGTGTCGGTATCCACGAGGGGTCCATCGGGGAAAGGTCTGCCACGGGAGACGGTGCAAATACCCCGGGGACGGTGCAAG
>CAZPIG010000091.1:0-4957 GCA_964586205.1 uncultured Halobacteriales archaeon | reverse complement strand
GCCATGCAGCGTCGCCGACTCCGGTTCGTCCACGCGCAGGTGGCGTGGATGTCGGCGGCGCTCGTCGGGCTCGCCGCCCTGGGGGTCCTGAGCTACGAGCTCTACTTCGTCGCCTCGCTGGTCGGGCTGCTGGTCGTGGTCGAACTGACCGCGCCGGTCGCCGTCGCGCCGCGCTGGCGGGTGCGGCTCCGGTGGCTCGCGGTCGCCGGGCTGGTCGTCTTCGCGCTCGTCCTCGTCCGCCGGCTCGTCGGGCTCCTCCCGGCGGGGGTGGTCCCGTGAGCGACCCCGACGGCGCTCGCTCGGACGGGAGCCACGGCGACCCCCGACGCGTCCGGTCGCTCCCCGTCGACGCCCCGCGCGCGGTCCTCCTCGCCGTCGTGGTCGCCACCCTCCTCGCGCTCGTCGTGGGCGCTGGCACCTCGACGACCGGGTTCGGCGCGTACAACCTCGACTGGGACGGGGCCAGCGACCTCCGGGGCGTCGCGGCCGACGCCGGGGCCGACCCCCGCGTGACCCTCGACGCCGCCGACTACGGGGCCGTCGAGCCGGCCGGCACGGTCGCCGTCGTGCTCTCGCCGGACCGGCCGTACGGCCCCGACGCCGCGGCGCGGGTCCGGGCGTTCGTCCGCGACGGCGGCACCCTCGTCGTCGCCGAGGACTTCGGCCCCCACGGAAACGACCTGCTGGCGGCCGTGGGAGCCGACGCGCGGGTGGACGGTCGCCTGCTGCGCGACGAGCGCGACAGCTACCGGTCGCCGGCGATGCCCGTGGCGGCCAACGTCTCCGAGCACGCGCTGACCGCGGGCGTCGAGCGCGTGACGCTGAACCACGGAACGGCGGTCCGCCCGGACGGCGCGACAGTCCTCGCCAGCACCTCGGGCTTCGCCTACCGGGACGCGGACCGCGACGGCACCCCCGACCCCGGCGAGCGGCCGGGTCCGTTCCCGGTCGCGACCGTGGAGCGTGTCGGCGAGGGACGCGTCGTCGTCCTCGGCGACCCCAGCGTCCTCGTCAACGCGATGCTCGACCGGCCCGGCAACCGCCGGCTGGCGACGAACCTCCTCGCGGGCGAGCGGGTCCTGTTCGACCACTCGCACGCCGAGCGACTGCCGCCGCTGTCGGTCGCGCTGCTCGCGCTCCGGCGCTCGCCGCTCGCGGGCGCGCTGGTCGGGACGGCGTGCGTCCTCGCGGTCGCCGGCTGGGTCCGGTGGGGCGACCGTAGGGACGGGGACTCGCCCGGGCAGCACGAGCGGAGCGACGGCAGCGGAGGACGCGAGCGACCCCCGGCGGCGAGTGGCGATGCCTTCGACGACCCCGTGGAGGCCGACCCCGACGCGCTCGTCGCGTACCTCCGCGAGCGCCACCCCGACTGGTCGGCCGAGCGCGCCCGGCGGGTGGTCGACGCGGCGCTCGACGACCGGCGTCGGTGACGGGGCGTCGCGAGGCCCGGCACCGGCGACGGGCCCGGAGCGCGACGACCGAACCCCGGCCCGAGCGTAGCCACTGTGACTCCGGGCCAGGGCCGCGGGAGTTAAAGCCCGGGGCCGTCAGGGTGGGCACATGACCGACCCGGCGGAGACGTTCGCGGCGATACGCGATGCCGTGGGGACGGTCCTCGTCGGCAACGAGGACGTCGTCGAGGGCCTCGGGGCCGCGCTGCTCGCCCGGGGCCACGTCCTCCTCGAGGGCGTACCCGGCGTCGGGAAGACGACCGTCGCGCGGCTGTTCGCGCGCGCGACGGGGCTCGAGTACGCCCGCGTCCAGATGACGCCGGACATGCTGCCGGCCGACGTCACCGGGACCCGGGTCTACCGCGAGGACGGGGAGTTCGCGGTCGAGCGCGGGCCCGTCTTCGCCAACGTCGTCGTCGCCGACGAGATAAACCGTGCGACCCCGAAGACCCAGAGCGCGCTGCTGGAGGCGATGCAGGAGCGCTCGGTCACCCTCCAGGGCGAGACGCTCGCCCTCCCGGAGCCGTTCGCCGTCGTGGCGACCCGCAACCCCATCGAGATGGAGGGCACCTACCCGCTCCCGGAGGCCCAGCGCGACCGCTTCGCCCTGAAGCTGACGGTGGACCTCCCGGACGCCGACGAGGAGCGGGCCATCCTCGACCGCTTCGACGAGGCCCCCGACCTCGCACCCTCGGCGGTCGACCCCGTGGTGGACCGCGACGCCGTCCTCGCCGCCCGCGAGGCGGCGGCGTCGGTCCACGTCGCCGACGGCGTCAAGGAGTACGTCCGCCGCGTCGCGGCGGCGACGCGCGAGCACGCGGCCGTCGCCCACGGAGCGTCGCCGCGGGCGGCCCTCCACCTCATGGACTGCGCCAAGGCCCGCGCGGCCATCCGGGGCCGGGAGTACGTCGTCCCGGACGACGCGAAGGCGCTCGCGGGGCCCGCGCTCGCCCACCGCCTCGTCCTCGGGGCCGACGCCGAACTCGACGGCACCGACCCCGCGGACGTGGTCGACGACGTGGTGTCGTCCGTCCCGGTCCCCGCCGGCGTCGACGACGCTCCCGTGGACGACTCCGAAACTGCGGCCGATGGCGGCGACGGGGCGACGTGAGCGGACGGGACGGGGATTTATCTACCCGCTCCTCGCAGTGGAGCGACATGAGCCACGGAGAGACGGGGGCCGACCCGACGCCGTCCCGGACGGGCCAGTTCTACGTCCTCGTGACCCGGACGCTCGCCATGCTGTTCGTCCTGGCCATCTTCGCCGGTCTGGGGGCGCTCGTCTACATGGAGCAGCTGAACGGGGAGGCGCTGGTCTTCTTCGCCGGCGTCATCGTCGGCTACCTCGCCCACGTCGTGGCGACGATGCAGTGACGGCTGCCTGCGTCCGGCGAGCGGCGGCGTCCGTCGGTCAGACGCCGAACAGGGGGTACCAGAGGTGGGTCGCCAGCCCGGTCCAGACGCCCACGCAGAGGCCGTACAGGAGGTGGACCGCGAGCGCGCCGGCCCAGTCGGGACCCCCGTCGGCCACGTCGACGACGCCCGCCGCGTCGAGCGCCGCCGCCAGCCCGAACGCGACGAGGCCGAACACGAGGCCGGTGGCGACCCCCGTCGGCAGCGTGGCGACGTACCGGCCCGGCAGCCCCGCCAGGCCGTGGACCAGCCACGGGTACAGTCCCCCGAGGAGCGCGCCGTAGAGGGCGTGCAGCGCGAGGCCCTCCCTGACGGCGTCGTTCGGGTGGGTGCCGGCCACGGTGCGGGCCCAGAACTCCACGGCGGGCAGCGGGCCGTCGTCCAGCGCGTTCGCGGCGGGTGCCACGACGAGCGCGGCGACCGCTCCCCCGGCAACCCCCAGCAGCGTTATCGGATGCGGCCAGGCCACGGTCGGCGCTCGTGGGGGGACCCCTCAAGTCTTTCCCCCGGCCGGTCGAGGGGTGTTGAGATGAGCGACGCGACCTCCACAGACCACCGTCGGGCGGGAGTTCCGCGAACGCAGTGAGCGGAACACCGCCGGAGCAAGCTCCGGCGAGCCTCGCCTCGCTTTGCTCGGCGAGACGCTGGCGAGCGTAGTACTCAAGCTAACCAATGAATATTGGCTCACCGCCGGTATCGGCTGCCGGGCCAACCACGTGCGGTCCTGGCGGATTGGAAGGGCGAGGCGCGCTCCGGGACGCCCGGCGACGCAAGCAGGGCGAGGTCCGACGGACCTCGCTTGCCGTGCGGCGCGCGCACGGGCGCGCCGCACGACACCGCAGTCGAGCGAACGGAGTGAGCGAGGCGCGGAGCGCAGCGAGCCGCGCGACTGGAGCGCGCCGAGGGCTTCCAGCCGCTAGCATCCAGTTTTTAGCCTGTGTACTAAGCTCGCCGGAACTGAAAGGGGCCGGTCGCTGGACGAAGCCCGGACCCGCAAACACCGCAGCCGAGCGAGTGAAACGAGCGAGGCGAGGAGCGTAGCGTGGTCCGCGTGATTCTCGCGAGCGAAGCGAGCGAGAGTTCGGAGGACGAGCGAAGCGAGTCCTCCGGTGGTCCAGCGGGCGGGGACTTTCGAGGTCCCAGGAGCCGTGCCAACCCAATCCTGGGACCTCGAAAGCCCCGACGCTCTCGACTCGGGGGCCTCGCTGCGGTCCTCACTCCGGTCGCTGTGCTCCCTCCGTTGCGGTCCTTGCGTCGGCCGCCTTCGTCGAGAGCGTCGCCCCTTTCAGTTCCGGCGAGCAAGCTCGCCGACGTTCCGCTCGCTTCGCTCGCGGAACTCCCGCCCGACGGTGGTTTGACGCATTCTTCGAGGTAGAGCTAACGTCCGCCAGCCGGCCATCGACAGGTGACGAGGTGGTCGGCCCGGCCGTCGTCGACGGCGCGGACCGAGACGGCGACGGGGACCGACAGCTCCGCGGCGAGGGTGACGCCGGCCAGCGAGGCGACGGGGTGGTCGAAGCGGTCGACGGGGCCCAGCGCGCTCCCGGCGACACCGAACGTCGCACGGCCGCCGTCGGCCGTGGCCTCGGGAGCCACGTCGACGCGGACGCTCTCGACCAGCTCGAACCCCGAGCCGAGCGCGTCGGCGACCCGCTCGGCGACGACTCGTGCCGCCGGCCGCTCCTCGCGGGGCGACCACGACCGGACCTCGCGGTACAGTCCGGTCCCGGTGGGCGCGACCGCGACGCCCGTGGCGCGCTCGTCGTCCGGCGCGACGACCAGCGGACCACCGGGCTCTACGTCCGGGACCGCGTACTCGCGGTGCTGGGGGACGAACAGCCGGACGGGGTCCTCGCCGCCCGGCGCGCCGGTCGGGACGTACACCCGCTCGTCGGCCAGCCCGAGGTCGGCGACGAGGGCCGCGCCGTGGCGGGCGCGGGCGTCGTACACGGCCGTCGCGGCGTCCGCTCCGACCGACCGGCCCGGCGCGAGGCCGACGACCAGCACGGCCGCGAACAGTCCGGTGGCCGCGACGGCGAACAGGACGGTCCGCGAGCCCGGCAGCGCCAGCCCGCCGCCGGCGGCGACCGCCC
>CAZPIG010000090.1:0-9491 GCA_964586205.1 uncultured Halobacteriales archaeon | reverse complement strand
CACGACCATCCTTCCGACGACCCTTCCACCGACCACGACCACACCTCCACCGGCCACGACCACGACTCCGACGACCACGACCACGCGCACGGCCGTGGCGGCCACGGGCACGGCCAGACGGCGGGCCGGCGCGCGCTCGCCATCGCGCTGGCCATCAACACCGCGTTCTTCCTTGTCGAGATAGCCGGCGCGCTGTACGCGGGGTCGCTGGCGCTGCTGGCCGACGCGCTGCACATGCTCACCGACAGCGCCAGCATCGGCCTCGCGCTGTTCGCGGCGTGGGTCGCGGCCCGACCCGCCGACGCCCGCCGGACCTACGGCTACCAGCGCGCGGAGGTCCTCGGGGCGCTCGCCAACGCCCTCCTCCTGCTCGCCGTCGTCGGCTTCGTGCTGTTCGACGCCGTCCGGCGGCTCCAGGACCCCCAGCCGGTCCGGCCGCTCGTGGTCGTCGGCGTCGGCGTCGTCGGCCTCGCCGCGAACCTCGCGGCCGCGGCCGTCCTCGAGGACCACCGCGCCGTGCTGAACGTCGAGGGGGCGTTCCTGCACCTGCTGGCGGACGCTGCCGGCAGCGTCGCCGCCATCGCCGTCGGGACGGCGCTGCTCTTTACCGACCTCTACGTCCTCGACCCCCTGTTCGCGCTGCTCATCGCGGTGCTCGTGCTCTACTCGATGCGGGACCTCCTCGGCGACAGCCTCAACATCCTGCTGCAGGGCGCGCCGCGCGGCGTCGACGTCGACGCGGTCCGCGCGTACCTCGCCGGCCGCCCGGGCGTCGTCGGCGTCCACGACGTCCACGTCTGGGCGCTGTCCTCGACCGAGTTCGCCATGAGCGCCCACGTCGTCGTCGGCGAGGACGCCGACCCCGACGCCGTGCTGTCCCGGTGCCGGGCCGAGCTAGGCGACCGCTTCGGCATCGGCCACGCCACCGTCCAGGTCGAGTCGCCCGCGTTCGAGCACACCGTCGACCTCGAGTGCGACACGGACGGGGGAGACCCGTGTCGACCCGACGGCGGGGACACTCGCGCCGACACCGGTGGATGACGACGACAGTTGCGAGCAGTAACGACACGCCCGTGCGCAATCGTTCCACACGACCGTCGATGCCAGCGGACAGTGGACGGGGAGAACTGCCTGTCGGCCAGAACCAATTTTGTAGCTGGATTTGTACCGAGGGACGATGAGTGGACGCCTCTTCAGGGTCCCCGTCGCGTACCCGAACTTCGCGCGGACCGTGGTCGAGCCCATCGAGCCGTCGGAATACAGCCCGCCGCCGGACCTGCCGCGCGACATCGCCGAGGCGGGCGGCGTCCGCATCTGGGGCACTCGCAAGGGCGGGGGCAACCGCGAGCAGTACGAGGTCATGGCCTCGGGGGACGGGCTGCTGTTCTACGACGACGGGGCGTGCCGGTACGCGGGGCAGGTGGGCGAGAAGTTCCAGACGCCGTGGGTGAGCCGGACCTTCTGGGGCTACGCGCCCGCGGAGCTGCTGTACACCGTCGAGGGGTTCGTGGAGGTCCAGGGCGGCGACGACCGGCTCGCCTCCGAGCTCGGGGCGGCGGCCCACGGCGACCCCGAGGGCATCGACCCGGTCCCCGACGACGCGGTCGAGCGCATCCAGGGACGCTACGGGTCGGTGTCGGCGTTCGTCGAGGCGCTGGGGCGGGAGTAGCGCCCGGTTAGCGACTTCTCGGGGACCTTCCGGCTACCGGAACGGCCGCTCGCGGTCCGATGGGTGGATGGGCAGTGGAACCCCTGCTTCAAGACCGGGGGCTGCATACGACCCGCCATGCCCACGGCCGACAACGACGGGGTGGAGCTGTACTACGAGGTGTCGGGCCCCGAGGACGCCGAGACGGTCGTCTTCGTCGAGGGGCTCGGCTACGGGCGGTGGATGTGGCGCTGGCAGCGCGAGGGGCTGGCCGACGATTACCGCACCATCGTCTGGGACAACCGCGGCACCGGCGACTCCGAGACGCCCGGGATTCCGTGGCTCGTCCGCAAGCTCCCCGGGCGGCTCTCGACGCTCCGGCAGTTACTCGTGTTCAAGCGGTACGGCTACACCGTTGCCGAGATGGCAAGCGATTTGGAGGCCGTGCTCGCCGACGCCGGCGTGGAGCGCGCCCACGTCGTCGGCGCGAGCATGGGCGGCATGATAGCCCAGGAGTACGCACTTTCCTACGACCGCGCGGCGACGGTGTCGCTGCTCTGCACCTCCCACGGCGGCGCGGGGGCCGTGCCGACGCCCGAGTCGACCCGGGAGCGGATGTTCTCGGTCCCCGACGGGGCCGGCGAGCGCGAGGCCATCCGGTACAAGATGCGCCCGGCGATGACGGATTCGTTCTTCGAGCGCGAGACGGAGCTGATAGAGCGCATCGTCGACTGGCGGCTGGCGAGCGACGCCTCGCCGGTCGCCCGGGAGGCCCAGGCGGCGGGCGTGCTGGACTTCGACGCGAGCGACCGGCTGGGTGGTATCGAGGTCCCGGCGCTCGTCGTGCACGGCACCGACGACCGCGTGCTCCCGGTCGAGAACGGCCGCCAGCTACACGAGCGGCTGCCCGACAGCGAGCTCGAGCTATTCGAGGGCGGGTCGCACCTGTTCGTCGTGGAGGAGGCCGACGCGGTGACCGAGCGGCTGCGGGCGTTCTTCGAGGAGCGTGGGTGAGAGGTCGGGATGTGGAGTCGGGCTGTCGCGGTGCTGCTCCGGGTCGCTTCGTGACTCCGTCGGCCGACGGAACTGAATCCGCACCGCTCTCGGCCCCACTCTGCACCGCCGCCGCACCGTGCCGCGCTCTCGCGGCGTCACTGACACCGCACCGCGACCGCCTTCCGCGCCGCCAGCCGCACCGTGCCGCCCGCTCGCGGCATCATTGAAACCGCACCGCGACCGCCCTCTGCGCCGCGCTCGCGCGACGTCACTGACACCGCACCGCGGCCGCCCCGTCGCGCGAACGCCCGACGCCGCCGGGCAGGGCGGTCCCGCAGCACGGCGACCGCCTCTCCGAACCCATCCCTCTTCGCCGCGGCGTTTACGTCGGAACGGGCCCTAGACTACGGTATGACCGACGAGCCGAACTACGACCCGGTGGACTGCCCGGTCGCGGACTGCTCGTACGCGGACGTCCCCCGCTCGGTCGCCGCCCACGTCAGCGGCACCGACGACGGGGACCACGACTGGGGACGGCTCCCGTACGACGGCGCACGCGCGTTCGTGATGGACGTGAAGCGCGAGCAGCTAGCGGCCATGGACGCCGACGTGCCCGGCGTCGATTCGGCTGCCGTCGGAGCGGCGGCCGGCGACGGCGCGGACGCGACTGCCGGTGCAGCCGAGAGCGATGCCGAGGCGGACGCGGCGACAGACGCCAGCGAGGACGACGCGACGAGCGGCGAGGGCGCGATGGCCACGCCGGAGGACGAGGCGGCCGAGCCCCTCGACACCACGTTCGCCCGCGACGCCGTGGCCGTCGCGTCGCTGCTCCGCCGCTACGGCACGCGCGACCTCGCGGCGCTCGACACCTTCCGGCTGGTGAACCTCTACGCCCTCCTCTCGGATCTGGAATCCGCGGTCGGCGACGCTCGCGGGCAGGTCCGCGACGCGCTCCTGGAGGACATCCAGGACGACCGCTCGGTCGCCGCGGACTTCGGCGAGGTCAACAGGAACTCCTACGAGTCGCTCAGCCTCAAGGACGAGCGGACCGTCCGGGAGGCGCTGGAAGCCGCCGGCGTGGACCCGGCGGAGGTGTCGAGCGTCGATTCGAGCAAGGTGCGCGACGCCGTCGAGGCGGGCCGCATCGACCGCGAGGCGGTGTTCGACGCCGAGGACCGCACCCGGATTCGCCGGGTGTCGGTCGCGGAGGACCGGCGCGAGGAGCTGCTGGCCGAGTTGGACCCGGACGTTCGGGAGCTGCTGGAGGTGGAGTGAGCACTAGGTCCTCCGCTAGAACGAGAGGACGTAGGAGCCATCGATCACGACTCGTCGTTCACGATTCGCCGCGCCTCCCTGACGGCTTCGAGGTACACTTCCTCGTCGAGGTAGAATCCTTCCGCAAGCAGCGTCTGTAGCTCCTCGATGAACTCCTCGAAGCCGAGTTCGCCCCGTTCGAGCGCCCCGAAGAGGAAGTACAGTGTCCCCCGCGGTCGGAGTCCGTGAAGCCGAGCGACTTCGCGGACGGCCTCCTCGTCCGCAAGGACCTCCTCGTGGTCACGCGTAACCGCGAGCGACAGTACGGCCGTCTCGCCGGCTTCGAGGTCGTAGGTCTGGATGTCGGAACGCAGTTCGGTTTCGACGACCGACAGTGCTCCCGATTCAATCGCGCTCCGGACGCGAACGGCGTCTGCGGCCCCCACCTCCTCGCCCTGCTCGACGACCTCCTCGTACACCGCGGGCGGGACAAGGACCTCGGAATAGTGGGTCGTCAAGTAGTCGAGCGAGCGGAGTTTCCCGAGGAATATCAGGACCGTCGCGTCCGCGACGACCGCGGTCCAATCCTCGGATTCAGGCATCAGGTAGGTCCTCGCGGAGGCTCTCGGTCGAGTACTGGAAGTGCACGTCACGCTCTCGTAGCTCGGCGAGGGCGCGCCGGATCGGCATGTCGGCGGTTTCGGCCAGCGTGCCTAGCGATATCTCGCCACGTTCGTACCGGTCGAACGCCTGCTCGCGCCGGTACTCGGTGACGGCGTCCTCCAGGAGCCGCCGCGCCACGGCGCTCTTGTCGAGGTGCTCCTCCTCGCTGATGCGCTCGATTTCGGCTTCCAGTTCGTCCGAGATCCGCGTCGTGAGAGTAGAACTCATCTGTGTACTATGGCGTACGTGTTAAAACGTACTTAATCGTTTTCGTCGTCCGGTATTGGTATCCACTTGTTCCACGACGATCAGATTCGATTCGTCGCCACGAATGTCGAGCAAGCGCCTGTGGTCGCACTAGGTTTTTCAGTGATGACGGAAGAAGATATTTCTATGAGCAGTGAGCGTGTCGACGCCGAAAGCACGGTTTCGGGGACTCGAGCCACCATCCCCGCCCGCGTTCGCCGAGAACTCGGCATCGAGGACGGCGACCACCTCCGATGGACGCTGTCGGACGATGGCGGCGTCCGCGTGGAGGTCGTCCGCCAGCGAACGGGGACTTTCGAGGACTTCGAGGGATACGATGGCGAGGAGGACACCGACGTAACCGAAGAGCACGACGCGTGGGGCCTCGAGTAGGACGCCTCGATGCAGCTAGCCCTCCTCGACACGTCGGTCCTCTTCGGGGCCACGTATCGCCGTGACTCCACTCGCGAGGACGCCGAGCCGATTCTCCGGGGCGTCGACGACGGGACGCTACCGGAGGCCGTCGTCATCGACTACGTCCTCGCGGAGACGCTGAACAGTTTGACGAACAAAGCTGGACACGACGCTGCTGTGGACTTCTTACGGCGAGTCGAAAGCAACGTGCGATTCAACGTCGAGACCATCACCCGTGACACCTTCGCGGCCGCGAAGGCCGAGTTCAGGCGACACGAACCGTTCTCGTTCGTGGACGCGTGCCTCGTCGCCCACGCGAGGGCGACCGACCTGACGTACCTCTACTCGTTCGACGACGACTTCGACCGAGCGGACGCAGTGGCACGTCTCGCGACACCGACGAACCCGTTCGCGCCAGAATGACGATTCCGAGGGGCGCGGCGACGTTCAGACTTCGGCTACGTCCCCCACCTCGGGCGCACGCGCCTCGAACCCCTCCCCCCGCAACTCCGCCGCGAAATCCGCACACCGGTCGCCGTGGTTCACGAGCACCTCGGCGTCCCGATACGACTCCAGGAACGACAACAGACCGTCCCTATCTGCGTGTGCCGAGAAGTCGTAGGCCTCGACCTGCGCCGCGACGGGCATCACGCGACCGTCTATCTCGGCGCGACCGGTCTCGAGTAGCTCCCGACCGGGCGTCCCCTCGACCTGGTAGCCCGTCAACGCCACCTTGTTCGTCGGATTGCCGCGGATGGCCGGCACGTACGTCATCGCCGGCCCGCCCGACAGCATCCCGCTGGTGGTCACCACGACGGTGTTGTCGGCGGCGATGCGCTCGCGCTGGCCGTCGCGGCCGTCCACGAACCGGGCGTTCGAGGTCGCCCGCCGGAGGGCGTCGGGGTCGCGGACGAAGTCGGGATGCTGCCGAAGCGCGCGGGTGACCTGCTTGCCCAGCCCGTCGACGTAGCAGTCGACGCCGTGGGCCTCGCAGACCAGCAGCATCTCCTGGGTCCGCCCGATGGCGAACGCCGGGACGACGACGGTGCCGCCCTCGTGGACCGTCCGGCGGACGCTCCGGACGAATCGCTCCTCGAGGGTCGCGCGGTCGGTGTGCTCAACGTCGGCGTAGGTGCTCTCGACGACCACCGCGTCCGCCTCGGGGCGCGCGGTGGTCCCCGACACCAATCGCTGGTCCGCGGTGTGGAAGTCGCCCGTGTAGAGCAGCCGCCGCTCGCCGTCGTCCACGAGGACGTGGGCGCTGCCGGGGATGTGGCCCGCCGGGAGGAGTGTGACCTCATAGTCTGTAGGGCGACCGTCAGACGGGTCCCCGGAGACGGTGAAGGGCTCCCCGTAGTCGTGCGTCTCGGCGACCTGCGTGAGTCGGCGGACGTCCTCCTCCGTGAACGGACAGCTAGGCGTCCCGCCGTGGAGCTTCAGCGTGTCCCGCGCGAGGGTGAGCGCGAGCTCGAGGGTCGGCGGGGTGAGGTGGACCGGCGGGCGGGCGTCGCCGGACAGCAGCGCCGGCAGCGCCCCGGCGTGGTCGAGGTGGCCGTGGCTCACCACGACAGCCTCGGGCTCGGGGTCGCCGACGGGGTACCGCGGCGGGGTGGCGGCCTCCATCCCGTAGTCCAGCAGGAGGGCGTCGTCGACGAGGACGGCGCTGCGGCCCACCTCGCGGGCCCCGCCGAGGAACTGGACGTCCATCGACGGGAGGTAGGTGCGCGGGGGTCCTTGTGGCCGTCGCTTCGTCGGGCGCGTGAGCGAGGCACTGCGTGGTCGCCGCCGGCCGTCACTCCCGGTACCGCCGCACCTCGAACTCGCTGTAGCCCCCGTAGGCGGCCTCCAGCGCGGCGACCCACCAGTTCCACCGGTCGGCGACGGAGCCGCGGGGCGCGTCGGCAAGGTGCTCGACGATGGTTTCGACCGTCAGCGCGTTGTCGGCGGGGGTGCTGGCGTTGCTGTCGGCGTCGCCGCCCGAATCCTCGCGGTACCGCCCGGCGTCGTGGAGGTCCGTGGCCTGCCGGACGACCGCGCGGCGCTCGCCGGGCGACCCGTCGAAGGCCTCCGCGAGCGCGGCGTCGAGGGCGTCGGGGTCGAGCGGGTCGGAGTCCACGCCGGCGAATCGGGCGCGAGCCGGGAAAAGTCCTCGCGCTCGACTCCGGCCGGGCGACTGCCGCTCGCCGTCACCGTCGCTCGAACGGCGACGCGTGGCTCGTCGCCGCTCTACGGGGCGTCCGTCACTCGACGCGAAACCAACGCTCGACGCGAAACCGACACTCGACGCGAAACCGCCACGCGACACGAAAGCTTGAACACCCGCCCATCCGACAGCCCGCGCATGGTTTGGTCCCCACAGCCGGTCGACGGAACCGAGGACGACGTCATCGTCTCCCGCGTGGTCGCGTTCATCGTCGACGAGATAGTCCAGTTGATAGCGCTGTTCGCCATCGGCGTCCCGCTGGCCGTGATGTTCGGCTCCGAGGCCATCATCTACCTCGTGGCCCTCGTCGTGTTCGTCGGCTACCACGTGGTCTTCGAGGGCATGGGCGGCCAGACGCCGGGCAAGCGGATGCTCGGCGTCGTGGTCGTCGACCGGCGGAGCGGCGAGCCCATCGGCTTCGGCCAGTCGCTGCTCCGGAACCTCCTCCGCATCGTGGACGGCTTCTTCTACTACGCCCTCGGCCTCGTGGTGATGCTGGCCTCCGACCGCCGCCAGCGAATCGGCGACCACGTCGCGGGTACGGTCGTCGTGCGGTCGCGGTGAGCGCGAGGTCGTGCGGTCCGCGCTGACCGCCGGGGAACACGCCCGGGCGAACCGCGGCCTTTCGACGTGCTTTTTAGCGGCGGCCATGTCCACTCGGCCATGGCCGACTTCACGGTCGTCGTCGCGGACCCCGACGACGGCTCCACGTACCAGCGAGAGGTGGACGGACAGGACGCGAACCGATTCCTCGGCAAATCCATCGGCGAGGCGGTCGACGGCGGCGCGGTCGGCCTCGACGGCTACACCCTCGAGCTGACCGGCGGCTCCGACGACGCCGGCCGGCCGATGCGCGAGGACGTCGCCGGCCCCGATCTGGAGGAGGTGCTGCTGGAGGGCGGCGTCGGCTTCCACCCCGACCGCGACGGCGAGCGCAAGCGCGTCACCGTCCGCGGCCGCGAGGTCAGCGAGGCGGTCCAGCAGGTGAACGCGAAGATAGTCGAGCGCGGCGGCACGTCCGTCGCGGACCTCCTCGGCGACGAGGATGGGGAGTAACACCGCTACCTCCTCTTTCGGATGCCCGACCGCGTCCCCAGCGACCACCCCTCCGTCGACACCGTCGAGGCGACCGTCGAGCGCGCCGGCCGCACCGGCCGGCCGCGCATCTCGATTCCGGACGACGCAGTGGCCACGCTGGGCGTCGAGCCCGGCGAGGTCGTCAGGGTCGTCCTCGACGGCCGCCGTCGCTTCGCCCGCTTGCAGCGGCCGGTGACCGGCGACGGCCTCGTGCTGCCGGGCGTCTACGACACGCCCGACGCCGCACGGGACCCGGGAGGCAACGACACCGCCGGCGACAACCACCTACCGGCGTGGTGCGAGGCGGCGGGCCTCTCGCCCGGCCGGAGCGTCCTCGTGGACGTGGTCGAGCCCGGGTACCTGTACGGCCTGCGCGCGCCCGGCGAGCGCGCCGTCTACGAGGCGACCGGCGCGCCCGATTCGGGGCTGGCTGACATCGCCGAGTCGGTGACCGAGCGCGAGGAGTGACGGTCCGCGGCGACCGCGTCGACGAACCGAACCGTTCGCTCGTCTCCACGAGGGACAGTCGTTCGTCAGCGCGACGAACCGCGAGCCGTCGGCACCCTCGGAGTTCAGGGCACGAGATCCGACGGACAGTACCCGGCCCCAAATCTGCAAGTACCGCTTTGCGACCTGCGCCCCAACCGTCGGACGTGTCGCAGGGAGCGACCCACGTCGCGCTGGCGGACCTCGACGCCGTGGCCGACCAGCTACGGCGGTTCGCCGGCGGGGAGGGGGCCGTCGAGGTGGACGCCGACAGCGTCGTCGCGACCGTCGGCAGCGCCACGCTGACGGTGACGGACGAGGGTACCGTGACGGCTTCGATGCCGCTCCACGAATTCCACGCCAGCGGGGTCGACGAAGTGGTCGTCGACCACGACCGCGGGGCCGTCGGCGTCTCGACCGCCGGCGGCGACGTCTGCTACGAGTTCCGCCGGCCGGAGTGACTGTCGGGAGTGCCCGGGGCTGAGGTATCAACGGTAGCCAGTA
>CAZPIG010000089.1:6835-9643 GCA_964586205.1 uncultured Halobacteriales archaeon | reverse complement strand
GGGTCGTCCCACGGCTCGACCCGCGGCGGGTCCTCGACGTTGTTCTGCGGGAGATAGGAGAGCAGCCGCCGGATGTCGTCCAGTGCCTCCTCTTCGGTGGCCGTGGCGAACTGCGCGACGCCGCTCTCGGAGCTGTGGGTCACCGCGCCGCCGAGTTCCTCGAAGGACACCTCCTCGCCGGTGACCGTCTGGACGACGTCCGGCCCGGTGATGAACATGTGGCTGGTCTCCTTGACCATCACGACGAAGTCGGTGATGGCCGGCGAGTACACCGCGCCGCCGGCGCAGGGCCCCATGATGGCCGATATCTGCGGGACGACGCCGCTGGCCATCTGGTTGCGGTGGAAGATGTCCGCGTAGCCCGCCAGCGAGGCGACGCCCTCCTGGATGCGCGCGCCGGCGGAGTCGTTGAGGCCGACGATGGGCGCGCCCACCTCCATCGCGCGGTCCATCACCTTGCAGACCTTCTCGGCGAACACCTCGCCCAGCGACCCCCCGAAGACGGTGAAGTCGTGGGCGAACACGAAGACGGTGCGGCCATCGACCTCGCCGTAGCCCGTCACGACGCCGTCGCCGGGTATCTGGCGCTCCTCGAGGCCGAACTTGTGGCTGCGGTGGGTCCGGAACTGGTCGAACTCCTCGAAGGTGCCGTCGTCGAGGAAGTAGTCGATGCGCTCGCGGGCGGTCATCTTGCCCTTCTCGTGCTGGGACTCGATGCGCTCCTCGCCGCCGCCCAACAGCGCCTCCTCGCGGCGCTCCCGTAGCTCCTCGATGCGCTCGTCCATCGTCACGGCCGGTCACCTCGGCGGTCCGGTGCAGTCATTGGCGGCAACGAGTACGACGGCGTCCAAAAGGCTTCCGTAAGTCGGTATGGAGGGGTGTCCGCTTCACGGCTCGAGGGTCTCGCTGGAGGCCCCCGGCAGCTCGGTGGCGGCGGGGCGCACGGGGCAGTCAGAACCGGGCCACCTCCCGTCGGGTCACCGAGCGGGAGTTCGTCGGCGGACGGGTCTCCCGCCCGCCAGTTCGAGCTTGCAGTAGCGGTTGATGTAGCCGAAAATCGCCCCTAGCACGGTGTTCTCGACCACCAGTATGGGGTTCGACGTCGGAAGCAGCGCCGATACAGTTGCGGCGAAACCGAAGAACACGACGAACGGGAGCGTGAAGTGAGCCAACCGATACCACCACAGGTCGTCGCGGTCCCACCAGAACATCGGCGGGTCAGACCGCCATCTGGAGCCAACTCAGGACGCCTGCTCCGATACCGACACCGCCGACTCCGGCGGCGAGGGCGAGAACCACCCCGCTGGAGACGCCGGCGGCGACGAGGAGGTACAACCCCATCGCCAGTGCGATGCCGACGAGCATCGCGCCCTTCTGCAGGCGGAGCGACAGACTGTCCGTACCGCGTCCGTCGAGTTCGTCGTCGGTCGTTGGATGTGCCATGTGTAGGGACCCGAGGGGGATACGCGAAACTGCTCCCGAATCGGATAAAAACCTTCGTCTCTGTGGGGATTCGAGGGGGGCGATGCGTCGGGCCGCCGAAACGTGGTACAGAACAGTTATGACCGACGACAGACGACACTGTTCCATGACCGACGCCCTCGACAGCGTCCTCCCGGAAACGTCCACGGGCATGTTCTTCGCCTTCCTGACGCTCTTTCTGGTCGTGCTGCCGCTGACCGTCGTCCTCGCCTCGGAGGCCGCGTGGCTGCTCGCGCTGCTCGCAGGGCTGGCGTTTCTCGGGTGGGTGCTCGTCGCGACCGGCGTCCTCCCGGACCTCGGCGACGACGCGAGCGAGAGCGTGGACCCCCTCGCCACCCTCCAGGACGAGTACGCCCGCGGGGCCATCGACGAGGCCGAGTTCGAGCGCCGCCTGGAGCGCCTCGCCGAGACGGGTGCGCTGGACCGCGACGGGGAGTCGGTGGCGGGACGGACCGGCGTGCGAGGCGGAGGAGCCGCGCGCGAGACGGGGCAGGACCGCGAGACGGGGCGGGACCACGAAACGGAGCGGGAAGTGGAGCGCGAGTGACGAGCGTCCGACGGCTGCTCGGCCAGCACTGACCGTCCGGGGCCACGCTTTTGTCCGCCCCGCACCACCTCCAACCATGACAGACACGAACGCAGCCGACGCGGGAGGCGGCGACGCGACGGACCGAACGCTCCCATCCGAGACCCGCATCGGCCGCGTGGCGCTCCGGGCCGGGGACCTCGACCGCCTCGCGGACTTCTACCGCGACGTGGTCGGCCTGTGGGTTCTCGACCGCACCGCCGACCGGGCCGTCCTCGGCGCGGGCGACGAGCCGCTGCTCGTCCTCGAAGCCGCGCCGGACCTGCCCGAGCGACCCGCCGACGCTGCCGGCCTGTTCCACCTCGCGATACGGGTGCCGGACCGGCCCGCGCTGGGCGACGCCCTCCGGCGCATCACCGACCGGTGGGACCTGACGGGGGCCTCGGACCACCTCGTCAGCGAGGCGCTGTACCTCAGAGACCCCGAGGGCAACGGCGTGGAGGTCTACCGCGACCGTCCGCGCGAGGAGTGGCCGGGCGACGGGGCGGGCGGCGTGGAGATGGACACCCTCCGGCTCGACCTCGACGCGCTGGCGGCGGACGCGGCGCACGGGGGCGGCGAGGGGGATACCGCCCGCCGGGGCGACGACGACCGCGGGACCGGCGACGCCGGCAGCGACGGCGAAGTCCCGGACCACCTCCCGGCCGGCACCTGCGTGGGCCACGTCCACCTCGAAGTGACCGACCTCGATGGCTCGCGGGCGTTCTACGGCGACGCCCTCGGGCTGGACCTGATGGAGG
>CAZPIG010000089.1:0-6735 GCA_964586205.1 uncultured Halobacteriales archaeon | reverse complement strand
GCCGCGCCGCTCGTCACGCTGGCCGCGTCGCTGCAGAGAAAGAGGACCACCTGCGCGATGTCGTCGGGGTCGACCCACGACTCGTGGTCGGCGTCCGGCATCATCTCGCGGTTGGCGGGCGTGTCGATGACGCTCGGCATGATGGCGTTGGCGCGGAAGTCGCCCTCGTTCTCCGCCGCGAGCGTCTCGGTGAGAATGCGGACGCCGGCCTTCGAGGCGCGGTACGGGCCGTCGCCCGCGCCGCCTTCGAGCGACGAGCGGGCGCTGACGCTGACCACCGCGCCGCCGGCCTCCCGGAGGTGCGGCGCGGCGTGCTTGCTGGCGAGGAACGTCGTCTTGAGGTTCACGTCGAGCAGGAAGTCGAACTCCTCGACCTCCGTCCCCTCGATGGGCGTGCCGCCGCGCCACGTGCCCGCGACGTTCGCGAGGTAGTCGAGGCGTCCGTGGTCGGTGGCGACGGACTCGACCACGCTCGCGACGTCGGCCTCGTCGGTGAAGTCGCCGCGGTAGAACTCCACCCGCTCGGGGTCGAGCAGCGACTCCTCGGTGGACGGTTCGACGATGTCGGCGGCGCAGACCGTCGCTCCCGCGGCGTCGAACGTGCGGGCGACGCTGCTGCCGAGCGCCCCGCTCGCGCCCGTGACGAGCGCGACGCGACCGTCGAAGTCGAAGGTGGCGGTCATGGCTCGTGGTGTTCGGTCGATTCGTCGCGGGAATGGATAAAGGTGGCCGGCGTTTCACGGACAGTACGGAAAGTTGATAGCGGCGACGCGGATACTGCGACCCGTGGACCGACGCCGGACGGCCGTCGTGGTCGGACTCGTCGTCCTCGCGAGCGTCGTCTGGCTCGTCGCGTCCGGACCCGGTGGGACGCGCAGCATCCTCTGTGTGGAGCCGGCCGAGGGAGACCTCGGGAACGTCACCGTCCTCGACGCCTCGGAGGGGCCCGTCGCCGACGCGCCGGCGGTCCGGTCGCTCGTCGAGGCCGCGGCCGCCCGTGGGGACGTGGAGTGCGAGCCCTTCTCGCAGACGGACTTCGTCGCGCTCCGGCAGCGACTCGGCGACGAGGCCTACGTCGCTCCCGAGGACCCGGCCCCTCGTGGCTACTACGTCCGCCACGAGGGCACGGTGTACCGCGTCTACGATAGCGTGCTGGCGTAGCCGACGACAGCGTGCTGGCGTAGCTGGGCCGAATTCGGAGCGCAGTTCGGCGGGCGTCACTCCTCCGGCCGGGCGTCACTCCTCCGGACCCGCGAGGTACGCCTCCACCTCCTCCTCGACTAGCTGTGCGACCCGCTCGGAGTAGTCCCACAGCACCCGGTTGTACCGGTCGCGGGTCGCGTCGTCGATGGCCGACTCGCCGCGGACCGCGTACTCCGGTATCTCCGGGTGGTAGGTACAGACGACCTGCACGTCGCCCGCCTCCAGGTCGGGGTCGCTCGGCGGGACGAGCGCGTACTCGTCGGCTCCCCACAACCCCGTCCCCTCCTCGCGGCTGAGCCGGGAGTCGATGCGGTCGAGGTGCGCGAGGGCCTCGTCGTCGAGCGCGGGCTCGTCGCCCTCGAAGAACTCCTCGTAGGCGCGGTCGCGGGCCTCGAACACCCACCCCTCGAGGTGCTCGCGGGCCTCCCGGACGTGCCGGCGGTGGTCGCGGCTGGTCATGGCGTGGGCTGGTGGTTCGGCGGCGCGGGCAAAGAGGGTGTTCACTGTAGCGCCGCACACCGTTCCAACGCTACCGTGCGACACCGTCCCGCCGTGAACAGTCACACCTCGTCCGTCGGTAGCTCGCCGTCCACCACGACCGTCCGAGGGCCTCGCTGGACGGTCACCGACCGGTACGCGCCGAACAGCCGGTCGTCGCGGTGGGCCTCGACCCACCGCTGGACGGCCGGAACGGCGGCGGCTGCCGCCGCGCTGGCCGCGTCGGTGCTTTCCGTGTCGCCGGCCGCCGCATCCGGGGCCGTCGCGTCGGCGGTCGCCGCATCCGGGGCCGTCGCGTCGGCGGTCGCCGCATCCGCAGCCGTCGCCGCGTCGGCGGTCTCAGTGCCGCCGGTCGCCGCGCCGCCGGCCGTCGCGCCGCCCGTCGTCCTCCCGTCCGCTGCATCGTCGCTCGCCGTCGCCGCGTCGCCGTCCGACTCCCCATCGCTCGCCGTCCCGCCTCCGGCGAACGCGAACGCGTACCGCGAGCGGGTCGTCCGGTCCCCGAAGCGGTAGCGGTGGCCCGTCGCCACCGCGCCCGCGAACCGGGCGTGCTCCGGGGCCGCGTCGGCGGCCGCGACCCGGTCGTAGGTCTCGGCGCTCACGTCGTCGCCCCCGGCGAGGGCGTCGAGGACGGCCCGCAACCCCGCGCTCGCCTCGACGTACCGGGTCGTCGCGTCCGCGTGCGCGCCGGCAACGCGCTCTACGACCGCCCGACCGCTCCAGGTCGGCGTCGGCGCGCCGAGCACGAGGTGCCGGCCGTCGACGCCCACCGCGACCGGCCGGTCGCCCCACTCGACCGGCGCGTCGCCGGCGGCGCTCGGAGCGTCGCCGGTGGCGCTCGGAGCGTCGCTATCGCCACTGTCGCCGTCATTACCGTCGCCACCTCCGCCGTCGTTCCAGAACACCGCGACTCCCTCGTGGCGCGCCTGCCCGTCGTAGCGCTGCCCGAGACGCCGGCGTAGCTGGTCGAGGTCGTGGTCGAAGCGCGCCACGGCGGCCCGCCGCGGGGAGCTGGCGGGCGGGTAGACCTGGACGAGCTCCGAGACGGCCCCGGGGGCGAGGTCGAGGCGCGCGACGCCGAGAAAGCGGGCGTAGTTGCGGTACTTCCGGTAGGTCCCCTCCGCGAGCGAGTGGCTGACGCCGGCGACCGCCGTCCAGTCGAGGTAGAACACCTTCCCGTGGGCCGCGGGCTGGAGCGTCGCCGGGTCGGGGACCCAGCGCCGCAGGAGGCGGGGGCGGCGCTCCGGGGCCACTCCGGGGACCGCACAGCCCGCGGTCGCCACCGTCGCCGCGCCGGCGAGGCCGGCCCGCAGGAGGGCGCGTCGGGTGGGCATCGCTCCTGGGGTGGTTACGCCGGGGCGGTGGTAAGGGTAGCGACGATGACCCCCGACCTACCCCCGGAGCCGTCTACCCCCCGAACGGCTGGGAGATTATCCACAGGCTCACCACCGTGTAGAACACCATCAGCATCAGCATCGGCACCTGGCTCTTGACCGCGGCGCGGTGGTCCTCGAAGTACTCCATCGAGACGTGGTGGGCCACCCACACCGCGACGACGTGGCCGACCACGATGAGCGCGACCATGTAGTACCAGACTATCTGGGGCGAGAGGAAGCCCGCGAGGGAGGGGTCGGTCGGAATCTCCGTGCCCGGCAGGGGGTTCAGCAGGACGCCGACCAGTAGCTCGTGCTGCAGGAAGTAGTAGAGGCTGTAGTGGGCGACGTGGTACGCGACGGCGATGGGGACCAGCGTGAGCACGAACCGCTCCATCACGTCGCCGACCTCCCGGTCCGACTCCGCGGTCCACTTCATCGCCCACGCGACTACCGCGTACGCCCCGACGAAGAGGGCGAACCCGGCCAGCAGCAGCGTCCCGCCGAAGATGGCCGTCGAGAGAATCGGGGGCTGGATCCCGCCCGGCGAGATGGCGTCGAGGATGCCGAAGTACTGCGTCGTCTCCTTGAAGCCGTCGAACGATAGCGCGTACAGCAGCGCCACCACGAGGAACACCGCCTCCCGGGAGTCGACGCTCTCCTCGACCAGCCCGACCGCGTAGCCGCGGGCCTCGACGCCGTCCCGGGTGAACCGCAGCGGCGCGAACCGGCCGAAGAAGTCGAACACCCGCGTGAAGGCGTCGGCGTTCCAGAGCCACGTCTCCTTGCCGAAGACGGTCATCCCGACCCACATGACCGCGCCGTACAGCAGCGCCAGCCCGCCCGCTAGCTGCGGCGACGACAGCGCGAGCACCACCATGTTGAGCCACGAAAAGATGAGAAAGCTCACGAGCGCGGGCAGCGCCCCGAGCCACTCCGGGTACGGGCGGCGCAGCGACGGCTCGCCGGCCCACTCGAACAGC
Organism: uncultured Halobacteriales archaeon; assembly: GCA_964586205.1. Lineage (GTDB taxonomy): Archaea > Halobacteriota > Halobacteria > Halobacteriales > CAZPIG01 > CAZPIG01. The sequence continues at coordinate 2,678 of CAZPIG010000089.1, read as the reverse complement.
GTCTTCCAGGGGTTGATGGCCGGCCAGACGTCCCCGACGAGGATGACGAAGATGCCGAAGCTCACCCACCAGTACACCTCCGTCAGGAACGACGGGGCGTGGTTGATGCGGATGTCGTTCGGGCCGAAGAGACCGGTCACCACGACGAACACGTAGAGCCCGACGGCGACCACGCGGCCCACCGGCCGCGCGACCCCGAGGTCGAGGTCGAGCAGCCGGCTGCTGTAGGAGAACGACTCGGTCTCCCGCCGGACGAACACGCCGACCATGGCGAACGACAGCACCACCACGGTCGCGCCGGAGCCGAGGTACAGCCACGACGGGATGCCCTCCAGGGTCGCCTCGCTGCCCGGCATGCCGTGTGCGGCGGCCGGGCCCACGAGCGCCCACAGCGACCACAGTCCCGCGGCGAACCACGACCGACCGGCCAGCGACCGGACCGACCGGTCGAACGCGTGACGTGCGCGCATGAGTGCGGTGTGGGTGGGAGAACAATTTATTAAATCTTCTGGTCGGATGGTGGAATCGGAAGCTCTTGCTGCATTTTCCCGCGACGGGACGGGGCCGACGTCGCGGCTCCCGACGGATTCTGGCGTCCGTCCGGTATATTTAATAGGGGCCCGGGACGCATGAGTCCCCGGAGCAAAGGGATGGCACGGATGGAACGTCACCGGTCGGTGCCGCTCGTCGCGCTCGTCCTGCTGTCGGCCGTCGTCGCGCCCGTCGTGGCCGCCGGCGGACTCGCCTCGGGCGGATTCGCCTCGGGCGGGGACCTCGCCGACGGTCTCTCGCCGGACGCGGCCGCCACGAGCAGCCTCGGGTCGGACTGGACCGCTGCGGGCGGCGGTCCGGCGGTCGGTTCCTCGACGGTCGACGCCGTCGCGGGCGGTCCGGCGGCCGCCGGCGTCGGCGGTCCGGCGGGGACCGACGCCGCGGCGAACGGCCTCGCACAGTTCTCGATGGAGCCGACGGTGGTGGCCGCGGCCCCCGGCCAGACCGTCAGCCTCGCCATCGTGCTGCGTAGTTCGCCACAGATAGCCTCCGGCGCGTACAAGGCGGGGTTCGTCCTCGAGTACAACGCCTCGGTGCTGCGGGCGACGAACATCAGTAGGGGGCCGTTCATGGACCGCCAGCAGAACACGACCGTGCGGACGAACCAGTCGGCGGTCAACAACCAGGAGGGGTTCATACTGTACGAGCTAGTGCGCGACCCGCCGGCCGGCGGCGTCACCGGGTTCGCCCGGTTCGCTGTCGTGACCTTCGAGGTGCGCGAGGACGCCCCGCCCGGCAGCTACACCGTAGCGTTCTTCCGGACGCTCGTGCTGCTGACCGACGAGAACTTCCAGCGGGTCACCACCAGCGGCGCGGAGGTGGACGTCGACCCCTCGGTCGTGACGGCGACGGCGACCTCCGACGCGACGCCGACCGCGGGCGGACCGACGACCGCGGACGGGTCGACCACGCCGACCGCCACACGGACGAGCGGCGGTGGCGGCGACGGCGGTGGCGGCGACGGCGGGAGCGGGCCGTCGGGGGCCATCATCGGCGTCGTCGCCCTGCTGGGCACGCTCGTGCTTCTCGGCGGCGTGCTGGTGCTCGTCCGGCGGGCCTGACGCCGGTATCCGCCTTCCCGATGGGTCGGGGCGGCACTCGTCCGGGGCTCCGCCGTACGCTCGTCCGTCACCTCGATTCCCACCCGCTCGTCAGCCCACAGTACGTCCGTGCTATCCGGCATCGTCCGCCCCGTTTCCGTTGTACTTAACACCTAGACCTCACGTATTCAACTGTGACGCGGGTGGCTTTCCGGTGGTACGAACGATGCGACACGGAGCAACTTGGCTCGCCACGGCCGTCGTGGTGGCGCTCGTCGCGGTGGCGTCCGTCGGACCTCCGGCGGTCGGGGCGACGGCGGTCGGACCAGCGACTACGGACGGAGCAGCACCGACCGTCGGAACGGCTGCCGGACCACCGACCGTGGCGGCGGCCGGCCCACCGACAGTGGGGGCGGTAGGTGGAGCCACGGCGAGCGGAGCGGCGGCCGCCAACGGCCTCGCCGAGTTCACGCTGAAGCCCGCCGGGACCCTGGCGGAGCCCGGAGAGACCCTCGCGCTGCTCGTCTTCCTGCGGAGTTCGCCGCAGGTGGCCTCCGGAGCCTACCGGGCGGGCTTCGTGCTCGGGTACAACGCCTCGGTGCTCCGGGCGACGAACGTGACCCGCGGGCGGTTCATGCAGCGCGGCGCGGAGACGACCGTGCGGACGAACCGGTCGGTCGTCGACGACGAGGCCGGCGTCGTCCGCTACGGGGTGGAGCGGGACCCGCCGAACGGCGGCGTCACTGGCTACGCCCGGTTCGCCACCGTCACCTTCGCGGTCCGCCCGGACGCCCCGCCGGGCCGGTACGACGTGGCGTTCGAGCGGACGGCGGTGCTGCTGACGGACGGCGGCTACCAGCGCGTCACCACCTACGGGTCGACCATCACGGTCACCGGGTCGGCGACGGAGACGGCCACGGCGACGGCGACGGCCGGCGACCGCACGACGGGAGCGGCGGTCGGCGTCGCCGCCGTGCTGGTCACGCTCGTGGCGCTGGCCGGCATCCTCCTGGGTCTGCAGCGGGTGTAGGGGGACGATTCGGGGGCCAGGAGCCGGAGCAATTGCACACCGGATAGTGTTTAGAT
>CAZPIG010000088.1:0-9719 GCA_964586205.1 uncultured Halobacteriales archaeon | reverse complement strand
CGGCCGCGTGAAGTCGAGGCCGACGACGCGGCCTTTTCCACCCACCTCCTCGCGAACGTAGGGGAGGTTCGCGCCGGTGCCGCAGCCCATCTCGACGGCCACGTCGCCCGCGTCGAGCGCGAGTGCGGTCGCCGCGCGGCGGCGGACCCCGGAGACGGCCGGGAAGCCGCGGGCGATGGCGTCGTACAGCCGCGCCCACCGGCCGTAGAACGACCGCGCGGCCGCGGTCGCGTCGTCGGAGGCCATACGGGGTCCGTGGGATGGCGGCGGGCAAAAGGAGTTCGGAGGAGCAGTGCGGTCGATGGCAGTGGCGAGTGGACGTGGATACGTCGGGATAGTGGCCGACACCTCACACCAGGTACCGCGCCACCTCGGCGACCGTCTCCGCGTCGGGCCCGAGGAGGTAGACGATGGGCTCGATGCCGAACGCACCGGTCTGGTAGAGGACGGTGGCGTCGGACTCGGCCGCGACCGCCTCCCGGACCGCCTCGCGAATCTCGGCCTCGCCGTCGAACTCCACGGGGACGTGGCCCATCCCCGATAGCTCTGCGAGGAGGGCGTCGTCGTACCGGACGTTCAGCGCCGCGCGAGCCTCCGAACCGCCCGCGCGCGCGGCGAGCAGGACGCCCGCGACGTGCTCGCTGACGCCGAACTCCGGGTCGCCGGGGATGGCCGCCCGCCCCTTCACGTCGAAGATGCGGCCCGGAACGCCCGCGACGTCCTCCACGCCGTCGGCGTCGGGCGTGCAGGCCACGAGGTTCGAGCCGACCGCCGGGATGAGGCCGGCGAAGCCGCTGGCGTTCTCGATGGCCCGGAGCCCGCGGCGGACGTCCGAGAGCACGCGCTCGGTGCGGCGGAGCTCGCTGTCGGGCCCGCGCACGCAGAAGTCACAGCCGAGCCCCGCGAGGGCGGGCATCGCGGCCTCGTGGAGCTCGCAGACGAGGTCGCGGTCCTCCAGCCGGCGAATCAGCGCCTCGGCCTCGCCGAGGGCCTCGACCGGGCTCACGTCGCCCGCGGCGAGCCCCTCGCCGATGCGCTCGACGGTGCGGCGGACGCGGTCGTCCTCGGCGACCGCGGCGCGGCGCTCGACGTCGCCGTGGACGTACTTCGAGACGGCGCTCTGGCTGACACCGATGGCGTCGGCGACCTCGCGCTGGGTCAGCCCGCGGTCGCGGAGGTCCTCGGCCAGCAGCGACCGGAAGGTGGGCAGGAACTCCTCGACGACGACCTCCTCGGGGAACCTCACATCTGGTCGCCCCCGAACTCGTGGTCGCCCTGGATGCGCGAGGCCTGCGGCCCGCGCTGGTCCTGGTACTTCGAGCCGCGCTCCTCGCCGTACGGGGATTCGGCGGGGTTCTTCAGCTCCGTGAAGGTGAGCTGGGAGATCCTCATTCCGGGCGTCAGCGCGACCGGCGCGGTGCCGAGGTTCGACAGCTCGAGGGTTATCTGGCCCCGGTAGCCCGGGTCGACGATGCCCGCGGTCGCGTGGACGACGATGGCCAGTCGGCCGAGCGACGACCGGCCCTCGACGTGGGCGATGAGGTCGTCCGGAATCTGGACGCGCTCGATGGTCGTCCCGAGCACGAAGTCGCCGGGGTGGAGGACGAACTCCGGCTGCTGGCGGTCGCTGTCGTCGGCGTCGTGGTCGCCGAGCGTCGTCTGGTCGGCGGCGGGCCCCGGCGGGACCGTCGTGGAGGTGACGTACTCCGCGACCTCCTCGCCGCGGTCGGGGTGGATGCAGGCGATGTTGGTGCGCTGGAACTCGAGGAACTCCCGGCCGAGCCGGAGGTCGACGCTCGCGGGCTGGATCTGCAGGTCCGGGTCGGCCATGGGCTCGATGACGAGGTCGCCGTCGTCGAGCCGACTGCGGATGTCCCCGTCCGACAGTATCATGGCGGGTAGTGGGGGGACGACGGGGCGTAAAGGCCCCGGTCGTGGATTGGGGGAGTTCGGTCCACGGTTTCGGCCAACTGTGCAATCCACCGTCGGGCGGGACTCCGAAAGGGGCCGGTCGCTCGATCCCTCCCGGACGAAGTAAGCACTGCAGGCGCGAACGAAGTGAGCGCCGAAGCGCGCAGCGAGTCCCGGAGGGTCGAGCGACCGGGGGCTTTCGAGGCCCAGGAATCGCTACTCTAGCCGTCCTGGGTCCTCGAAAGCCCCGACGCTCTCGGCTCGCGCGGCGCTCGCGGCTTCGCCGCTCGCGCGTTCCGAGCCCCTCGCTTCGCTCGGGGCTCGCGCTCGCTGCGCGCTTCGGCTCGCTCACTACGTTCGCTCGCCTCCAGTGCTTGCGTCGCCGTGCTTCGCCGAGAGCGTCGCCCCTTTCAGTCCCACCCGATGGTGGAACCATCCACTGGCCGAAACACGACGAATGGACAATCAGTTCCCACGCTTCGGGGGGTTTATTAGCGCCCTCACACTCCCATCCACCAATGAGCGGCGAGCAGGAGCTAGGCATCACCGAGTCCAAGGAGCACAGCCCCGGCGAGTGGTACGCCGAGGTGGTCCAGAAGGCGGGCCTCGCCGACTACGCGCCGATGGGGGGCTTCATCGTCGTCCGCCCGCGCGGCTACGCGCTCTGGGAGGCCGTCCAGGACCACCTCGACGGCTGGTTCAAGGAGACGGGCGTCCAGAACGCCTACTTCCCGATGTTCATCCCCGAGAGCTACCTCGAGCGGGAGAAGGACATCGTCGAGGGGTTCGACCCGGAGGTCGCGTGGGTCACGCAGGGCGGTTACGACGAGCTAGAGGAGCGGCTGGCGGTCCGGCCCACGAGCGAGAGCATCATCACGCCCTTCATCGCCCAGTGGGTCCGCAGCTACCGGGACCTGCCGATGCGGCTGAACCAGTGGTGCTCGGTCGTCCGGTGGGAGGCGACCGAGACGAAGCCGTTCTTCCGGACCAAGGAGTTCCTCTGGCAGGAGGGCCACACCGCCCACCGCGACGAGGCCGACGCCTGGGACGAGACGATGACCCGCCTCGAACAGTACGAGCGGGTCTACGAGGACGTCCTCGCCATCCCGGTGCTCCGGGGGCGCAAGCCCGAACACGACAAGTTCCCCGGCGCCGACACCACCACCACGGTCGAGGCGCTGATGCCCGACGGCAAGTCCGTCCAGGGCGGCACCAGCCACTACCTCGGCACCTCCTTCGCGGAGGCCTACGACGTGACCTACGTCGACGAGAACGAGGACGACCAGGTGGCCCACACCACCTCGTGGGGGCTGTCGTGGCGCGCGCTCGGCGCGCTCATCATGACCCACAGCGACGACCAGGGGCTGGTGCTGCCCCCGGCCGTCGCGCCGGAGCAGGTGGTCGTGGTGCCCATCTACCAGGAGGACAACCGCGAGGCGGTCCTGGAGTACGCCGAGGGCGTCGCCGACGACCTCGACGCCGCCGGAATCCGCGTGGAGTACGACGACCGCGACGAGCGGAATCCGGGCTTCAAGTTCAACGAGTGGGAGCTACTGGGCGTCCCCGTGCGCGTCGAGGTCGGGCCGAACGAGGTCGAGGAGGGTAGCGTCTCGGTCGTCCACCGGCCCGACGGCGAGACCGTCTCGGAGGACCGCGAGGACATCGCGGCGACCGTCGAGGAGCACTTCGACGCGATGTTCGAGAAGCTGTACGACGCCGCCGAGGAGAACCTGGCGGGCAACGTCCGCGAGGCCGACAGCGTCGAGGAACTACTCGGCACCATCGGGCAGTACGGCGGCTACGTGAAGGCCGCGTGGTGCGGCGACGAGGCCTGCGAGACGGTCGTGAAGGACGAGATAGCCGCGGAGATAGTGATGGTGCCCCTCGACGAGGACGAGGAGCCGATTGCGGGGGAGTGCGCTGTTTGTGGGGACGGGGCGGTCGAGACGGCGTACTTCGCGAAGTCGTACTGAGGCCGACGCTACGGACTGTTTCGAGGGCGACAGTTCGACCGACGACGGTCCGAGCGCGACGTGGCGGGTCGAACGACCCGCACGGGTTCTATTCTACGGCTAGAAATTAAATATAATACCGTAGAGCCCCATCATCCGTGCATGGCGCGAGACAACGACCAGAGCAGGCGAAGCGTGCTCAGGACGGTAGCGACGACGGGTGCGGTCGCCGCCGGCGTCTCGGCGGCCGGGAGCGGCACGGCGATGGCGTCCCGGCCGGCGTCGCCCGCGCGTGCGGAGCAGTTGCTGGCCGCCCACGCCGACGGCGTGCTCGCCACGCTCGAAGCGGAGGGCGTCGTCGAGGACGCCACCGCGCTGCGGACCGAGGGCGTCGCCCTCGGCCCCCAGGTCGGCGCGGTCGACGGCGCGGCGTCGGTCAGGCTGCCCGAGGGCGTCGAGGAGGTCCGCGTCACCACGACCGTCGAGGACGGCCGGCTGTCGGTGGCCGTGCGCCCGGAGACGGGCCACGCGTACGCGGTCCTCGACGCCGCCGGCGAGACCCTGCGCTTCGACGCCGACGGCGCGTCGTCGGTGTCGCCGCAGTCGTACTCCTGTAATTGTCGGAACGAGGTCTGCGACTGGCCGTCGACAATCGAGGTCTGCCGCGACGACACCACCGGCGAGATAGTCGATACGAACTGCGTCTGCTGAGGCGGGGTCGGCGGCCCGGACGAATCCCTCGGCCCCCACGACTTTTCCCGGCCCACAACGTCGACTCCCAGCGTGAACCCCACCGCCCTCGACCACGCATCCCACGTCCGCCGCGCCATCGACCTCGCCGAGACGGCAGCCGAGCGCGGCGACGACCCGTACGGCTCGCTGCTCGTCCGCGACGGCCAGGTCGTGATGGAGGCGACGAACCGCGTAAACACCGACGACGACCTCGCACTGCACCCGGAGCTAACCCTCGCCCGACGGGCCGCCAGCGAGCACACGCCGGCCGAGCGCGCGAGGACGGTCATGTACACGAGCACCGAGCCCTGCCCGATGTGCGCCGCCGGCATCGCGTACGCGGCCCTCGGCGCGGTCGTCTACAGCGTCTCGGGTGCCCGCGCTGCGGAGGTGTACCGTGGGAGAGACGGGTCGGGAAGCGACGCGGGGTCCGAAAGCGACGCGGAGGCCGAAAGCGACGCGGGGGCCGGAAGCGACGACGGGGGCGAGGGCATCCCCTGCGAGGAGGTGTTCGAGCGGCTGGGCCGGTCGGTCGAGGTGGTCGGCCCCGTCCTCGAATCGGAGGGGCTCGACGTCCACCGAGTGCACGCGCGCGAGTGACTCGCTTCACTGAGGGGAGGCGGTTCATTGAGGAGGGACGGTTCACCAAGGAGAGACGGTGCACTGAGGAGAGACGGACTTACCCCACCCGCACGAACGGGGCTTCCGAAGGCACCCCGTCACGGAGGACGAACAGCATGTAGTAGCCCGGCGGCGTCAGGTCCGGATTCGACGGCACGCGGACGTCCACGCTCCCGTCCGCGGTACCGTCGATGGGGAGCTCCACCAGCCGCTGGTCCGTGTTGACGCAGTGGGTCGTCGAGGAGAGCCGCATCAGCACCACCTCGTCCACCGCGCCGGCGTCCGGCGTCTCGACGGCGAACGTCTCGCCCCAGGAGACGGCGTCCGGCGCGGCCGTCACCTCCGGCCGCGGCCCGTCGAAGAGGTACGGCGGCCGGTAGGTCTCGATGCGGAGCTCGTTGACCCGCCGCGCCGGGTTCGAGCCGGCGGTCAGCACCCGGCCGTCCGGGAGCAGCAGGGCGTTGGAGTGGTACAGCCGGTCGACGGTCATCGACGCCAGCGACTCCCACCGCTCGGTCTCGGGGTCGAAGCGCTCGGCCTCGTGGATGGCCTCCGGGATGGACGGCAGCGCGCCGGAGTCCTCGGGACTGAACTCGTGGTGGTCGCCGTGCGTGTGGCCGGCCGTCCCGTGCCGCCCACCCATCACGAAGACGGAGCCGTCCGGGAGCAGCACCGGGTAGCAGTAGTACCGGGCGTGGGCCATCGACTCGACCGAGCGCCACTGCGGGTCGTCGGCCCCGAGGTCGATGACCTCGGCGTCCGCGACGGCCGAGCCGCCGGTGGGCGTCCCGCCGCCGGTCAGCAGCACGCGGGGCCGGTAGTCGTCGCCCGGCCGGAGCGGCAGCAGGACCGACGCGCCCTCCTCGCGCTCGGCCTCGTTCGGCAGGCCGTGGGCGGTCCACTCGCCGGCCGCCACGTCGAGGGTGGCCGTCGGGAACCCCCGTAGCGAGAACGGGAAGGTGTAGTGGGTGTTGTACGAGCCCGCGTAGAAGACGGAGCCGTCGGGCAGCAGGTGCAGCCGCGGGTACAGCGGCAGCCACCGGCCCGCGCCCGAGACCGCCTCCCACCCCTCGTCCGCCCGGTAGTGCTCGATGCGCCGCAGCGCGACCCACGGGAAGCGTTTGGTCAGGCCGGCGACGTTCAGGACGCTCCCGTCGCCGAGGGTCAGCAGCGTCGGGTACCACCGGCCCCGCTGGCAGTCCTCCTCGCGGCTCCACCGCTCGGTCTCGGGGTCGAAGACGTAGGTGTGGTCCAGCCCGCGGAACGGCGGGAAGTTGATGCGGCCGGGGAGCGTGAACGACCCGTCGTACTTGTAGGTCCCGCCGGCCACGAGCAGCCGGCCGTCGGGGAGGTGGGCGTGGCCCGCGCAGAACACGTCGCCGTCGAGCGCCTGGTCGACCGTCTCGACGGTGCCGGCCTCGGGGTCGAACAGCTCCGCGGGGTGGGGGTCCGCCAGGCTGTACTCGTCGTTGCCCGAGCCGCCGAACGCCAGCACCTTCCCGGTCGGCAGCAGCGCCACGTGGATGGGGAGGTGCTCGAAGCGGTGCTCGACGGGCTCCCACTCGCCGACGGCGGCGGGGTCGTCCGTCGTCGCGGTCGCGTGGTTGCCCCCCGCGGTGGCACCCCCACCGTGTCCCGACCCGTCTTCGTGGTCGTGTTCCGACCCACCCCCGTGCTCGTGGCCCGCCCCTTCGGTGTGCTCGTGTGACATGCGTTGACGCGGCCATCCGGGACTAATAAATCTACTCGAACGACAGGTGCACACTTCGGGCCGTAGTCGAGGCCCACCTCGCGAGCGACCTGGACGGGACCGACAACGACCCCGGGCGGGCGGCGGAGGCCGTCGTCGAGTCGGTGGGACAACACCTAACTGACACGCGGTCGGAGACGGCGCATGCGCCGCCGCGCCCTCCTCGCCACGGTTACCGGCCCGTCCGCCGCTTTCGCGGGCTGCCTCGACTTCCCGGCCGGCACCCCGACCGAGACGCCGCCCATCGAATCGGAGGTCGAACTCGCACCCTGCCCGGACCGTCCGTCCGAGCTGACCGGAGAGACGGTCGAACCGTTCGTCGAGCAATTCGAGCGCGCGTACGTCGGCCGGCGGGTGCTGGCGCGGGTCGAGCGCGTGGCGTCGTTCGAGTTCCTCTCGCTCGGCGTCGAGTCGGTGACCGAGACGGACGGTGGCTACCGGGCGACGGTGGCTGGCTTCTACGGGTACGCGTACTACGACGACGCGACTGCGGTGGACGACACCCACGGCGACTCGGGGCGGTACACGGCGACGTACCTCGTCACGGAGCGAGATGTCTTCCGGGTCGAGGACGGCGGAGATGGTGACCGCGAGGTGAACTCAAGGACGGACGGCGAGCGGGTGCGGTGCCCGCCGGAGGGGTAGAGCGACCGACGGTGTCGGAAGTCACCTCCCCACTTCCGTGGTCGTCACCGTCACTGCCATCACCGCTTCCGGCACCGTTTTCTCCGGGCCATTCGTGGCCCCGGGCATGGAAACGGCCCTCGTCATCGGCGGCACCCGCTTCGTCGGCCGCCACCTCGTGACCGAGCTACTGGACCACGACTACGACGTGACCATCTTCAACCGCGGCCAGCACGACGACCCCTTCGCCGGGGACGACCGCGTGGCGCACGTACAGGGCGACCGACGGGACGACGACGCCGTCGAAGCCGCCGCGGACGCAGTGGAGCCGGACGCCGTCTTCGACTGCGTCGCCTACTACCCCCGCGACGTGGCGGTCGCCACGGAGGTCTTCGCCGACGCCGACGCGTACGTCTACGTCTCCAGCGGCGACGCATACGGCGACGAGGAGATACCGAAGCGGGAGGGCGAAACCGCGCTCCGGCCCTGCACCGACGCGCAGGCGACCGACGACTCCGGCGAGACGTACGGCAACCGCAAGGCCGAGGGCGACCGGGCGGTGGTCCGGGCGGCCGAGCGGGGCGTCGCCGCGATGGGCGTCCGGCCGTGCATCGTCTACGGCCCCCACGACTACACCGAACGGCTGGCCTACTGGGTGGACCGGGCGAACCGCTTCGACCGCGTAGTGGTCCCGGGCGACGGCCAGAACGTCTGGCACCGCGCGTACGTCGGGGACGTGGCCGCGGCGCTCCGGACCGTGGCCGAGCGGGGGACGCCCGGGGAGGTGTACAACGTCGGCGACCGGCGGCTGCTCACGCTCGAAGAGACCGTCGCGACTATCGCAGACGTGCTCGACCGGGACGTCGAGGTGGTCGGCGCGAGCGAGCGCGAACTCGCCGCCGCCGGCCTGTCGCCGGCGGACTTCGTCCTCTACCGCGAGTATCCCCACGTCCTCGATACGTCCAAGCTAGCCGCCCTCGGCTGGGAGTCGACCCCCGTCCGGGAGGCGATGGCGACCACCGTTGCGGCCCACCTCGACGCGGGCCGCGACGGGGCTGACTACGACCCGGGCCGCGACGCCGAGGAAGAGGTGCTCGCGGCGCTCGACTGACGACGGGAGGGTGTCCCCGGAACCGGGCTACGGAATCGACGGTGGCGTTACCGCAAATCGGTGGTGGCGCTACCGCGAATCGACGGTGACGTTGCCGCGAATCGATAGCGGCGTTACCGCGAATCAATGGTCAGCACGTACAGCCGCTTGCGCGCATCCGCGAAGGAGAACCGCGACGCCACCACCTCGGCGTCCTCCAGCCGCGAGAGCGCGTACCGGACGGTCCGCGGCGGCAGCATCGTCTCCTCTGCTATCTCGCTCTGGGTCAACTCGCCCTTCTCCTCCAGGACGGTGGCGACGAGCTTCGCGCTCGGCGGCAGGTCGCCGACGACGTCCCACCCGCCGGTCGCCTCCGGGTTACCGGCACTCATCGACCCGTCCTAGCGGATACGAGGTGATAATATTTACTGTTCGAGTTGATTCCCGGCAGTAATTCCTCCGTCGCCGGGCGAACGGCCGACCGGCGGCCGCAACCGAAGTTCCGGCGACCCGAAACCTCTTATGAGCCCCTGCCTTAGCCCGTCGTGATGACCGATACTGTGGACGACGTCGACCTCCCGTACGACGACGAGGACACGTCGCAAACAGAGAAGATAGAGGCGTTGCGCGAGCGCCTCAAGGTTCTGGAGAGCCAGAACGAGGAGATGCGGGACAAGCTGCTGGACGCGAACGCCGAGAACAACAAGTACCAGCAGAAGCTAGAGCGGCTCACCCACGAGAACAAGAAGCTCAAGCAGTCGCCGCTGTTCGTCGCCACAGTCCAGGAGATGACCGACGAGGGGGTCATCATCAAGCAGCACGGCAACAACCAGGAGGCGCTGACCGAGGTCACCGACGAGATGCGCGACGACATCGAGCCCGACAGCCGGGTCGCGGTCAACAACTCCCTGTCCATCGTCAAGCCGCTGTCGGACGAAACCGACGTCCGCGCGCGGGTGATGCAGGTCGAGCAGAGCCCCGCGGTCACCTACGAGGACATCGGCGGCCTCGACGAGCAACTGAAGGAGGTCCGCGAGAC
>CAZPIG010000087.1:6840-9720 GCA_964586205.1 uncultured Halobacteriales archaeon | reverse complement strand
CAGGCCGCACCTCGTCGCCGTCCCACTCCACCCGGCCCTCCACCGCAAGCTTCTCCAGGTGTGCCTCGACCGTCCGCCGGGCGAGGTCGCGCACGCCCGAGAGGTCCTTGTCGTAGGCCGCGTCGACCACCTCGTCGACGGTCCGCGCGCCGTCCTCGACCGCCGCGAGGACCCGCCGCTCGCGCTCCCGGCGGTGGGCCAGCAGCCGGGTCAGCGTCTCGCGGGGCTCCTCGACGACCGGGCCGTGACCGGGGTAGATGCGGTCCGGGTCGCGGGCCAGCAGCTGGCGGAGCGACGCGAGGTACGCCCGGAGGTCGCCCTCGTCTGACCCGACGACCACGCTCCCCTCGGCGACCACGAGGTCGCCGGCGAGGACGCACCCGTCGACGGCGAGCGCGACGTGGTCCGACGCGTGGCCGGGCGTGGCCAGCACCTCGACGCGGCGGCCGTCGCCGGTCGTCAGGACGTCGCCAGGGCGGAACGTCCGGTCCGGCTCGACCCCCGTCGCGGCGGCGAAGCGGTCGGCCCGCCCCGCGAGCGCCCACGTGGTCGCTCGGTCGGCGTACTCCGCGACGGCCCCCACGTGGTCCTGGTGCGCGTGGGTGACCAGCAGGTCCGTCACGCCCCGCTCCGCGACGGCGGCGTCGAGCGCGTCCGTCCGGGCCGCCGGGTCGACGAGTAGTGCGCCGTCCGTGCCGACGAGATAGGTGTTCGTCTGCCCGCCGGGGGCCCGCGTCGCCACTTCGACGGGGACGCGGGCGACGGGGTCGTCGTCACCGGCTCGGGAGGCTCCACCCGTCTCCATGCCCGCCGCTCGACGCCGAACGGGCAAAAGAACAGCGGTCGGAGTCGTTTCAGGACCGGCGTCGCAGCGAGTACACCTGCTTTCTGGCGTCCCGGAAGCTGTACCGGGACTCGACGACGCCCACCTCCGAGAGCCGGTTCATGGCGTACCGGACCGTCCGGTCCGGCAGCAGCGACCGCTCCGCTACCTCGCCCTGGGACAGCGCGTCGTCTCGCTCGAGGACCTTCGCCACCAACTTCGCGCTGGGCGGGAGGTCCCGGAGGCGTTCGCGGTACTCCGACTCCGTGAGGCCCGGGTCCTCGACCCGCCCCGGGTCGTCGCTGCCACCGATGCTCATGGCGAGCCCTCGGCTTCGGGTGGTGGTAAAACTTGGCTATATGGGCCCTCCAACAATGGAGATAATATTAGGAATATTAGGACGCCGCCGTCGCCCCTCGGGAGGCGTCGCCGGCCACGAGAAGCGGCCCCGCCACCGACAGTCCGGGGCCCTTTTGCTGCGCACGCTCCACGGGGGTCGCATGGAGACGATACCCGAGGCGTTCCACGACCTCTTCGAGCGGGAGACGTTCGCGCAGTTCGTCACGCTGATGCCGGACGGCGCGCCGCAGGTGACGCCGGTCTGGGTGGACTACGACGGCGAGCACGTGCTCGTCAACACCGCGCGCGGGCGGCAGAAGGAGCGCAACGCCAGCCGCGACCCGAAGGTCGCGCTGAGCGTGCTCGACCCCGACGACCCCTACCGGTACGTCTCCATCCGCGGTCGGGCGGTCGAGGTCACCGAGGACGGGGCTGCCGACCACATCGACAGCCTCGCGCGGCGCTACATGGACGCCGAGGAGTACCCCCACCACGGCGACGAGCGCGGCCCGCGCGTGGTGATCCGCGTCCGTCCCGACAGCGTGGTCACGAGCGGGTAGTCGCGACGGCGCTGCCGCCTCGACAGTCCGCGGCGACGGTGGCGGCGGTCACCCCGACTCCTCGGCGGCGGCGAGGTCGTCGGCGGTCGGGTCCCGCCACACGCCCATGACGAACCGACACTCCGGGCAGTGGACGACCAGCAAGTGGTGGTGACGGTGCCGGACGAGGTCCTCGGTCCGGCTGTCGGTCCCGCACCTGCGACACGTAGGCATCCGGTAGGGCCCCCGTGGGGTGGTTCGGCGGGCGCGACCATAGGGTTGACGCGGAGCGCGACGGTAGTGTTTAGATAGAGCCGATACTGTACCTCGAACCACAATCTCGCCGCGTCACTCGTCCTCGTCGCCTCGCTCGTCGTCCTCGTCGGCGGCCGGCAGCAGCGCTCCCCCGAGGGCGGCGATGTAGTCGAACGCCACGCCCTCGAACAGCCCGACGAGGAACGCCACCCCGGCAAGCTGGAACGGCACGTCGTCGGCGAACGGGACCGAGAGGGCGAGGTAGACCCCGCCCGCGAGTATCATCGCAGCGGGGACCCGGACCGCGAGGAACGCGAGCTTCTCGGTCGTGACCGCGACGTGGTGGAGCAGCTCCGTGAAGACGCGGCCGAGCGCGCCGAGGAGCGCGTAGACGTAGACGACGCCGGGGACCAGCGCCTCGACGACGGGGACCCCGGACGCCCCCAGCGGGAGCTGGACGGCGACGCCCGCCACGTCCACCGTCAGTCGCGGCTGCTGGACGGTCGCCGCGAGGAAGGCCAGCGCGCCGACGAGGTAGCCGGCGACGACCCACCGCGCCCCGGGGTGGTCTATCCACCGGCCCCCGTCGGGCGTCCACGGCGGCTCGAGCCCGTCGCCGCCGGCCGGCTTCAGCGCGTCGGCGATGGCTCCGAGGCGCTCGTAGGTCCGCGTGAGGAACAGCCCGGCGAACAGGGCCAGCAGCGCGACCGCGGTCACCGACTGGCTCGCGGGCCCCACGGCGGCGACCCAGTCCACGAGGAGGTACACGCCCGCCGCGAGCGGCAGCACCGCGAACGGCCGGAGGGCGACCTCGCGGGCCTCCCCCGCCCAGAGCGAGCCGTGGTCGCCCTCCGCCGGCGTGTCGCTGGCGTCTTCTTCCAGCGTCTCGTTAGCGTCCTCTGCCGGCGTCTCGTTAGCGTCCTC
>CAZPIG010000087.1:5304-6740 GCA_964586205.1 uncultured Halobacteriales archaeon | reverse complement strand
CCAGCGTCTCGTTAGCGTCCTCCGCCAGCGTCTCGTTAGCGTCCTCCGCCGGCGTGTCGATGGGTTCCACGACCGGCGTCGGCTCCAATCCCAGCGCGGCATCGACGTCGGATATGGCGTATTCGACGTGCTGGAGCGCCTCCGTCAGGCGCTCGCGGTCGGCCGCGTCCTCGCCGCGGTCTCCGAGGTCCTCCTCGAGGAACCACTCGGCCGCGACGAGGTGATAGGCGGCCAGTTCCCCCTCCGCGGGTCGGTGGTCCTCCACGCCGAGGAACGTCCCGGGACCCACCGGACCGTGCCCTCTCGGGCCCGTCGGACCGGCGTCGTCCGGCCCCGCGTCCCCCAAGTAGAGGGTCATCCTCCCGCCTTCCTCGCCGGACCGCTCGCCCACCGCCAGGAGTTCGGCTTCCGCTCTCGCTCTCGCTCTCGCTCCCGCTTCCGCTCCCGCCCCCGCTCCCGATTCCACTCCCGCTTCCGGGGTCGCCTTCCCCTGGAGGGCGACCGCCCGTAGCAGCCCCCAGGTGAGGGCTCCACCGACGCCGTAGAGGTAGACGTCCACCGGAACCGCCGTCCCCAGTAGCCCGGGCGGACTGGCCGTGACCGCGGCGACGGCGACGACCAGTACGACGTACCCCAGCACGACCGCCTTTCCGCGCCGCGACAGGTACCAGTGCTCCTTCCACCCTCGGGACCCCTCCCGGTCACCCTCCGGCATGTACCGTGCTACCACGGCGAGACCCGTCGTTCTTTCTCCTCTCGGCCGTTTTCCTCCCGACGACAGGCCTAAGCGTACCCGATGCTTACCGACACAATCCCGATGATGGCGACGACCCACGCGCTCGCGGGGCTGGTGGTCGCGAGCGTCTCGCTCTGGCTGGCCCCGGACCTCGCGCCGGTCGCCATGGCGGCGGCCGCCGCGGGCGGGGCCGCGCCGGACCTCGACCTGCTGTTCGTCCACCGGCGGACCTTCCACTACCCGGTGGTCCTCCCCATCGTGGCCGTGCCGGCGCTCGCCGTCGCGGCCGTCGTGCCGGGGCCGGAGACCGTCGCCATCGCTGCCTTCCTCGGAGCCGCGGCGCTGCACTCGGTGATGGACGTGTTCGGCGGCGGGCTCGAGCTCCGGCCGTGGCGCGGCGACTCGAACCGGGCGGTCTACGACCACGTCCGCGGCCGGTGGCTGGCCCCGCGCCGGTGGGTGCGCTACGACGGGGCTCCGGAGGACCTGCTCGTCGCGGGCGTCCTCGCCGCCCCGGCGCTGACCGTCACCTCGGGGACGGCCCGGTGGCTCGTCGCCGCTGCGCTGGCGGTCTCGGCGGGCTACACGCTCGTCCGCAAGCCGCTGGCCGACGTGGGCGAGCGCCTCCGGCGGACGCTCCCGTCGTCGGTCCGGCGGCGGCTGCCGGACGCGCTCCTCGGCGGCGAGGGGCAGTGACCGC
>CAZPIG010000087.1:0-5204 GCA_964586205.1 uncultured Halobacteriales archaeon | reverse complement strand
TCGGTCCGGCGGCGGCTGCCGGACGCGCTCCTCGGCGGCGAGGGGCAGTGACCGCCGCGTCGCTCCCCGCCGGGTGACTGTCGCGTCGCTCCGCACCGGTCGCCCCGTTCCCGCGCGACGTTGCTCACCGCGGACCTCCGACCACCGCACCGCGGACCTCCGACCACCGAGGTTTTAACCGGGGGGTGCCTACCGCGTTGCAAATGGGTACCGGCGGAGACACCGACCAGCAGGCGAAACTCGGAGCCGACTGGAGCGACGCCGACCGGGGGGCCGCGGAGGCCGAGGCCGTCGCCGGCGACGGCGGGGCCCAGGGGGAGGAGGTCGTCCGGCCGGGCGTCGACAGCCTCCCCGAGGCGACGGGGACCGTCGACGTCGCGGTCACGCAGGTCGACTACAAGGTCGAGGGCACCGGGGCCGACGAGGAGCCGTTCGTCCACGTCTTCGGCCGCACCGAGGACGGCACTCTGGAGCACGTCCGGGTCCGCGAGTTCCGCCCGTACTTCTACGCGCCGACCGAGTCCGTCGACGACGATGACCTCGCCCACGAGCGCATCACCGACTGGGAGGAGACGGACGACGACGGCGAGCCCTACGAGAGCATCCGGGGCGAGCGCCTGACGAAGATCTTCGGCCAGACGCCCCGCGACGTCGGCGAGGTCCGCGACCGCTTCGACCACTACGAGGCCGACATCCTCTTCCCGAACCGCTTTCTCATCGACAAGGACGTCCGCAGCGGCGTCCGCATCCCCGAGCGCCGGGCGGCCGACGTGGAGGGGCTACCGGCCCACGTCGACGACGACACCCTCGTCGTCCACCACAGCGAGGTCGCCGCCGTGGACGTCCACGCCCCGCCGCGCGTCCACACCCTCGACATCGAGGTGGACGACCGCCGGGGGTTCCCCGAGGACGGCGAGGAGGAGATACTCTGCCTCACGGCCCACGACTCCCGCGACGACGAGTACGTCACGTGGCTGTACGTCTCCCCCGACCTCCACGAGGACGCCGGCGTCCCCGACGACCTGCCCGACTACGACCCCATCGAGGGCGACGGCGTGGCGCTCGACGTGCGGAGCTTCGAGTCCGAGGCGGCGATGCTGGCGGACTACCTGGAGTACGTCGAGCGGACCGACTTCGATCTGGCTGTCGGGTGGAACGTGGACGACTTCGACGCGCCGTACCTCATCGACCGCCTCGAACGCCTCGACGACCGCACCGACGACTACGACCTCGACCCGGACCGCCTCTCCCGCATCGGCGAGGTGTGGCGCAGCGACTGGGGCGGCCCGGACGTGAAGGGCCGGGTCGTCTTCGACCTCCTGCGCGGGTACCGGAGCATGGTCCGCTCGGAGCTCGACTCGTACCGCCTCGACGCGGTCGGCGAGGAGGAGCTGGGGGTCGGCAAGGAGCGCTACCCCGGCGACATCGGCGACCTCTGGGAGGACGACCCCACGCGCCTTCTGGAGTACAACCTCCGGGACGTCGAGATATGCGTCGAGCTGGACCGCAAGCAGGAGGTCGTCGCCTTCTACCAGGAGGTGGCCTCCTTCGTCGGCTGCAAGATAGAGGACGCCCCCACCGCCGGCGACGCCGTGGACATGTACGTCCTCCACAAGGCCCACGGCGAGTTCGCGCTGCCCTCGAAGGGCCAGGTCGAGGAGGGCGAGGAATTCGAGGGCGGGGCCGTCTTCGAGCCCGTGACCGGCATCAAGGAGATGGTGTCGGTCCTGGACCTGAAATCGCTGTACCCGATGGCGATGCGGACCATCAACGCCTCGCCGGAGACGAAGGTGGACGAGGACTTCGACGGCCCCGTCTACGAGGCCCCGAACGGGACGCGGTTCCGCAAGCAGCCCGACGGCATCATGCGGGAGATGATAACGGAGCTGCTGGACGAGCGCGAGGACAAGAAGGCCCAGCGGGACGACCACGAGCCGGGAGCGGACGCCTACGAGCTGTACGACCGCCAGCAGCAGGCCGTGAAGGTCATCATGAACTGCTTCACCCCGGACACGGACGTGCTGACGCCGGACGGCGTCCGCAACGTCCGGGACCTCGCGGTCGGCGACGAGGTGTACTCGCTGGACCCCGATTCGATGGAGATGGAGGTGAAGCCGGTCGTCGAGACCCACGCCTATCCGGAGTACGACGGCGAGCTGGTCGAGATGGAGACGGACAAGATAGACTTCCGGGTGACACCGAACCACCGGATGCTGGTGCGGAAGGACGAGCGGAACGGTATCTCGTGGGACGAGGACGACTACCGGTTCGTGGAGGCCGGGGACCTCGACCGCGCGACGAACTACCGGCTCCCCCACGACTGGGACGGCCCCGACGGCGAGCGCATCGAGCGGGTGGACCTGACCGAACTCCTCGACGAGTACGAGGTGTGGGCCGACAACGACGTCCACGGCCACACGCTCGCGGCAGAACTCGGCTGGTACCCCGACAAGGTGCAGAAGGCCGACGAGGACACGACGGGCTACGTGTTCTCGGCCGCGGAGTTCGAGGAGCACCGGGAGTATCTCGACGACGCGTGCTCGACCTTCTACGTCCACGCCGAGCCGAACCGCAAGTGGATCCCCCGCTTCTACGACGGCGACGACTTCCTCGAGCTGCTCGCGTGGTACGTCACCGAGGGCAACGTCTACCACTCCGAGGACAAGCAGTTCGGCGAGAACTTCCGCGGGTCGGCGACGACTGTGAAGATAGCCCAGGACGAGCGCGCGACAGACGACGACCGGGCGCTGGCCGACGGAACCGAGCGAGCGGTGGGCGACGGGGGCGAGCGGGCGAGGACCGACGGCGGCGAGAGCGACCACGCAGCCATCGGCGCGCTGCTGGACCGGATGGGGTTCGACTACTACGTGGACGAGCAGTGCTACCAGTTCACCTCGCGGCTGCTCGGGCGATTCCTCGAAGCGACCTGCGGCGAGGACAGCTTCGAGAAGCGGATTCCGGACCTCGTCTTCGAGGCGAGCCAGGACCAGAAGCGGCTGTTCCTCGACACGCTCGTCGCGGGCGACGGGGACCGCCAGGAGAACTCGTGGCGGTACAGCACCGCGAGCGAGCAGCTACGCGACGACGTGCTCCGGCTCTGTGCCCACCTCGGGCTGACGGCGAACTACCGGCGCGACAGCGGCTGTTGGCGCATCTACGTCGCCGAGGGGAGCAAGAACACGCTCCGGATGCACCGCAGCGGGTCCCGGAGCACGGCCGAGGAGGGCGTCTACTGCGTGACGGTCGCGGACAACCACACGCTACTCGCCGGACGAAACGGCAAATTCCAGTTCGTGGGCCAGTCGCTGTACGGCGTTTCGGGATGGACCCGCTTCCGGCTCTACGACAAGGACGCCGCGGCGGCCGTGACCGCCACCGGGCGGGAGGTCATCGAGTTCACCGAGGAGGTGGCGAACAGGCTGGACTATCACGTCACGTACGGTGACACTGACTCCGTCATGTTGGAGCTCGGCGGCAACGTCTCGGCCGACGACGCCATCGAGCAGTCGTTCGAGCTGGAGGAGCGCATCAACGACAGCTACGCCGAGTTCGCCGAGCGGCTGGGGGCCGACGAGCACTTCTTCGAGATAGAGTTCGAGAAGCTGTACCGGCGGTTCTTCCAGGCCGGCAAGAAGAAAAGGTACGCCGGACACATCGTCTGGTCCGAGGGCAAGGACGTCGACGACATCGACATCACGGGCTTCGAGTACAAGCGCAGCGACATCGCGCCCATCACCAAGGAGGTCCAGCAGCGGGTCATCGAGATGATAGTCCGCGGCGAGGACTTAGAGGACGTGAAGGAGTACGTCCACGGGGTCATCGAGGACTTCCAGTCGGGCCGGGTGGACCCCGAGGACGTGGCCATCCCAGGCGGCATCGGCAAGCGCCTCGACAACTACGACACCGACACCGCCCACGTCCGGGGTGCGAAGTACGCGAACCTCCTGCTGGGGACCAACTTCCAGCGCGGCAGCAAGCCCAAGCGGCTGTACCTCTCGAAGGTCCACCCCGACTTCTTCGACCGCATCGAGGACGAGCGCGGCCTCGACACGGACGACCCGGTCTACCGGGAGTTCAAGGTGGCCGTCGAGGAGGGCGACGGCGTCATCTGCTTCGAGTACGCCGACCAGGTGCCCGCGGAGTTCGAGGTGGACTGGGACAAGATGCTGGAGAAGACCCTCCGGGGGCCCATCGCGCGCATCCTCGAGGCGCTGGACGTCTCGTGGCAGGAGGTTCGGGACGGCCAGGAGCAGACCGGACTCGGGAGCTTCGGGTGACGAAAGGGGCCGCGAAGACCGCTCCGGGCTGGACTGCTCGCGCGTTATTGCCCCTCCACCAGCCGCCGTAGCTGCTCGGGCGGCACCGCGCCGCGGGCGGCGTGGCCGCCGTAGGCGAACGTCGGGACGCCGGTGACGCCCCGCTGCTGGGCGGCGGCGAACCGTTCGCGTAGCGCGTCGGCCAGTGACTCGTCGGCCACGGCCTCGCGGACGCCGTCGGGGTCGACGCCGACCGACGCCGCGATGTCGGCCAGCACGTCCGGGTCGCCGATGTCCCGCTCGTCCAGCCAGTGCGCGTCGAAGACGGCGTCGTGGAACTCGCGGAACGTCTCCCCGTCGTAGCTCCGTTCGACGTGGAGCGCGGCCTGGTGGGCGTTCCACGAGTCCACGTCCCGGGAGCGGTCGACGGTCATCTCCACGTCGTACTCCTCGCGGAGCCGCCGCACGTTCTCCATCGCCTGCTGGAAGTAGTCCTCGTCCTTGCCGTCCTCGACGTCGTCGCTGACCTCGCCGTCCGGGCCGCGCTTGTGGCTCCGGAGGTCGAACGGCCGCCACTCGACCGGCGGCGGGTCGTCGGCGTCGTCGCGGTACTCCCGGAGGGTGGCCCGCCCGAGGTAGCAGAACGGGCAGACGTAGTCGGCGTAGACGACGAGCGGGTCGGCGTCGCTCGTTTCGGCGTCCGATGCGTTCGCGGTGGCCTCTGTTCCGCCCGCCTCGGTGTTCGTTCCGTTCGCGTCGGTCATCGTGGTCGCACTGCGGGGGCCAATCACTAAAGGGGTTGGTGTAGGGCCCGGTCGGTTCGTCAAGGGTGTCGACGTTAGCTTCGACAAGTGCGCCAACCCACCGTCGGGTGGGAGTCTCGCGAACGAAGTGAGCGGAACACCGTCGGAGCAAGCTCCGACGAGCCTTGCCTCGCTTCGCTCGGCA
>CAZPIG010000086.1:0-9751 GCA_964586205.1 uncultured Halobacteriales archaeon | reverse complement strand
ACGTGACCTACGACGAGTACCTCTCGGGGATGACCTTCGACGAGATGACCGGCGGCACGGTCGAGTACCCCCAGACCGGTGACGACGCGCGCCGCTACCAGTTCTAGGAGGCCGACTGGTGGTCCTACTGGCACTACGGACCATCTCGTCGCCCGGATCGCGGAGCGCTCGCACGGCCACCCCACGCTCCGGGGAGCAGTGTTGCGATTCGGGGAGTCAGTTCTCCCGCTACAGCGGCCGCCCCGCGACAGCATCCGGAGTGGCACACCCGTCCGAAGACCCCGTCGAAATCGTGGAAGGGTTTTAATGGGGGAGGCCGAGTAGAAGTCTAGTAACATGGCCACTGCAAACGTCGCGTGTCCGTACTGTGGTGCCCAAACCGTGGTGACCTCTCCGCGAGGAGCAGAGATCGCGGAGGTGAGCAAGAACGGCGTTTCCGACCGTGGTGCGACCGACGCAGGCTGTCCGAACGGACACCGGTTTCAGGTGCTGTTCTCGACCGTTAGAACGTCCGGCGTTCAGTAGAGTCCGGGGCGACCGCTCGCAGTCGTGATGTGCCGTGAACGGAAGTCCCCTGATTCGTGAGACCGACCTATACTTAAGTAAACCCCGCCCGCCGTCGTGGACGTGCACGAACTTCCCAGACGGGCCCTCCTCCGCACGGGCGTCCGCAGCCTCGCAGCCGCCAGCGCGGTCGGCGGCCTCGCCGGCTGCTCGGGCCTCCCGGACCCGACGAACCCGGGGCTGTTCGGCGACGTCGCCGCGCCGGCCCGCGGGCCGGCGGCCTACCGGAACCTCGTCCCCGAGCGGCCGCCGTTCGGCCGGCCGCTCCCGTTCGTCTCCCGGGTCGACGTCTCGGCGCTCGACCGGCCGTGGCTGTCGCCCGAAACGGTGGCGACCCTCGTCTCGAACGCGCGCGGAGGACGCGACTACCTCGGCGTCTCGCGCGAGGCCACGGAAGCAGTCACGCGCATCGGCTTCGACGTGACCGTTATTCGCGCGCGGTTCTCGCGCGCGTCCGTGGAGCGGACCCTCGTCGGCAGCGGTTACGAGCGCGCCGGCGAGCACGGTGGCTTCGCCGTCTTCGAGCGCCCGGAGGACGACCGGTCGGCGGCGGTCGGGCGCGAGACGGTCGTCTGGACCGGCCCCTCGACGCCCACCGACTACGCCACGCGCGTCGTCGACGCGGCGCTCGGGCGGGGGTCGCGGCTGGCCGACGCCGACGACCGGTTCCGCCGGGTGACGGGGACGCTCGGCACCGGGACGAGTACGCACGTCTCCCTCGCCGGTGCCGACGCTGGGCCGGCCGACCGACCGTTGCCCTACCGGGTCGCGAGCGGGTGGGCGACCACGTACACGCCGGACGGGGCCTACCGCACCGGGCTGTACCTGTTCGAGGGCGAACCGCCGCCGGTCGAGGAGATTCGGGGCCAGTTCCGGAACGCCCGTGCCGGGGGGCTGCTGGACACCTACGAGCGCGTCGAGGTCCACCGCGGCGACCGGACCGTCCGCGTCGACGTGCTGCTGGCGGCCGACGGGAACGGAGAGGCGGGGACCGACGACGGAGCCGGGAGCAACGACCCGCGCCCGCCCGTCTCGCCCCGCGTCACGTTCGGCTTCGACCGCGACCGGGACGCGGGGACGGTGACCATCACCCACGAGGCGGGTGACCCGGTGCTTGCCAGTCGACTCGCGGTCGAGACGCGACGCGAGCCGACCGGCGGGCAGTTCGCGGACCGCTACGTCACCGTCACGCCCGGCGACGACCTGACCGTGGAGCCGCCGACGGGCGCACGCGTGCTCGAGGTCACGTGGGAGCCGGGGTCGCCCATGCCCATCGGTCGATTCCCGCTGTCGGAGGACGGGGGTTGAGGGCACGTCGGTGCCGACGGCGCTCGTCTCCACGAACGGCACTCGCACCCACAAACGTGCATACAATGGGGCGGATAGAGCGTCCTCTTGTGCACACATCCGAACATTCAAGGCCGCCCGGCCGCCACCGTCGCCCATGACGAACGTCATCGACGGCGAGGCGGTCGCCGCCGACCTCCGCGAGGGGCTCGTCGGCTGCGTCGAGACGCTCGCGGACGCCGGCGCGCGGCCGACGCTGGCGACGGTCCTGATGAGCCCCGACCCCGCCAGCGAGACGTACGTCTCGATGAAGCAGCGCGACTGCGAGGAGGTGGGCATCGGCACGCGCGACCTCGAACTGGACGTGGACGCCCCCGCGGCCGAGTTGTACGACGCCATCGCGGACCTGAACGCCGACGACGAGGTGGACGGCGTGCTCGTCCAGTCCCCGCTGCCCGACCGCGTCGACTACCTCGAGGTCATCGAGACGGTCGCCCCCGAGAAGGACGTCGACGCCTTCCACCCGGCCAACGTCGGCCGGCTGGTCGCGGGCGAGCCGCGGTTCGTGCCCTGTACGCCCCACGGCATCCAGCGGCTGCTCGCCGCCGCCGGCGTGGACCCGGACGGCGCGGACGCGGTCGTCGTCGGCCGGTCGAACATCGTCGGCAAGCCCCTGGCGAACCTCCTGGTCGGGAAGGCCCCCGGCGGCAACGCCACCGTCACGGTCTGTCACTCCCACACCGACGACCTCGCGGTGAAGACCCGCGGAGCGGACATCGTCGTGGCGGCGGCCGGCGTCCCGGAGCTGATAGACGGCTCGATGCTCTCGGCGGGCGTCACCGTCGTCGACGTGGGCGTCAATCGCGTCGACGCGGACACCGAGAAGGGCTACGAGCTAGTCGGCGACGTGGACTTCGAGAGCGCGCGCGAGAAGGCGGCGCACATTACCCCCGTCCCCGGCGGCGTCGGCCCGATGACCCGCGCGATGCTGCTCTACAACACCGTGAAGGCGGCGTCCGAGCGCTCCGGGGTGGCCGTGGACCTGCCCTGACCGCGCTCCTGTTCGGACCCGACCGCTCGCACCATCCCGACCGGAGCTTCCGACCTGCCCTGCGGGGATTGTGGACCTCTCCTCGCTGCTGCCCGACGGGGACCGTTTCTTTCACCGGTACGTTGTTGTGGTCCGCGGTCGAACGCCCGCGCGTGCGACAGGCAGCCCTCGCGCTCGCCCTGGTCGTGGCCGTGGCCGGCTGTACGGCCTTCGTCGGTCCATCCCCGGAGCCGACGCCGACGCGAGCCGCGTCGTCCGCCGACAGCTCGCCCGCCCCGTCGGCGACGGCGGGGGGCGACGTCGGCGTCACCGCCGGCGGCGTCACCGACCCGCGACGCCTCGCCACCAGCCACGCCGAGTTCGTCCGCGGACTCCGGTCGTACGAGGCCACGAAGCGGTGGGTCTTCCGCGCGCCGAACGGGACCGTCCGCGGCCGCATCGTCCGCCGCGTCCGCGTCAACGAGAGCGGCCGGCGGTTCGCCTCGCGGCTGACGGTCGCCGGCGAGCGCCCGGGCCGGTTCGCGACGACGCCGCCCCAGCGGACGTTCTCGAACGGGACGGTGACGGTCGTCCCCATCCTCTTCAGTAACAGCACTGAATCGTTCGTCTGGCCCGCCGACGAAGCGCCGGTCGACGGGCCGCCGCCGGTCGTCGACTGGCGGCTGCTCGCGACCGTGTTCGAGGCGCTCGACACCCGCGTCGCGGCCGTCGAGCGGCGCGACGGCACCGACGTGTACGTCGTCCGCGGCGGCCCCGGGCCCGTCCCGGCGTGGAACGCGACGAACGCCACCGTCGAGGCCCGCGTGGCGCGCTCCGGCTTCGTCCGGTCGGTGACGGTCCGCTACGAGGTCGTCGACGACGGCCGGTGGCACGTCGAGCAGTCGGTGTCCTACGGGGGCCTCGACGCGACGACGGTCCCCCGACCGGCGTGGGTGGACCCCGCGCTGGCGAACGCGACGCGGCCGGCGACCGACGACGAGTGACCCGCCGCATCGACAGCGTCGCCACCGAACGCGGCCGCTGTCGGCCGCCCCGCCGTCACCGCATCCGGCCGCCTCGCCGCACGGAACGGTGGCGCTACCGGCCACTGATGGGAGGTTTTACGTTGGGGCCACCGCTACACCGGCGACATGGAGACCGACGACGTCGACGACGTGCTCGTAGACCTCGTCACGAAGATGCACGAGCAGTTCCGCGACTCCGAGCTGGACATCGCCCACGCGCTCGCCGAGACCGACGGCCCGCTGTCCGTCGAAGCACTGGTCGAGGAGACCGGCTACACCGAGCGCACCGTCAAGAAGCGCGTCGGCACCCTGGAGGAGCGCCTGAAGGGCGAGCCGCTCGTCCTGCGGGACGACGAGGACCGACCGTACCTCCAGGCCCACCTCGCCCGCGCGCTGCGACGCTACGAGGCCGAGTGACCGCCGCATCGAGGCCGAGTGACGGGTACAGCGCCCGAGTGACTACTCGTACAGCGGGTTCGCGTCGCAGAGCGCCGCCACGCGCTCGGCGACCGACCCGCGGACGGACTCGTCGTCGACGTCGTCCACCACGCGCGCGATGCACTCGCCCACCTCGCGCATCTCCCCCTCGTCGAACCCCCGCGTCGTCAGCGCCGGCGTCCCCGCGCGGATGCCGCTGGTGACGAACGGCGACCGCGTCTCGCCCGGGACCGTGTTCTTGTTCAGGACGATGCCGGCGTCCTCCAGGGCCGCCTCGGCGTCCTGGCCGGTCACGTCGGGGTGGGACTCCCGCAGGTCCGCCAGCACGAGGTGGGTGTCGGTCCCGCCGGAGACCAGATGGAGCCCCCGGTCGGTCAGTTCGTCCGCGAGCGCACGCGCGTTATCGACCACCTGGGCCGCGTACGCCTCGAACTCGGGCTGGAGGGCCTCCTGGAACCCCACCGCCTTGCCCGCGACGTCGTGCATCAGCGGCCCGCCTTGGGAGCCCGGGAACACCGCCGAGTCCACGTCGTCGGCGTGCTCCTCGCCGCACATCACGATGCCGCCGCGGCCCGCGCGGATGGTCTTGTGGGTCGAGCCCGTCACGAAGTCCGCGACGCCGACCGGCGAGGGGTGGACGCCCGCGGCGACGAGCCCGGTGATGTGGGCGATGTCGGCGACGTGGTAGGCCCCCACGCTCTCCGCGGCCGCCTGGACCCGCTCCCACTCGACCTCGCGGGGGTACGCCGAGAACCCGGAGACGACGACGTCGGGCTCGAACTCCTCGGCGGTCGCCGCGAGCGCGTCGTAGTCGATGTACCCCGTCTCCGGGTCGACCTCGTAGTGCTCGACCTCGTATAGCTGGCCGGTGAAGTTGGCCGCGTGGCCGTGGCTGAGGTGGCCGCCGTGGGAGAGGTCCAGCGACAGGATGCGGTCGCCCGGCTCGAGGACGGCGAAGTACACCGCCATGTTCGCCTGGGTCCCGCTGTGGGGCTGGACGTTGACGTGCTCGGCCCCCCACAGCTCCTTCGCGCGGTCGATGGCCAGCTCCTCTATCTCGTCGACGTGCTCGCAGCCCGCGTAGTAGCGCGCGCCGGGGTAGCCCTCCGCGTACTTGTTGGTCAGCGGGGTCCCCTGGGCCTCGAGGACGGCGCGGCTCGCGTGGTTCTCGCTCGCTATCATCGACAGCGTGTCGCGCTGGCGCTGTACCTCCCGTTCGAGGGCGTCCGCGACGGCGGGGTCGACCTCCCGCACGCGGTCGAAGTTCATACACGATGTGGCGGACGAGCGCGCCAATAAGTGTACCCCTCCGGCCCCGCGTCGCCGCGCGCGGGCGCTCGTGTGTGCACCCGTCCAGGCCGCCTCGCGTCCGGGGGATAGAGCTGTGCTCGGGGCGACACGACGTGTATCGAAACGAAATATCCTGGCCCGGCGCTCCGATAGAAATATAAAGACGCAAAAACATTATCCTGTGCCTTCGATGATCGACGTGGAGGTTACGAGCGACTTAATCCGGGCGATGGACAGCGCCAACTCGGAGGTGTCCATCGGGACGCCGGACTGGTCGTCGGGGGAGGTCGGCCCGTCGGTTCCGCGGCCCACCGACGCGACCGTCGCGGGGGAGGCCGAGAGGCTCCGGTTCGGGCCGGCGTTCGTCCGGGTCACCGCGCTGGACGGCGAGGCCACCCACGAACTCGGGAGCGAGACGGGGCCGCTGGACCTGCCGGCCGACTCCTACCTCGTCGACATCGCCACCACGGTGAAGACGTACCTGCGGTTCGACGGCCCGGCGACCATCCGGAAGTCCCCCGACTACCAGCAGCTGACCGTCGAGTTCCCCGAGCGGACGCCGGTCACGCTCGGCTTCCGGAGCCGCCACGAGTACCCGGTCGGCGAGCTAGCGGTCCCGCCGACCGTCGACGGGCTGGCCACCGCGCTGAGCCACCTCCACGTCTCCATCAAGACCACGAACGCCGACAAGTCCTACCCGACGCTCCGGGGCCACCCGCCGGAGATAGAGCTGTCCGACGCCGTGTCGGTGCCCGACGACGTGCGGGACAACACCGCCGACACGGGCATCGAGCTCCGGGTCCCCGAGTCCCTCGAGAGTCTCTTCCTGCTCGCCCCGCTCGCGTACTACCTCCAGGCGAACGTGGTGGCCGAGCCCCGCGAGCGGCCGGTGCTGTGTGCGAACGGCACGCGGCGGGAGCTCCGGTCCGCCCCGGACCTCCAGTACGACGCCGCGGCGCTGCTGCGGCAGGTGTTCTTCCTCGACTGCCTCGTCCGGAACGTCGGCCCCCACGGGACGGACCTCGCCGAGACCGCGCTGCTGGACGAGCTACACTTCGACGACGAGTGGGCCTACGACGCCGACCCCGCCGACAGGCTGGCCGCGTACCTCGAGGTCCCCTACCGGGCCATCGAGCCGACGCTCCCCGACTGGCACCTCTCGATGTACGTCGCCCCGGAGCCCGGGCGGGTGACCAGCATCCCGTACCTGCTGGACCGCCTCAGCCTCGTCTACCTGCCCCGGACCTCCACGCTGGCGAGCAGCGAGCTCATCGACCGGTCGCTGGACGACTTCTTCCGGGGCGCGACCGACGGCCGCACCACGGGCCCGGTCGCCTCCATCGACCCGGTCAAGCCGGAGCTCGAGGCCGGGCGCGTCCACGGCTGGCACGCCGACGGCGTCCCCATCGACGTGTTCAAGGCCCGGGAGGCCGCCTTCCGGAACCGGTTCCAGTACCTCGACCTCGACACCGACCACGTCAACGTCACCGTCGTCCTGAACGACGACGAGATGGACGGCGAGCACGACGAGGCCGCGGCCATCTACCGGCGGGCGGCCGAGGACCTGCCGCTGGGGGTCGACGTCCGCGAGCACCTCACCCGCGACGAGCTAGCCGCCGTCTTCGAGTCGGAGAACAGCTTCGTCCACTACATCGGCCACTGCGAGATGGAGGGCCTCCGGTGCACCGACGGGGCCCTCTCGGTCGCGACCATCGACCGGAGCATGACGGAGACGTTCTTCCTCAACGCCTGCGGCTCGTACCACGAGGGGATGGCGCTCTTAGAGAAGGGCAGCGTCGCCGGGGCCGTGACGTTCAACAAGGTGCTGAACAAGCAGGCCGCGAAGGTGGGGACGACGTTCGCCCGGCTGATAACGACCGCGGGGTTCAGCATCGAGCGGGCGATGAAGCTGGCCCGCCGGCGCATCATGATGGGCAAGGACTACGCGGTCATCGGCGACGGGACCCACCAGTTGACCCAGTGCGAGAACCTCTATCCGTCGATGCCGCGCGTGACGACCGCGGACGACGACGAGTACGTGTTCGAGACCGTCCTCTTCACGGCGTGGACGACCGGCGGCTACTACCAGACGCTGCTCGAGAAGGTGGACGAGACCCGGCTCAGCGGCTCTACGACGCGGATGACCATCAGCCGGTCGGAGCTAGAGGGGCTGCTGGACCGCTCGGAGTCCCCCTTCCTCTTCGACGGGGAGTTCCACTGGCCGGAGGAGATACTACAGCGCCTCGACGGCGACCGGTAGTCGGGGCCCCGGACTCCTCGTAGTCACTCGTCGTCTCGGTCGCATCGACAATCCAGCCGCATCCTGTAGTCACTCGTCGTTTCTGGTCCTGTCGTCACTCGTCGGCTCGGATTCCGGGGGAGAATGGAGCGGACCGCCTCCGGTCCTCTTCGGCCGGTCGGCTACGGACCGCTGTACGCCTGCGAGTGCCCGGCGATGACCGTACCGGCCTGGCTCGCCAGTAGCAGCATCGTGAACAGGACGCCCAGCATTCGAGGGTGCTCCGCCAACCATTCCCGTGCGGTGGTGCGCGACATTGCAAGCGCACCGACAATCGCAACGGTAATTATTCTTTCGGTATATTTCAGAAGAATTCAAGTAGTCTATTCGGTTTATTATAGTGTAAGATAGATAGGTCGCGAGAATCCGGCGTGCGAGGGCCTCTCGGGACCGAACGCGGCTGCTTATTCGGCCGTTAAAATTAAATAGGAGCCTGTCTTTTAAGCCGGTATAGGCATGGACTCGAATTTACTCGACAGCGAAGTGCCCGATATACTGACCTCGTTGCTGGACGAGGAGCCCAGCGACCTGCTCGTCGTCTTCCCCTCGGGGGAGACCATCGAGGAGCTGGTCGAGGTCGCGACGCACTACGACGGAGAACTGCCCTACGTCCGCCTGCTCGCCGAGGAGGGGACGCTGAAGGACGTGATGGACGACTTCATCGTCGCGAGCAACGCCGCGGACCTCATCGACGCCGAGGCCCTCGACCTCCGGACCCTAGAGGAGACGCCGGAGAACTCCCTGCTCATCACCGAGGACGTCGTCATCGCGCTCGTGAGCGCGGGCGAGCACGTCGCGGGCCTCGCCACCGAGGACGAGGAGTTCGTCGGCACCGTGTTCGACACGTACATGGACCGGTGGGACGGCTCCGAGCAGTTCAACCTCCGGACGCCCCCGATCACCCGCGTGCGCCAGACGCTGGGCGACGAGATCGGTCCGGAGGCCCAGAACGACTTCACAGCCGTCCTCGACTCCCTCGAGACCGCGCGTGGCAACGGGGAGGGGCTCGACGAGGTAACCATCAGCCTGCTCGTCGCCGCCAAGAACGAGGCGCTGCTGTACGACATCAGCAAGTGGGGCGAGGACGTGGGCATCGCGAGCAAGGCAACGTTCTCGCGCACCAAGACGAAGCTGGAGGACATGGGCCTCATCGACACCGAGAAGGTGCCCATCGATGTCGGCCGCCCGCGGCTGCGGCTGAAGCTCGGCGACGAGCGCCTCGCGGACGCCGACTCCGACCAGCTAGCGAGCGTCGCCCAGAGCCTGCTCGCGTCCTGACGCGGCCGCGATAGCAGCCGGAGCGGTCGAACCCCCGGCTCGCCGAGCGCGGGCGAGCGCGCCCGCGGCGTGCGAACACGCCCGCGGGTAGACCGGGCTCCCGTCCCCCGGGTGGGGGCGGGGGAGTCCTTCTCGCAGCTCCCTGCCGTCGAGTCCACGCCCGTCGGGTGGGGTGTGGGGAACGATACCGAACGACGTGGAGCGGCCGGAACCTCGATTCGGTCGGCGCGAAGCGGCGCTTTTCGACCGAGCTTTTTCGGCGCGCGATGGGCGCGCATTAGTGATCGTCACAACTTCTGTATGCAGCAGCGGGAAGAGCCGCCAACGGCTCGTCGCTCTTCGACCAACCGCCCTCGGGTGGGACCGAAAGGGGCCGCGCGCTCGACCCGCCCCCGGCGACGCAAGGACCGCAACGGAGGGAACGAAGTGACCGGAGTGAGGACCGCAGCGAGCGCGCGGCGCGAACGGAGTGAGCGCCGCGGAATGCGCGAGTAGTGCGGGCCGACGGCCCGCATACCGTGCGAGCGGCCGGAGGCCGCG
>CAZPIG010000085.1:0-9879 GCA_964586205.1 uncultured Halobacteriales archaeon | reverse complement strand
CCACGGTTCGACGAGACGCCACTCGGTGCCGGGGCCGCCCGGACCCGCCGGAGAGGACGGCTGGCACGGGAGCAAGGGATGCAACCGGAGATTCTACCCGACGACCGCGACACGGGCGTGCTGGTGGCCGACCCCATCCAGAAGCGGCAGTACCCGCTGTCGACGCCGTCGCCGGTGACGCCCGAGTCGGCGTCGACCGACCGCTTTCACTTCCCCGTCGAGACGGCGGCGACCATCACCACCGCCGGCGTCAGCCTGCCGAGCGTCGTCCCGACGTTCGTCCGCGAGCGGGACGGCGAGATGCTGGCCCAGGCCGGCCCGAACGAGACCCACGAGTTCCCCGACGGCGAGTACCTCGTGGAGCTGTCGGCCCCGGTGAAGCTCCTGCTGCTCGTCGACAGCAGCCTCCGGGTCGAGGCGACCGAGGAGCGCCTGGACCTCTCCTTCGGCGAGCGGACGACGGTCACCGTCGGGGCGCGGTCGTACCACGACCAGCCGGCCGGGACGGTCACGGTCACCAGCGACCCGCGGGACATCATGGCCGCGGTGTCGCTGTTCGGCTCCGCGCTGAAGACGACCTCGCCGGAGCGGTCGTGGCCGACGCTCCGAGGCTACCCGCCGACCGTCGAACTCGGCGACCACTACGACGCGCCCGGCCACCTCGAACCCCCGGACACCGACGTGACAATCGGACTCCCGCCGGACTACCGCTACATCTTCCCCGCAGCGACGCTCGCGTACTACCTCGGCGCGACGGTCGAGCCGGCCGCCGACCCCGTGCTCCGGACCGGCACCTCCGCCTACCGCTTCGAGGACGGCGACGGCTTCGACGACCACGTCCACCGGACGCTGAAGCAGGTGTTCTTCCTCGACTGCGTGGTCCGGACCGGCGGACTGTACGACGTGGACCTCGTCGAGCGCGACTACCTCCAACAGCGGGTCGACGTCCCGGTGCCGGAGCTGTACGGCCAGCCACTGGCCGACCGCCTCGAGCGATACCTCGAGGTCCCCTACGGGGCCATCGAGGACCTCGTCCCGAAGTGGCGGCTCGGCGTGGTGGCGACGGCGGACCCGGAGAACGCGGCGGCCCTGCCCCACGTCGTCAACGACCTCGGGCTCGTGCGGACGTGGACGCCGCGGCCGGGACCGGCCCCGCCGTCCCCGGAGCTGTCGGCCGCCGTCGAGGAGTTCGCCCGTAGCGGCTCGGCGAGCGGCCCGCCGAACGGCTCGCCGAGCGAGGGTGACTACGTGGACCCCGACCACCCCGAGGCGATAGAGCGAGCGTGGCTCGGGAGCGGCATCCCGCTGTCCGGCGGCAAGCTCCTGCGGGAGGGCTACGAGAACGGCCTCCGCGAGCACACCGAGGTGGACTCGGTGATACGGGTCGTCTGCAACGACCCGTCGATGAGCGAGGAGTACACCGACGGGCCGCTGTACGGCGACCGCGAGAAGATAGACCTCCGGGTCCACACCTACCGGGAGCTGTCGGTCGTCGAGCTCCGGGACCTGCTGTACGAGGAGTGCGACTTCCTGCACTACATCGGCCACGCCGAGGACGGGAAGTTCGTCTGCAGCGACGGCCACCTCGACCCGGCGGAGCTGTCGACGGTCGGCGTCGACGCCTTCCTCCTGAACGGCTGCCGGTCCTACGAGATGGGCGTCGACCTCGTGCGGGCCGGCAGCAGCGGCGGCATCGTCACCTTCCAGGCGGTCGGCAACGAGCCCGCCATCCGCATCGGCCAGCACGTCGCCAGGCTGCTGAACGAGGGGTTCACGCTCGCGGCGTCGCTGTCCATCGCCGACGACCGTCAGCTAGTCGGCGACGACTACCTCGTCGTCGGCGACGGGAGCGCGGAGATCGCCCAGAGCGCGAGCGGGACGCCGGTGCTGTGCCGGCTGGAGCCGCTGTCGAGTAGCGAGTACGAGGTGACGTTCGTAACGTACCCGACGGTCGAGAAGGGCACCGGCTCCATCTACCAGCCGTACCTCGACCACACGCCGCCGTACCACCTCAACGGCGGCTCCATCGGGCCGTTCGTCGTCTCCGCCGAGGAGGTGCGGTCGTTCTTCCGGCTGGACGACCGGCTCGTGCCGGTGCTGCTCGACGGAGAACTGCGGTGGTCTTCGGAGCTGTCGCTCTGAGAATCAGGGCCCGGCGACGGTGCCACCGCCCTGCGTGGCGACGACGGTCCCGGCCGACGCGACCAGGAGGTACGCGGTGAACAGGACGCCCATCAGTCGGGGATGCTCTGCCAGGTACTGCGTCACGTTCGATTCCATGACAGGTCGTCCTTCCGACGGAACATACATATAATTTTTTGATAGTTTTAGATAGCAAACTATCCGAAGATTAATCAAAGAGCTCGGGGGGGTGGAGCGATCCCGTCTCCGTCGGTGGATTCGCGGTCTCTCGTCGACGGGGCGACCGACTCGCCGGGGGCCGTCCTGTCGTTGGGTCTCGGGTACGTCGCGTTCCGTCGCAGCGATCTGTAGTCGGGACGGTGTGCAGCCTCAACTACCGGCCGTCGGCTCCGGGGCCGTTCCGTCGGCGTCCAGTTCGTCGAGGTCGGCCTCGACCTGCTCCAGCGTTCCGAGCACCCGGGTCAGCGCGCGACCGTCGGCCTCATCGTCGAGGTGGTCCTGGACGGTTTCGAGGCTCGATACGACGTGGTCGAGTCGTCGTCGGACCGTTCGGAGTGTGTCGTCGGTCATGAGTCGAGCGAGGGGATGACCGGCGGGGTGGGGCGGCAGTGCGAAGCCCCGCCGGGTCGGCGGGACATAGGCGGACAAACAGCATATAGCTTACGTTATGTAGGGTGTTTTGTACAGGACTGTTAGCGTGGCCTGTAAAGCGTGTGCAAAAGAACGAAGGGTACAGGGTGCGCCCTCGCTGGTAATGGCTTTGCGGCTTAGTCCGGGCGACGAGGCGATACTCGAGGCCATGACCGCCGGCCGGGACGAGAGCGAGCCGTGGGGCTTTGCGTCCCCGGAGTGGCTGGTCAAGCAGACCGACCTGAGCCGGGAGTACGTCTCCTCGCGGCTGACGCGGTTTCGGGAACACGGAGTCGTGTCTCGTCCGGCGACTGGGTTCTATCGGCTAGAGCGCGACCCGCGGGAGGAGTAGTCGCGGGGTCTTTGAGGGTAGTGGCGTCAGTGGTAGGTCTGGAAATGAGAATCCATCCTAGGAATTTCCACGAGTGATACGGGGTGAAACCGTCATTTGTCCCCAGATGTTATCTGCTGTCGCGTTTATACTATTGGAATATGACCTCAGGCAAACCTTTGGTCTATGTAGTGGTCGAAAGGCCTCATAGCGAAGCCTCCCGGGTCAAGGCAGTGTTCAAATCTAAAGAGGCTGCCCGAAATGCGATAACGCAGGAATCCTCCGATCTGTATGATTACGACATCGTCCCCCGAACCCTATACGAAAGTATAACCAATTAACGACTTAGAATCATAAGGAGTGAATGGCTCAAGCCAGCGAACAATCGCTGTTTGGAAGAATCCACCCAGAAGCCAGAATAACGAAATGGGCAGTCGTTCGCGTCCCGACAGTCCTCCGTGTCGTCTAACGGTCCTCATAGGACCGATGTGGCTATCTTTACGGGCGGGCGAGGAACGACATCGTTTCGGCGGCTAGCACTAGCGGTCTGATTCGCTACGGCAGTGAAGAATTGCAGCAATCACTATCAAGCATGTCCTAATCATGTCGCCGGAGGCCGCGAGCCAGCCGCTCCAGCTCGTCTGCCACGCCGTTCAACACATCTCATTTGAACGAAGTCGCCATAAAATACCTGCACTCCACCAAGCCTCCGGCAAAACGGACCGCAATCACTTCGCTGCAAATTTCCATATCGTCCTATGGAGTTTATTTACCACTCCCGACCCAACCGCCGTACGGCGAATCGCCGGAAATCGAGCCGCGACGAAGCGCGCACCCTCCGAAATCGCGGGGCGCGGGCCCCAACTACCGAACCGACCGCCGGCGACACCGACCGGAACCGACGAACCGCGCCCCCGACACCGACAGACGAACTCTGCCTCCGACACCAACCGAAACTCCGGAAAGCCTCGACCCGCACTCGCGGCCCTTTTAGCCCCCCACCACCTACCCCTGCCCGACGAGATGGTACAGAACGTCGCCGCCCTCCTCCCCGAGCTCGAGTCCGGCGACATCCACCTGCTGTCGGGCGTCGAGCAGGGGATGCGCTTCTCGGAGTGGGTCAGCCGGGGCAAGCTACCCGAGTTCTCAGGGCTCGACCCCGACGACGTGGGCTACCGGCTGGACCGCTGCGAGGACCGGGGGCTGATAGAGCGCAAGACGGTCCACTACGAGGGCTACCGGCTGACCTTCGAGGGCTACGACGCGCTCGCGCTGCACACCTTCGCCGAGCGCGGTACCGTCGCTGAGTTCGGCGCGCCGCTCGGCGTCGGCAAGGAGAGCGACGTCTACGAGGTCCGCTCCTACGAGCCCCAGGCGCTGAAGTTCCACCGCGAGGGCTACACGAACTTCCGCGAGGTGGACAAGGAGCGCGAGTACACGGCCGACCACGAGCACGTCTCGTGGCTCTACACCGCGCGCAAGGCCGCCGAGGCCGAGTACGCGGCCCTCGAGGCGCTGTACCCGGACGTGGCCGTCCCGCGGCCGGTCGACCACAACCGCCACGCCATCGTGATGGAGAAGGTCGACGGCGTGGAGCTATCGCGCGCCAAACTGGAGGCCGACCAGGTGGTCCCCCTGCTGGACCTCGTGCTCGCCGCGATGGGCGACGCCTACGACGCGGGCTACGTCCACGCGGACATGAGCGAGTACAACGTCTTCGTGACGAGCGAGGGCGTCGTCGTCTTCGACTGGCCCCAGGCGGTCCCCACCGACCACGCCAACGCGGACGAGCTTCTGGAGCGGGACGTGGAGAACGTCCTCGGGTACTTCCGGCGGAAGTACCCCTCGGAGGTGGCGGAAGTAGTCGATGGCGAGGTGGACGCGGCCGGTGGCGAGGACGACCTCGCGCGAGCGCTGGCGGACGCGATTTCGAGTGGGGAGTTCGAGTCGGTACGGGAGTTCGGACCGGGATAGTCGGTGCAAAATCCGGAGGCGCGAGTCCGGACGACGGATACATCCGACTTCCGGCCATATCTGTCCCTGTCCGAAGAACATATTACCCCCGAGCGTCATCGCCCCGACATGGACGATTCGACACACTTCGACGCCCCCGACGACGCCGCAGGGTCCGAGCCCGCGGGCCTCCGGCGGGCCCGCACGCTGAGCCACCTGCTCGACGACGCCTGGCGGATTCCCGGCACCGACGCCCGCGTCGGCCTCGACCCGCTGATAAGCGTCGTGCCCGTCGGCGGGGACGCCGTCGCCGCCGCCGTCTCGCTGTACGTGGTCCTCGAGGCGTGGCGGCTGGGCGCGTCGTGGGTCACCATCGCGCGCATGCTCGCCAACGTCGCCATCGACGCGACCGGCGGGTCGGTCCCCGTGCTCGGGACCGTCTTCGACGCGGAGTTCAAGGCCAACCAGCGCAACGTCGAACTGCTCGAAGCCGCGGTCGGCGGGGCGGGCGAGACGGGGACGGTCGTCGAGTTCGACGACTGACCCGGCGAGCGTGCGGGTCAGCCCACCGACGCGTGCCACCCTGGTGGGCCGTCACGCCGCGGGGCCGAACGTGTTCGGCCCGAAATCTACGTACCCGCCACCCCAAGCCGAACGTGTTGGGACGATGCCCACCGCCACGCTGACCGTCACCCTCCCCGAGGACGTGTGGGTCGGGGCCGTCTCGAGGGCCCACCCGGAGGCGACCGTGCGGGTGCTAGCCGCGCTGCCCGGCGAGGAGACGGGCGTGGGGATGGCCGAGGTGGTCGGCCCGGACCCCGACGCCGTCGTCGAGGCGATGGCCGACGCGGAGGGCGTCACCTCGCTGCGCCGCCTCGGGCGCGCGGGCGACCGGGTCCACCTCCAGTTCGAGACCACCGAGCACCTGCTGCTGCGCTCGCTACAGGCGGCCGGCGTGCCCCTCGAGCTGCCGGTCGAGGTGCGCGACGGCACCGTCGAGGTGGCGGTGACCGCGCCGCGCCCGGAGCTCTCCGAGCTCGCCACCCAGCTCGACCGCTTCGGGCTGGACTACGAGGTGCGGGCGGTCGAACGCGCCGTGGACCCCGAGCGGCTGCTCACCGAGCGCCAGCGCGAGGTGCTCCGGGCCGCCGTCGAGGCGGGCTACTACGACACGCCGCGGGCGACCTCGCTGACGGCGCTGGCAGACGACCTCGGCGTGGCGAAGTCCTCGCTCAGCGAGACGCTGCACCGCGCCGAGGGGAAGGTGGTCGGGGAGTTCGTCGCGGAGACGGCGGCTCCGGACGAGGGGTGGTGACCGACCGGCCATCGCCGCCGAGCGGTCGTTTCGCCTCGACGGCCGGCGATTCCGACGGGAGGACCTAATGCCCCCGGCGTCGTACTGCGGTCATGGCGACGACGAGTGCCGACAGCGACGCCGCAGTGGAGTCCGCGTACGCGGGCTTGGAGCGCGCCCGGGCCGTGAGCGAGCTACTCGACAGCGCCGTCCGGGTTCCGGGGACGGACTTCGAGGTGGGCCTCGACCCGCTGCTCGGCGTGGTGCCGGCCGGCGGCGACGCCGTCGCGGCGGCCGTCTCGCTGTACCCGGTCGCCGAAGCCGTGCGGCTGGGTGCGAGCAGGGGGACCGTCGCGCGGATGCTGCTGAACGTGGCCCTCGACGCCGCCATCGGGTCCGTCCCCGTGGTCGGGACGCTCGTCGACGCGGTCTGGAAGGCCAACGAGCGCAACGTCGAGCTACTGGCGGCCGACCTCGAGGAGTCGGCGGGTCGAGTGCGGCGCTGAGGTCCTCGGTTCGACGGTCATTGGTCGTTCGAGGACCACCCCATATACGACCGCCCGAACACCTCCGGCCGCGTTCCACGGAGCCGGGAACCGTGACGCCGGTTCATGGGGCCGTTCGTCGTAGCTCGAACCGTGATGTTCGAGACGACCCGACGGAAGACGCTCCAGGCGCTCGGCATCGGCGGCACCGCGTCGGTCGCCGGCTGCGCGTCGGCCCCGAGCGCGGACACGCGAACGGACACCGGAACGCCGGGGACGGACGCGCCGGCTCCCGAGGGCGGCGTCGCCGCGGACCCGACCGACCTCCCGCCGCCGGTCGACTGGACCGAGCCGCGCCACCACGAGGTGACGCTGACCGCCGAGGAGGTGACCGCCGAGATAGAGCCCGGGGTCACCTTCGACTTCATGACCTTCGACGGCCGGATACCGGGGCCGATGATACGCGTCCGCCAGGGAGACACGGTTACCTTCACCCTCGAGAACGCGCCGGACAACGACGTGCCCCACAACGTGGACATGCACGCCGTCTACGGCACCGGCGGCGGGTCGGTGGCGACGATGGCAGCGCCCGGCGAGGAAAACGCCGAGCGCTTCCGGGCGGAGTACCCGGGCGCGTACATCTACCACTGCGCGGTGGCGAACCTCGACTACCACGTCTCCTCGGGGATGTTCGGCATCGTGCTCGTCGAGCCCGAGGACGGGTTCCCCGAGGTGGACCGGGAGTTCTACTTCGGCCAGCACGAGGTGTACACCGACGCGAAGACCGGCGAGGAAGGCCACCACGGCTTCGACTTCGCGGCGATGGCGAGGGAGGACCCGACGTACGTGCTGCTCAACGGCGAGAAGTACGCCTACGCGGCGGGTCGGCGCGGGCCGCTCGAAGCCGAGGTGGGCGAGACGGCCCGGGTGTTCTTCGTCGACGGCGGCCCGAACCTCGGGTCGAGCTTCCACCCCATCGGCAACGTCTGGTCGCGGTGCTACCCCCAGGGGTCGCTGTCCGCCGAGCCGCGGACCCACGTCCAGACCGAGCCGGTGGCCCCGGGTAGCTGCATGATAGGCGAGATGGAGTTCCCCGTCCCCTCGCGCGTGAAGCTGGTCGACCACGCCCTCTCCCGGGTCGCCCGCAAGGGCATGCTGGCCGAGATAGACGTGACGGGCGAGAAGAACACGGACGTCTTCGACCCCGAGCCGGACGGTCCCGACGAGGGGCCCATCTACGGGGAGTGAGGGGGTCGCTCGGAGCAATCGGCGACAGCAAGGCTGTTGGCCCCCACGGCCGAACCGGGAGCCATGGAGGTCGCAGACGCCATCGAGACGCGCCTCGAGGTCCGCGAGTACGCCGACCGGCCGATACCGGACGCCGACCTGCGGGCCGTCCTCGAGGCCGCCCGCCTCGCACCGAGCGGCAAGAACCACCAGCACTGGCACTTCGTGGTGGTCGATGACGACGCGGGCATCGACCGCCTCGCCGAACTGAGCACGTCGGGGTCGTGGATAGCCGGCGCGGCCGCGGCCGTCGTGGTCCTCACCGACCCGACGTACCCCTACCACGGGATAGACGCCGGCCGGGCCATCACCCACGCGCAGTTCGCGGCCTTCGACCACGGCATCGGCTCGTGCATCTACACGGGCTTCGACGAGAGCGGCATGCGCGAGGCGTTCGGCGTGCCGGACGACCTCGCGGTGACCGCCGTGGTGGGGCTCGGCTACCCCGCCGACGGCGGCCGCGGCCGCAAGCGGCGCGAGCCGCTGTCGGAGGTGGCCCACGGCGGTCGGTTCGGGGAGCCGCCGGGGCTGGACGACGGTCCGGAGGACGACCGCCGATAGCGTCGAACTCCCGAACCACCACCCCTTTGTATCAGCCAGTTATACGACCGACCATGACCACCCGCCGACCCGCACCCGACGAGCGCCCGGTGGCGCTGACCGTCGCCGGCAGCGACTCCGGCGGCGGCGCGGGCATCCAGGCCGACCTGAAGACGATGGAGGCCCACGGCGTCTTCGGCACCAGCGCCGTCACGGCGGTGACTGCCCAGAATACCCGCGGCGTCGAGAGCACCCACGTCCTCCCGGTCGAGGAGGTGGCGGCCCAGATAGACGCCGTCGTCTCGGACCTCGACGTGGCCGCTGCCAAGACCGGGATGCTCGCGACGACCTCCATCGTCGAGACGGTCGCCGACCGCGCCGCCGACGCGGACTTCCCGCTCGTCGTGGACCCGGTGATGGTGGCGGCCTCCGGCGACCGGCTGCTGGAACCCGACGCCGAGGCGGCCTACGGGGACCTGCTGGCCCACGCCGCGCTGGCGACCCCCAACGCCGACGAGGCCGAGGTGCTGACGGGCGTCGCGGTCGAGAGCGAGGACGACGCGGCCGCGGCGGGCGAACAGTTGCTGGAGACCGGCGTCGACGCCGCGCTCGTGAAGGGCGGCCACGTCCCCGGCGAGACGGTCCGGGACGTGCTCGTGACGGGCGACGGCGTGGAGACGTTCGAGCACCCGCGCGTCGAGACGGAGGCGACCCACGGCTCGGGGTGTGCGCTCTCCTCGGCCATCGCGGCCCGGCTGGCACGTGGCGACGACCTGCGGGACGCCGTGGCGGCCGGCGTCGACTTCCTCGCACGCGCGGTCCGGTACCACCTCGACGTGGGCGAGGGCCCCGGCGCGGTCCACCACCTCGTGGACGTCCGGGAGCGGGCGGCCCGGAACCCCACCGCCGAGGCGGTGGAGGGCGTCGTCCGTGAGTTCGTGGAGCGGGACATCTCCCCGCTCGTGCCCGAGGTGGGGATGAACGTCGTCGGCGCGACGCCGTACGCCGAGGTCCCCGGCGAGACGGCGGCCGTCGAGGGTCGCATCACCCGGACGCTCTCGGGCGTGAAGCCCAATCGCGGCGTCCGCTTCGGCGCGTCAAGCCACGTGGCGCGCTTCCTGCTCGCGGCCCGGGAGTTCGACCCGGACCTGCGGTTCGCGGTGAACTGCCGGTACGGCGACGACGTGGCCGACGCGCTGGACGCGCTGGACTGGCGG
>CAZPIG010000084.1:0-9979 GCA_964586205.1 uncultured Halobacteriales archaeon | reverse complement strand
GCGGTGTGCCATCACGGACCAAAGTCGCTCCGGCGGACAATAAGGTCACCGGCGGGCCACCCCGAACCTACATTGTCGCCCTCGGCGTAGCGACGAACGGGGAGGGGGAGAGCGTGATACACGACGTGGACGACAGCACGGCGGGCAGCCAGGGCAGTACGATGGACAGCGAGGGCAGTATGGTGGAGAGCAACGACAGTACGATGGACAGCGACGACAGTACGATGGACAGCCACGGCGGTGCAACCCACACCGACGGCAGTGCGACCCGGAGGCGACGCCACCCCGGTCCGACCACGACCGGACCGGGGGGAGGCGAGTGAGGATGGCCCCACAGGGCACCACCGTCGAACTCGAGGTCGTCAGGGCCGTCGACGGCGACACCGTCAAGGTACTGCTCGACGGCGAGGAGGAGAACCTCCGGCTGCTCGCGCTGGACACCGAGGAGTCCCACGCCGGCAGCGGCAAGCCGGTGACGCCGTGGGGCGAGCAGGCCAAAGCCGAGGCCGAGTCCGTCTTCGAGCCCGGACGGACCATCACCGCGGAGTTCCCCGGCGACGAGCCCCGCGACGAGTGCCTCCGCCGCTACCGCGGCAACTACGGCCGCCCCCTCGTGTACGTCCACGTCGACGGCGAGGACTACCAGGAGCGGATGGTTCGGGCGGGGTACAGCCCGTACTTCACGAAGTACGGCTACGCGCACTTCGACGACCACCACCGGCGCTACCGCGAGGCCGAGCGCCGGGCCCAGGCCGACCACGTGGGCGTCTGGAACCAGTCCGAGGTCAACGGGACCGCGATGCGCGAGTACCCGAAGCTGTGTGCGTGGTGGGAGTTCCGGGCGCAGGTCGTCGAGACGGCGCGGCGGGCCAAGGCCGGGGGCGCGGCCATCTTCGACAGCCGCCTCGACTACGACGCGCTGCGGGACCGCGTCGGCGAGGAGACGGTGGTCTTCACCGAACTCCGGTCGTACCGGAAGGTCGGCGGCGGTAACGTGGTGGTCGACATCGGCTCGCAGGCCCAGCCGTTCAAGCTGTTCCTGCCGGATGCCGTGGAGACCGAGGCGGGCCAGCGGCTACTGTCGCTGCTCGACGCCCGCTACGTCGCCGGCGGCTACGACGGCGCGACGGTCGGGCGGCCGAACCGGAACTACGCGTTCGTCTCCGGCGAGATACGGCTGTACCCGGACGAGAACGGACATCCCGAGATAACGGTCACGGACGTCGACCAGGTGACCGACCAGCCACCCGAGCACTGAGGCCGCGGACGAACGACGGTTCGGGCGACGTGCTGGAGCGACGGTCACCTCCGCACGACGGGCCGCGAGCGCGCCGGCGACGACCGCCCGCCTCACCCCTCCAGTTCCTCGATGAGCTCCTCCTCGGTCGCCCGGTCGGGCCCCCACTCGTCCATCGGCGCGTCCGCGCCGCGCCGGTCGGACTCCACGAACTCCTCGACCGACCGGGGAACGGTTTCCTCGACGGGCGTCGACTCCCAGCCCAGCGCCGCGAGCTTCTCGGCGGCCACGACGACGGGGATGGGCGCGTACAGCGGGAAGTCCGTGGGCGCGACGTCGGCCCGCGCCAGCTCGCGGGCGCTGGCGTGGACGCGCTCCACGTCGGTGTCGAGTGCCTCCGCAGCCAGCCCGACCGTCCGGTCGAGCCACGCCGTCTGGCGCTCTGCGGCGTTGTACGCCTCGCCCGGCTCGCCCTCCTCCGCGACGAGCACGAGCGCCCGCGCGAGGTCCGCGACGTAGACGCGGTGGAAGGTGGCCGTCCCGTCGCCGGGCACGAGCACGCGGTCGTGCTCGGCGACGCGGTCGAACCAGTAGTCGTGGCGGCCGGAGTAGTCGTGGGGGCCGTAGACGCAGACCGGGCGGACGGCCATCGCGGCCACGCCGTCGTCGGCCGCGGCGAAGCAGACGCGGTCGCACTCGGCCTTCCGCGGCCCGTAGCTGGCCATCGAGTCGTCCTCGGCCTGCTCGGGCGTACAGTCGTGTAGCGGGTCGCCCTCGCGGGCCGGCAGGCGCATGGGGTTCGCGTACGCGCTCGCGCTGGAGACGTAGACGTACGCGTCCACGTCGGCGAACACCTCCGTGGCGGTCTCGACCTGTCGCGGGTGCAGGCCCACGAAGTCTATCACCACGTCGGGGTCCACCTCGTCCCGCGCCGCCTCGAGGGCGTCGCGGTCGTTGCGGTCGCCGCGGTAGTTCGATACCGACCCCTCGTCGGCGAACGGGTCGGGGTGCTCGCCGCGGGTGAACGTCGTCACGTCGTAGCCGCTCTCGACTAGCTCGTCGACGGTGTGGCGGCCGATGAAGCGGGTGCCGCCGACGGTGAGGGCCGTTGGCATGGGCGGGATTCGGGGGGTGGTGGGATAACCGTGTGGGGATTCGAGGGAATCGACCTCATCGCGGACAGTCATCGAGCGACGAAGGGTGGGCCGACGTGTCGTAGCGAGAAACTGACCGAGGTGTTTATGCCGCGTCGGCCGTTAGCGGCCGGTACGGATGAACCTCGAAGACCGGGGTGACTACGAGTCCGTCGCCGAGGTGCTCGCCCGACTCACCGGAGAGTCCGCCGATGAGTTCCAGTTCGAGGGGGAGATTCCGGACCTGGCGGACGTGGACGAGGAGTGGGTCGACGAGCACTACCGGGAGCTACTCGAGGAGTAACCGTTCTCGATCCCGTGCCAGCGCTCGAACCGGCCGAGCAATCGGTCCGCGTTCCGGAGGAGGAACTGCTCGCAGAACGAGATAGCGTTTCGGAGCGTCACGTCGGGGAACTCCCAGACGCGCGTGACGCGCTGGCCCTCGAAGTAGACGTCCATGTGGAGCCCTTCCTCGGTGACGTCGTGACCCATCGGATTGGCGGGTTCGTGGTCGAATCGGGCGACCTGCGCCCACTCCGGGTCCGCCAGTACGTCGTCGGGTGCGTTCAGATTGTACTCCAACTGGACGACGAACCGTTCGGGGACGCCGTCGTGGATCCGGAAGGAGCGACGGATCCGGGCGTACGGCCATTCGACCCAGATCGGCTCTATCGTTCGGCCGCGCCTCGTCATTATCGACTACTAGCTCGGAATAGTGTAAGAATGCTCGCATCCTGGGTCCGGGCAAGGGGGACGCCGGCGCG
The DNA here is from genome assembly GCA_964586205.1 of uncultured Halobacteriales archaeon. Classification (GTDB taxonomy): domain Archaea; phylum Halobacteriota; class Halobacteria; order Halobacteriales; family CAZPIG01; genus CAZPIG01. Next base: position 6,845 of record CAZPIG010000084.1, on the reverse strand, counting down.
CTCTCCCGACGCTCCCTCCACCTACTCCACCAGCTCCCCGGCCACCCGCTTCGCTTCTCGGACCCGCGCCGGCACGCCCAGCCGCGCCGTGTAGTTGGTCACCAGCCGTACGCCGTCGGGCAGCGAGAGGTCGTCCAGCGCGCGCCACGACCGGTCGTAGGCGGGGATGACCTCGGGGAGCCGCTGGACGCCGAGGACCGACGGCTCCGTGCCCAGCACCCGCTCGAACTCCGTCGCCGCGACGTCGCCGAGGTCGTCGTCGTCCAGTTCGAGCACCTCGGGGTCGGTCATGCCGCCGAGGAAGCAGGTGTAGAGGTCGTCGCGGCCGAACGCGGGGCCGTTCCACGTCACCCCGCGCGTGCGGAGCGGCTCGTCGCGGCGCACCTGGTAGCCGAGGCCGCGGCGGTCGTCGTCGGCCCGCAGGAACACGAGCGCGACGGAGTTGTACGAGAGCGACCGCAGTTTCGGCGCGGCGTCGGGCGCGACCGGCTCCAGGACATCGGCGGCCGCCCCCGCGGGGGCGGTGACGACCACCTCGTCGACGGCGACGGTGTCGCTATCCGTCGCGTCGCCGCCTGCCGTGCCGCTGCTCCCATCGCTCCCGCCGCCGACCGATAGCTCGTAGCCGTCGCCGGTCTCCCCCGCGGTCCCCACCTCCCGCACCCCCTCCACGGGCGCGTTGAGGCGCACCTTGTCGTCGTGGGCCTCGTACAGCGCCTCGCAGAGCCGCTGGTTCCCGTCCTCGAAGGTGACCGCCGGCGGCGTCTCGCCGTCGCCGAGCAGCCGCGAGGCCGCGGCCCGGAGCAGCGACCCCGACCGCTCCTCCAGCCGCAGCAGCGGCGCGAGCGCGTGCTCGGCCGGCATCTCCGCGGGGTCCGAGCCGTACGTCCCGCCGAACAGCGGGCCGGCGACGTTCCGGTAGGCCTCGTCACCCAGCTTCCGCGCGAAGGCCTCGGCGGCCGTCTCCGCCGGGTCGATGGGGTCGGTCAGCGGCTCGGCCAGCAGCCGGAGCTTCCCGCGAACGGACAGCAGGTCCGTCCGCAGGAACGCCCCGACCGACCGTGGCACCGTCCGGAGGTCGCCGCCGGCGTAGACGTACAGCGGCAGGTCGTCGGCGGCCTCGACCACCTCGTCGCGGAGTCCGAGGGCCCCGACCAGCTCCGCGACGCCGGGCGTCAGGCGCACCCGCTGGGGCCCGTACTCCACGACCGTGCCGTCGATGCGCTCCGAGCGGACGACGCCGCCGGGGCGGTCGGCAGCCTCGAATGTCACCACGTCCGCGCCGCGCTCGGCGAGGTGGTGGGTGAGCGCGAGCCCAGTCACGCCCGCGCCGACGACGCCGATTCGCGGGCCGTCGCGGTCGGTCATCGGACGCTCCATCTCCGGGCGTCCCTCATGAGGCTATCCCTTGAACGGGGCGTTCAGGCAGACCGCGCCCTCGGCGTCGCGGCACTGGCACTGCCGGAAGTTGTAGTACGCGGGGTCGAAGCCGCCGACGAACGGCTCGACGAGGTCGGCCAGCACCTCCACGAAGCGGTCGTCGTCGTGGGGGACCGGCACCCGGTAGAGGTCGACGCCCACCGCGTCGGCCTCCTCGCGGAGCTCGTCGTCCAGCTCCGCCAGCGTCTCGCTCTGCTCGTGCATGAAGCTCACCGGCTCGACGACCACGCGCTCGGCGTCGACCGTCTCGACGACCGCCTCGACCTCCGGCTCGGTCCACGGGACGCCCCGGTTCTCGTGGTTCTGGTAGCCAAGCTCGTAGTCCTCGACGCCGAGCATCCGGGCCGCCACCTCGCAGTACTCCCGGACGTAGATATCGTACCGGCTGCCCTCCTCGAGGTAGTGCTTCGGCGTGCCGTGGGCGGAGAACACCAGCGTCGTCCCCGGGTCGGACAGGTCGACGCCCTCGGCGTCCACGAAGCGCTTCACGTTGTCCGCCCGGAGGCGGTTGTACGCGGGGTGCTTGTGCCAGCCCGATATCTCGTGCAGCGGCACCGACCAGCCGCGCTCGTCGACCGCCTCGCGGAGCTCCGCCAGCGCGGCGACGTTCGTCGAGGGCCCGCAGAGGGGGTACACCGGCAGCCCGACCAGCCGGTCGACGCCGTCGTCGCGGGCCGCATCGACCGCGTCCGCGACGAACGGCTCGGTGAACTGCATCCCGACGTACGTCTCGGCGTCGTAGCCGCGGTCGTCGAGCGCGTCGGCCAGCGCGGCCGCCTGCCCCTTCGCCTGGGGGTTCAGCGGCGAGCCGCCTATCTCCTCGTACTCCTCTATCAGCCCGGGCGCACGGCGCTCGGCGAGTTCGCGTGAGCGCTCGCGGGCCGCCTCCTCGGAGTCGTACTCCTCTAAGTCGGCGTTGTTGAGGAAGATGCGCTCGAGGTAGTCCACGACGTTCTCGCGGGTGGGGTCGGCGGGCTCCCCGAAGTTGAGGAGGGCGATGCCGGTCGTCATGCGGCCGGCTTGGGACCCCGGTGCGGAATATGTATCGGTTCCGGCCGGTGCGAGAACTACCCTCCGGGAGCGCCCCGGCGGCGAGGTGACAGTCGCGACGCGGGCTCCGGGACGGCCGGGGCCTCGGCGACCGAATCGGCCATCACGTATAACCGTTCCCGCGCGTCTACCCAGAACGAACGTGACAGGGGCCGACGAGTCGGCCGGGGACGACGCCGCAGGTGCGGCGGACGCGACGTCGCCGGTAGCGTCCGCCGCGGCGCACGCCCGTAGCGACGCCACGGCCGCCGCGGCGGACCTCTGCACCCTGCTGGCCGACGAGCGGACCCGGAGCGTGCTGGCGGTGATGGCCGACGAGCCGCTCTCGGTCAAGGAGGTCGCGGAGCGCTCGGACGCCTCGACCGCGACCGTCTACCGCCGCGTCGATGACCTCCTCGACCACGACGTGCTCGCCGAGGAGACGCACGTCGACGGCGAGGGCAACCACTACACGGTCTACCGGAGCAAGGTCGAGCGCGTCGTCGTCGAGGTCGACCCCGGCGAGGGCCGCGTGACCGCGGACCTGACCTACCGCGACGCGGCCGACCAGTTCGTCCGCCTGTGGGAGGGTCTCGTCGGATGACTGTCCGCACCCCCGCCGACGGAGCCGCGTGGGGACTCCCGGTCCCGCGAGGCGAGGGGAGATGTCGATGGTGACGGCCATGCCGATGGTGACGGCCGCGCACGCCGTCGCGACGGCGCTCGACCTCGTCGCGCTCGCACTCGCGCTCGCGCTCTCGACCGTCAGCTTCCGGGCCTACCGGCGGACCGCGACCGCGCGGTACCGCGAGGCCTGTCTCGGCTTCCTCCTCGTGACGGCGGGGCTGGTGGCCGAGACGGTCCTGCTCCGGCTCGGCGACCTCCCGCTGCCCACGGTCCACGCCGTCGAGGCGCTGCTGTTCGCGCTCGGCCTCGGGGCCCTCTATCTATCGCTGCGGTGATTCGAGTGGCGTCGGCGCTTGTTCCCCGCTCCCGAGCGTCGAGAGCGGCCCTCGCCCTTCAAGTAGAATCCACCCCATCGTCCTGGTGGGGTCGGCTCCCGTGCGGTTTCCTTGGCATGGACTGTCGGGGGCGGCCCCACGCGGTATCGTCCCCATAGCCGACGGTCAGCGACAGCGGAGTGTAGCCTCGACCGACGATAGCGTAACTTCGGCCGACGACAGCAGAGTGTAGCCACGACCGACGACAGCGTCGCCCCGGCCGACGATAGCGCACCCCGTGACGACCGTCCACCGTACAGCTACAGTCCGTCGGCGCAGATGGCCACGAAGTTCCGGAGTATCCGCAGGCCGGCCGCGCCGCTCTTCTCGGGGTGGAACTGGGTTCCCATCACGGTCCCGCGCTCGTCGGCGACGACGGCGGCGAACTCGACGCCGTAGTCGGTCGTGGCGACCACGGTCGCCGGGTCGTCCGGGTCTGCGTAGTAGGAGTGGACGAAGTAGACGTGCTCGCCGTCGACGCCGTCGACCAGCGGGTGCTCGCGGGTCACGTCGACGGTGTTCCAGCCCATGTGCGGGACCGGCCGGTCGCCCTCGAACCGTCGGTTCCGGCCCGGGACGAGGTCCAGCCCGCGGACCTCGCCCTCGCCGGCGCGCTCGGCCTCCTCGCTGGTCGACAGCAGCATCTGCATCCCGAGGCAGATGCCGAGCACCGGCGTGCCGTCGGCGGCCGCTTCGAGGAGGGGCTCCCGGTAGGGGCCGGCGTTCTCGACGCCCTCGCGGAACGCGCCGACGCCGGGCAGGACGACGCCGTCGTGGTCGGCGAGCGCGTCGGCGTCGTCGGTCACCGCGGGCGACGCGCCCGCGCGCTCCAGCCCGCGGGTGACGCTCCGGAGGTTCCCGAGGCCGTAGTCCACGACGGCGACGCTGGCGGCCGAATCGTCGGGCGCGTCGGTCCTCGCGTCGTCAGTTGCTCGGGTATCGTGGTGCTGGCTCACGGCCCTCCCGAGGGGTCGGCGGGACAAGTGGCTTTGGCTCGGGGCGAACCTTCGGCGGTGGGGACGGTGGTCGCGCGAGCGGAGACGACGGCGCACGGACCGTCGCCCGCCAACGCTTATGCCGCTCGCAACCGTAGCTCCCACTGTCACAGCCGGTAGTGACGACCGACGCGAGAGGTGATGCCAATGTCAATGCGACGCAATCCCTTCGAGGAGTTCGAACGGCTACTGGACCGCATGAGTCGCCAGCTCGAGGAGGGCGGCGGCGACTGGTCGTCGCTGATGTCCCCGTCGGAGGTGTCGGTCGACGTCGCCGAGCGGTCCGGGGAGTACGTGGTGACCGCCGACCTCCCGGGCTTCGAGAAGGACGACATCGACCTGCGACTCTCTGACCACACGCTCCACCTCGAGGCCGAGCGCGCCGAGAGCCGCGAGGAGGAGTCGGGGACCTACATCCGCAAGGAGCGCCGCCACGAGTCGGTCAGCCGGTCCGTGCGCATTCCGGAGCCCGTCGACGAGGACGGCGTCTCCGCCAGCTTCCAGAACGGCGTCCTCACCGTGACACTGCCGAAGCTCGAGCCGGGCGAGGGCTCGGAGCGCATCGACATCTCCTGAACGACCCCTCTCTCCGGACCGGCTCCCCGCCTTCGTTCGTCGTTCCCCAAAGAGCACCGGTGACTCCACCCGCCCCGACGACGATCGGGGCGACTATTCTGGGACCGCAACTGACTCGGTGTCCCCCACCGGAGACTCCACCATGACGCTCCAGCCAGGCGACCCCGCGCCCGCGGTCGAGGCGAAGAACCAGGACGGCGAGACCGTATCGCTCGACTTCGAGGAGCCGACGGTCCTCTACTTCTACCCGAAGGACGACACCGCCGGCTGCACCGTCGAGGCGAACCAGTTCCAGCGCGAGCTGGACGCCTACCGCGACGCCGGCGTGGCGGTCTACGGCGTCTCGGTGGACGACGTCGACAGCCACGCCGACTTCGCGGCCGACCAGGGACTCACGTTCGACCTGCTCGCCGACCCCGACGGCGAGGTCGTCGAGGCCTTCGACGTCGAGACCCGGCGGGGTGTCGCCATGCGGACCACCTTCGTCCTCGCCGACGGCGAGGTCCGGGCCGTCTACGAGGGCGTCGACCCCGACGGCCACGCCCGCGACGTCCTGGGGGAGATGCTCGACAGCGGCCTCGTCGCCCTGGAGTGATAGCGCGCACGCGTCGGTAGGATCAATCGTCGGACCCGGTGGTGGGGGTCCTGTCGTCGCCCTCGTCCGCACCGCCTTCGGCCTCGTCCGCACCGCCTTCGGCCTCGTCCGCACCGCCGTCAGCCACGCTTGCGTCGCCGCCTGCCTCGTCCGCGCCGCCATCGGCCTCGACGGGGCGCTCGTCCCTGTCGTGGGCGTCGTCGGGCGACTCGTCGACCTCGTCCGCGGACCCGGCCATCGTTCCGCCGTCCGCCGGTGCGGCCGTCTTCTCGTCGATGACGTCGATGGCGATGCCGCGCGCGCTGGCGTCGGTGTCGCCGAAGCCCGCGCTGAGGATGCGCGTCAGGGCGTCCTCGACGCGCTCGTCGGTCTCCTCGATGCGGTCGGACTCCACCTCGATGACGAATCCCGTGGTGATGTTGGGGGCCGTCGGCAGGAACAGCACCTCGCGGCCGTCGTCGGTCGTCTTGCCAGTCTTGAACGCCGTCATCCGGATGCCGTTCCACGTCTCCAGCTTCACGGGGGTCTGTAGCTCCTCGGTCCCCGACAGCGCCGTCTCGACGGCCATCTTCGAGGCGTTGTACACCACGCGCAGCCCCGGCAGCCGGTTCACCAGGTCGTCGATGGTCTCCTCGACGAGCGTCCCGAGCGCGGTCCGCATGAGGTAGCCGATGGAGAGGACGACAACCCCGAGGACGACCAGCGTCAGCAGCACGCGGACGACGAGGGCGGCTATCAATCCGAAGTCGCCGCCGCCGAAGAACTGGGGTTCGACGAGCCACGCGACGAGTCCGAGCGCGGCGAGGCGGCTGAACAGCCAGAACACGACCCAGATGGTCAGCGCGATGGGGAGGAGGACGACGAGGCCGCTGGCGACGTCTCGCTTCCACGTCGGCATCGATGTGTTCCCTTCCTTGTCGGGGCAGGGATAATAGCCCTTGTCCCCGGCGTGACGAGGAGTGTCAACGTTAGCTCCGACATGGGCGTGAAACCACCGTCGGGCGGGACTGAAAGGGGCCGGTCGCTGGACGAAGCCCGGCGACGCAAGCACCGCAACGAGGGAGCGAAGCGACCGAAGTGAGGAGCGCAGCGAGCCGCGCGAGTCCAGCGACCGGGGACTTTCGAGGCCCCTGACGCCGAGACGTGACTCACAGGGCTCCTCGAAAGCCCCGACGCGCTCGGCTCGGGGGCCTCGCTGCGCTCCTCGTT
>CAZPIG010000083.1:0-10023 GCA_964586205.1 uncultured Halobacteriales archaeon | reverse complement strand
GCGGCGTTCGCGCGAGTAGTGCGGGCCGACGGCCCGCATACCGTGCGAGCGGCCGGAGGCCGCGAGCAGACGGCGAAGCCGCGAGCGTCCCGGGAGCCGAGCGCGCCGGGGCTTCCGAGCACCAAGCGGCAGTATCCGGAGAACTGGATGCCTTCTCCAAACACTACCCCGACGCGCATGCTAACGGCTAACTCGACGGCTACCATACTCACACGTATGGCCACCGCCACCGACTCGCTACCGTGGGTCGTGCTGATACTCGTACTCGCGCTGCTACTCGTGCCGGCGCTGCTGGTGCTGTTGGTGATGCCGGTCGTGGGCGTCGGGATGATGGGGTGGGGGATGGGCGGGAGCGTGGTTTCGCCGGTCCTCGCGGTCGTCTCGGGGCTCGTGCCGCTGGTACTGCTCGTCGCCGTCGGCTACCTCGCCTACCGGGCGTTCGCCGGTCGCGGCCGCCCGGCCGGCCGCGACCCCGCCATAGAGGAGCTACGGATGGCGTTCGCCAGGGGAGACCTCTCCCACGAGGAGTTCGAGGAGCGGCGGGACCTGCTGGAGCGCGAGGAGTAGTCGCACGACCGGCGGGCCGGACAGCGACCGGATTCCTCAGTCGTCCGCACCGTCCAGCGCGGCCGCCAGCACCGCGGGCAGGCGCGCGTACGTCTCCGCGTTGTGCCGGAGCGCCTCGACGGTCGTGTACTCGTCGACGGCGTGGGCGTTGTCGGGGCCGAACGCGAACTCCACCGTGGGGATGCCCGCCGACCGGAGCCGCTTGGCGTCGCCGCCGCCCGTCGCGCTCCGGCGGTAGACCCGCTCGCCACAAACCGACTCCGCAGCCGCGACCGTGGCGTCGACCACGGGACTGTCCGGCGACTCGTAGCTCCCGACGCTCCACGAGACGTCGGCTATCTCCACGCCCTCGTGGGCCGCCACGACCTCGCGCACCTCCGCCACCACGTCCGGCGTGTACACCGACGCCGTCAGCCGCACGTCGAGGTGCGCCGTGGCGTGCTCGGGGACCGTGTTGATCGCCTCGCCACCCGAGAAGCGGCCGAGGTTGACCGTCGGGTGCTCGAAGGTCGCCCGCGCGGCCGCCTCGCCCATGCTGGCGGCGAAGAACGCCACCGACTCCTCGACGATGGTCTCGACCTCGGGGACGAGGTTCAGCGGGCGCTCGGCGAGCGCGGCCTCGACGGCCTCGAGGGCGGCCCAGAGCCGCTCGACGGCGTTGACGCCCGCCGCGGGCCGGGAGCCGTGGGCGGCGCGGCCCTCGGCCTCGAGAGTCAGCCAGATGCTGCCGCGGTCGGCGACGCAGACGGAGTGGCGGCCGTCCTCGCAGGTGGGCTCGCCGACGACGCAGGCGTCGGCCGCGAGGGCGTCGACGGCCGCCGGGGCGTCGGACGAGAGCACCGCCGGCAGGCCGGCCTCGCCGGCGGTCTCCTCGTCGCCGACCAGCGCGAGTGTCAGGTCCACGGGCGGCGCGACGTCCGCCGCGGCGTAGGCCCGGACCGCCGAAAGCATCGCGGCGACGGCCCCCTTCATGTCCGTCGCGCCGCGGCCGTACAGGCGGTCGCCGTCGCGCTCGCCCAGCGGGTCGCGGCTCCACGCCGCGGCGTCGAACGGTACGGTGTCGAGGTGGCCCACGAGGAGTAGCGTGGCGTCGTCCTGGCTCGCCGCGTCGCCCTCGTCCGTCGCTCGGCTTCCGTCCATTACGTCGCGTCCGCCGGGCAGCCGCGCGAGGAGGTTCGGCTTCGACGGGTCGGGGCCGACCCGCTCGCTCTCGACGCCGACCTCGGCGAGGGCGTCGGCGACGTACTCGACCGCCGCGACCGTCTCGCCGGGGGGATTCTGTGTGTCGATGCCGACCAGCGCCGCCGCCGTCGAGAGGAGGTCCTCGTCGTCGAGGCGCTCGGCGACGGCGTCCGGAACCGTGGCGTCGGCGGCCGTCACCGCCCCGTCAGCAGTGCTCGTCGCGTCGGCGGCTGTCGCCGCCCGCTCGCCGTCCGGCCCGGAGTCGGACGCGTGCGTGGCCGCCTCGTCGTCGCTCCCCGACCGCTCGGGCACGTCAGCCCTCCGCGACCGCGGCCTCGTCCAGTTCGTCGTACTTCTCGCGGAACTCCCCGATTAGCTGGCCCATCTTCGCGTACCAGTCGTTGACCAGCCGCTGCATGTCGTCGGCGGCCTCGTCGGCGTCGGTCGGCCGGTAGACGTGGTAGTAGCCGCCCTGGTCGTAGTTGACCTGCTCCTTCTGGACGAAGCCCGCCTGGAGCAGCCGCTGGACGGCCCGGTAGGCCGTCGAGCGCTCGCGGTCGATGCGGTCGGCCACCTCGTCGACGGTCAGCGGCTCGCCGCTCTCGACGAGCACCTCGAAGCACCGCCGGTCTAGCTCGCCGAGCCCGTGGATGCACTCCAGCAGCCCCTCGCACTCCATGTCCTTCTGGAGGTACTCCGCCAGTGAGTCGGCCATCTCGCCGGGTGTTCGCGTGCTGCCGGTAAAAGGATTTGCATGATTCGTGCAAAACTACGTGGCTGGCGGGAGGGCGGTGCCCGGGACGCTCGCGTCCACCGGCGGCGAGACGACCGTCGGGGGCGGGACAGTTCGTCGTCGCGGTGGTCCGGCGTCGCAGTGGTCCGGCGTCGCGGCGCTCTCCTGTCCCGGTCGCTCGGCAGGCGCTCCCCTCGCCCGCCCGCCGGAGGGTCGTCGACAGTTCTGGGGCTGGAGAGCAATATCGGTGACGGCGGACGCACCGCTCGCCCGTCCGCGGTTCGGGGCTCGTCCGGGTGGTCGTCGGCTCCCGTCACCGCCGGTCGCGGAGCGCCGGGAACTCCGCGCGGACCTCGGCCACCCGCTCGGGCGCTATCTCGGCGGTGACCAGCGCCGGGTCGTCGCCGGCGGCCGCCACGCGGGTGCCCCACGGGTCGTACACCGCCGACCGGCCGAGCAGCGACGCGTCCGCGAACTCGCCCACGCCGTTGACCGTCGCCACGTACCCGAGGTTCTCGACGGCCCGGGCCTTCGGCAGCACCTGCCAGTGCTCGACGCGCGGGTACGGCCACGCGCTCGGGACCAGCACGAGCGTCGCGCCTTCGTCGAGCAGCTCGCGGTACAGCTCCGGGAACCGCAGGTCGTAGCAGGTGGTGACTCCGACCGTGAAGCCGAGGAGGTCGGTCGTCGCCACGCGCTCGCCGGGGACGAGCAGCTCCGACTCCGCCGAGTCGTAGCCGAACAGGTGGTGCTTGCGGTACACCAGGCGGCGCTGGCCGTCGGCGTCGAACAGCACCGCGGCGTTGGCCAGGCCCTCGTCGGCCGGCGTCGGGCCCTCGGTGGCGGCGAGGTCCTCGACCACGGTGCCAGCGAGCAGCGCCACGTCGTGGTCGGCGGCCGCGTCGGCCAGCCGCGACAGCGTCGGCCCGTCGAGCCCCTCGGCGGCGGCCTCGTAGTCGTCGAACGCGAAGTAGCCGACGTTGAACATCTCCGGCAGGGCGACGAGGTCCGCGCCGCGCGCGGCCGCGTCGGCGACGGCCCCCTCGGCGGCGGCCACGTTGGCCGCCACGTCGCCGCCAGCGACGTCTAGCTGTGCGAGCGCCAGCTTCGTCGTGTCCTCCATCGTTCCGGCCCGTTCGTCCTCGTCCTCCATCACTCCTCCCCCTCCTCGAGGCGCTCGCGGATGGCGCGCTCCAGGTTCTCCATCTCCGTGTCGAGGTTCGAGCGGAAGAACCGTTCGATGCCGGGCACCTTCCCGTCGACGACGAAGCGGTTCGTCACGCGGGTCCCCGTCTCCGTCGGCTCGACGACGTGCTCGCCGCGGATGCGCATCACGCGCGAGTGGCCCACGAACTCCACGCGGTTCGGCGGTTCGCGGACCCGTTCCTCGGTGTGTACGGGTACCAGCCGGCCCAGCAGTGGGATTGGGAGCTCGAGGTGCCACGTCGCCTCGCTGCCGTCGGGGGCGTCGAGTTCGTACCGCGAGACGACGCTGATGGCGTTCGCGCGGAGCTCCGGGTCGGCGATGGCCTCCCAGACCGCCGCCGGCGGGGCGGCGACCTCGAGGACGCGCTCCTCCCGGACTGTCATACCGGCCCTTCCGACGCGACGGTGAAAAAGCCGCCGCCCCTGTCGGCCCCACCGGCGGAGTTAGCTCGGCGTTACCTTCCACGTCGTGGACTTCGCCCGCCCCCACTTCTCGATGTCGACGTCCTCGGACTTCTCCGCGAGTCGGGGAAGCCGCGCCCCGACCTGCTTGCTCGACAACTCGAGGGCGTCCGCGATGTTCTTCGAGCGGAAGTACCGCTCTCCCCGGGCGACGCTGTCGCGCAGGTACGCGAGGATGCGTCGCTCCTCCTCGGTGAAGTCGTCCATCGTAGCCTCCCCTTAGGGCCTGACGTTCTTAACGATTTCCGTACGTGGCAGTGCCGTCGCGGTCGCGCGGTGGTGTCCGTCACCGCGCGAGTGCCGCGACGGAGATGGGGGGCGACCGATGGAGGGCCGTCGGCGGCTGACGGAGGGCTGTCGGCGACCGACCGAGGGCCGTCGGCGGCGGCTGACGGAAACCGTGGGCGACCGACGGAAACCGACGGCGACCGACGGAGCGCCGTCCTCACCGCGTCTCGTCCTTCTGGACCGTCTCCCGGCCGATGAGCCGCGGGCGCTCCTCGATGGCGAGGAAGTTGTCCACGTCCTCGCGCGCGGCCGCGGACTGCTCGTCGTCGGGGTCGTAGTCCCGCGACCCGCTCTCGCCCAGTGACGCCCGGAGCGCCCCGAGGTCCTCGAAGTAGAGCTCCGCGATGCCGTCGAACTCCGCGTGCTCGGGCTCGGTCGGCACCACGCGCGCGTACCGAACCACGCCCGGTATCTCGCGCGCGATGGGGACGTGCGTGTTCTCCCAGTGGTCGACGAACTCCTCGTGGGTCATGCCATCCTTGCGGACGAGAAAGGCGGAGTGCTTGTACAGCCCCGTCGTGTCGCCGTCGGTCTCGTCCTTCTCGACTACCTCCTCGCCGATGAGCCGCGGTCGCTCGTGGACCGCGAGGAAGTCGTCCACGTCCTCGCGGGCCTCCTTCGCCGTGCCCTTCTCGGGGTCGTAGTCCCGCGAGCCCTCGCTGCCGAGCGCGTCGTACAGCGCCCCGAGGTCCTCGAAGTAGAGCTCCGCGATGCCGTCGTACTCTGCCGCGTCCGCGTCGACCGGCTGCACGGTGGTGTACTTGACGACGCCCTCTATCTCCCGCGCGATGGGCGTGTGGTTGTTCTGCCAGTGGTCGACGAACTCCTCGTGGGACAGCTCCGGCTTGCGGACGAGCAGGGCGACGTGCTTGTACATGCTACCGGCATCTGGGCCGGCGCGGGACTTAAAGTGTGGAGAGACCCGCCCGCGTCGCCCGTCGACCGCGTCTCACTCCTCGGAGTCGCCCGCCATCGCCTGGCGGACCGTCTCGCGCCACGCGCGGCCGCGCTCGACCTCCTCGCGAAGCTCCTCAACGGTCGACTTGAGGGCGGCGAGCTGCTCGGCGACGTCGCCGTCGGCGGCCGCGCCCGACTCGACCTCCCCTTTCACGGCCGCCACCTGGTCCTCGACGCCGGCGATGCGGCGCTCCAGCTCGCGACGGTCGTCGGTGGCCGCCGTCACGGCGTCGCTGAGCGTCTCGACGGTCGTCCGGAGGTCGCCGACGTCGCCCTCGCCACCGGCGTCCGCGCCGGCGGCGGCCGCCCCGAGCGCGGACCGCAGCTCCGCGATGGCCCCGTCAGCCACCTGTCCGGACCGCAGCTCCGCCAGCAGCGCCTCGACGGTGCTGCCGGCCTCCCGGGGCGTCTCGCCGGCGTCGCCGGCCACCAGCTCGTCGAGGTCGACGTCGCCCACGTCGACGTCTTCCTCGTCGTCCTCGGTGGTCTCGAGGGTCACGTCCTCGAGGGCGGCCTCGACGTCGTCGAAGCCTGCCTCCCCGACCTCCTCGCGTAGCTGCTCGAACTGCTCGTCGGTGCGGGCCTGGTCCGGACCGGTGGTCGCCGGCTCGTCGGCGACCGCCTCGAGGACCTCGTCCAGCCCCGCGGCGGTCACGTCGGTGACGACCACCCACTCGACCTGGCCCATCCGGTTCAGCGCCGAGGCGATGGTCCGCGCCCCGTGGGTGCTGGCGAGCACCATGTCGAGCGGGTCGTCCGGGTCCGCGGCCCCGACGCTCTCCTCGTCGGGCTCGGCGGTCAGCAGGTCCAACTCGCTGTCGACCTCGCGGAGCACGATAGCGCCCGCGTCGTCGCCGGCCGCCAGCCCCACGCGGACGTGGTAGCGGTCGAGGTCCTCGCTGGGCTGGCGCTCGACGGTGGTGAGCAGCTCGAGGATGGCCCGCGAGTCCGCCGGGTCGACGGCTCCCTCGGGCCCCTGGACCGTCCGCGCGTCCGCCGGGACCGCCGGTAGCTCCTCGGGGAGCCGCGGGTCGTCGAGGTCCACCGACTCGCCGTCCGGGGGCTCGATGTCCGGGATCTGGTCCAGCATCTCCCGGACCTCCTCGCTGGTGGCCTCCCGAACGTCCCCCGCGTCTGGTTCGTCGTCCGGCACGGGCCCACCAACTGGCTCCACCCAAATTGTTCTTTCGTCCGTTCGGACCGTTCGACTGGGATTCGGGACGTGATTCTGACAGCTCCGGCGGACGTTGGGGGTCGTGTCGTGACGAGGAGTCGCAGCGTAGCGGGACCGCAGCCTCGGTGGTGTTGAGATAAGCGCGCTTGCTCGTGGATAGTGCCGGTGAACCAACCGCCATCGGGTGGGACTGAAAGGGGCCGGCCGCTCGGCGAACCCCGGCGACGTAAGGACCGCAGCCCCGAGTGAACGAGGGGCGAGGACCGCAGCGAGCGCGAGACCCGAGCGAAGCGAGGGTCTCGGACCGCGCGAGCGGCCGGAGGCCGCGAGCGCCGCGGGAGCCGAGCGGCCGGGGGCTTTCGAAGACTAAGTTGTCGGCGGGGTATGAAAACCAGCTTATCCAACATCGCCCAACCGCGGGCGTCACTGTTATGAGCCTGGCACTCCGAAGCCACGACCATGAGCACCGGCGCGCAGGTCGAGGACGTACCGGAAATCGAGGTGACCGAGGCCGCCGCCGAGAAGGCCCTCGACCTGATGGACGAGGAGGGCCTGGCGCTCGACGTCGGCGGGCTCCGGCTGTTCGTCCAGCAGGGCGGCTGCGCGGGCCTCTCCTACGGGATGCGCTTCGACGAGGCACCGGAGGACGACGACACCGTCTACGAACACCACGGCCTCCGGGTGTTCGTCGACCCGGCGAGCATGAACTACGTCGAGGGCTCGGTGCTGGACTTCGAGTCCGGCCTCCAGGGCGCGGGCTTCACGGTGGACAACCCCAACGTCGTCAGCGAGTGCGGCTGCGGGGAGAGCTTCCGGACCTGACCCCCCCTCGATAGCCGGGCGCTTTCGGTGCCGTCCTCGACTCGGCTGCCGTCCCCTTTCCCCTACTCCTCCAGCTCGAACGCCACCTCGACCTCGGCCTGGTACTCCCGGTTCTCGGCGCGCGCCAGCTCGACTCCGAGGTTCTCCACCTCGATCCACTTGATGTTCTCGAGGGTGCGCTCGGCGCGGTCGATGGCGTCGTCGGCCGCCGCGTCGAAGCTCTCGGAACTGGTGCCGATGAGTGTGACTTTCTTGAAAACCATGGAACCGTCTGGGAGTAGTGCGCGAGCGAGCAAATAGGTCGGGGCCGGAAGTTATGGTCCCGCCCGCCCCAGCGACGCCCATGGAGTTCCACCACCTCGGCGTCGCCACCGACGACGCCGACGCGCTGGCGGACCTGTTCGCGGCCCTCCTCGACGCCCCGGTCGCCCACCGCGAGACGTTCGACGGCCTCGACGTGGTCTTTCTCGACCTCGGGAACGGCTACGTCGAGCTACTGGAGCCCGTCGACGAGGGGACCGTCGCGGACTACCTCGACCGCAACGGACCCGGCATCCACCACGTCGCGCTGGCGACGCCGGACGTCGCTGGCGCGCTCGACGCGGCCCGCGAGCTCGGTGTCGACCTCGTGGACGACGAGCCCCGCCCCGGCGCGTGGGGCCACGACGTCGCCTTCCTCCACCCGGGCTCGACGGGGGGCGTCCTCGTGGAGTTCGTCGAGGAGTGAGCGCACGCGGGGCTGGGTCGTCGGAGCGACGGAGAACACGGGGACCGCGCGACTACTCCTCGTGGGAGATAGCGCCCATCATCGTCCGGATGGCGCTGCTCTCGTCGATGCTGACCGCCGAGTCCCCCGTCCCGAGTTGCTCGGGGTAGGCCCCCACGAGCACCACGATGTCGCTGCCGTGGGTGACCTTGGTGACGAAGAAGACGGCCTCGACGGGCGTGCCGGTGCGCGTCTCGCCCGTCGCCCGGAACCGGCTCACCTCGGTCTCCGTGCCGAGCACCGTCGCCTGGCTGGAGCCGACCTCGCGGACGTCGTTTAGCTCGCCGAAGCGGTCGCCGGCGATGTCGTCGACGTAGGACTTCGCGCGGTCGACCAGTTCGCGGTTGGACATCCGCGACAGGGGGTTCATCGACTGGCCGAGGACGCTGGCCTTCGGCGACGTGATGGTCACGAAGCCCGCGTACGGCGTCGATTCGCCGCCTATCTCCGTCGACTTCGCGTAGAGGACGGCGTTGTTCGAGACGTGGACCTCTATCTCCTGGTCGTTGACGGTGCGGGTCCTGTTCACCCAGAACTGCCGGCTCTCGAGCTCCTGGAACCCCGTTTCCGTTATCGCCCCGTCCTCGACCGTCGCCGGCGAGGACTCGAACGTGTACGAGCCCTCCAGCAGACTCCCCGAGCACCCCGCCGCGAGCACGAGCGCGACCACCGCCAGCGAGGGCAGCGTGCGACGTACGTTCCTGTAACCCACCCTGTTGCTCGACATGGTTGCCAATTGGCGACCGGAGGCCTTTATCGTTTCCGGCCGGACCCCATTGTTCCCGAGAAACCGTCGGCAAGCGTCGACTTCCGGCGTCGGCCTCCGACATCGACTTCCGGCGTCGGCCTCCGACATCGACTTCCGACGACGGCCGACAGTGGCGACCTCCACGACGACCTCCGGCAGCGACCGACAGTGGCGACCTCCACGACGACCTCCGGCGGCGACCTCCGACGACGGCCGACAGCAGACGGTAGCGGTCCGGCGACTGACAGCGGCGCTCGGTGCGGTGATTTCTCCGTCCTCACTTGTCGGAGGTCCCGTCGGCGTCGGTCCCGCCAGTGCTCTTCCCGTCGGCTTCCTGCGCCTCGTCCGTGTCGACGCCGTCCGGGCCGGCGGCCTCCTCGCCAGCGTCGTCCGGGCCCTCCCCGACCCGCTCCGCGAACAGCTCGAACCGCGCGCCGCAGTCCGAGCAGGCGTCCCCGGGGCCCTCGATGGCCGCGGTCACGACGACCTCCCCCCACTCGCAGTTCGGACACTCGAAGACGAGCGTGTCGCCGGCGAGGCGGTGCTCGACGGCGTTCGTGTTCTCGGCGGTGAGCTTGAACATGTCGCCCCCTCCGGACGTTTCTCGCCCAGCGCCAAAAGGCTGCATCGGAGCCCGGACGGCGAACTGACTCCGCCGACTTCCGTCCGAGTGTTTAGACGAGTCCATCGCCGGGAGTTCCGGACGGCGAGCGACAGTACGGCCACTCGTGCAGTTCCGTTCGGACGCTTCGGGAGGCTCCGGCCGCAGATTTATGCCGGGAAGCGCGACCAACCCGGGCCATGCCCGACCTGCTCGCAGCCCTCCGGAGCGACGGCGGGACCGACTGTCGGTGTCGACCCGCCGCCCGTGGCGACCGGCTCGTCGTTGACGCCGCCGACTGTCCCGGCGACGGCGACCTCGCCGCGCGCCCGGATTGCCGGGCGACCGTCGTCGCAGCGCTCGAAGCACGGGACGTCGAGACAGTCGTCACCCGCACCGGCGGCACGGAGCGGGCGTACGAGGACGCGGCCGCCGCCCTGCTGGTCGCCGCCGGCCGCTTCGCCGAGCGGGTGGCGGTCCACGACGCCGACCTCGCGGCGCGGGCCCGCCGGGACCC
>CAZPIG010000082.1:3554-10034 GCA_964586205.1 uncultured Halobacteriales archaeon | reverse complement strand
GTCTACGGGCTGGCGGGGACGACGTTCGTGCTGACGCTCTACACGTACCCGTACGTCTACATCACGGCGCGCGCGGCGCTGAAGTCGATGGACACGACGCTGGTGGACGCGGCCCGGACGCTGCGGCACTCCCGGTGGCGGGCGTTCCGGCGGGTGACGCTGCCGCAGATACGCCCGGCCATCGGGGCCGGCGGGCTGCTGGTCGCGCTCTACACCCTCTCGGACTTCGGGACGCCGCAGATAATGCGCTTCGACGCCTTCACGCGGGTCATCTACGTCGAGTACAACCTCTTCCACGCGGACTACGCGGCGCTGCTGTCGCTGCAGCTACTGGCGGTGACGCTGCTGATACTGGCGGTCGAGTCGCGGGTCGGCGACGACGACGCGCTACGGACCGGCCGCCAGGGCGGCCGAGTGTCGGACACGGTTCGCCTCGGGCCGTGGCGGTGGCCCGTGGCCGCGGCCTGCGCGCTGGTGCCGCTGCTCGCGCTGGGGCTGCCGGTGGGCGTCTTCGGGACGTGGCTGCTCGCCAGCGGCGGCGCGAGCGCGCCGTCGCTGGCATTCGAGCCCGTCTACGCGCTGAACTCGGTCGGCGTCTCGGCGGCGGCCGCCCTCGTGGCGGCGCTGGCGGGGCTGCCGGTCGCCTACCTCGCGGCGCGGCACGGCTCGCTGCCGTCGGTGCTGCTGGAGCGGGCCGCCTACGTGGGCTACGCCGTTCCGGGGGTCGTGATGGGGCTGGCGGTGGTCTTCCTCGGTTCGCGGTACCTCGGGGCCATCTACCAGACGCTCCCGCTGCTGGTGTTCGCGTACGTCGTGCGCTTCCTGCCCCAGGCCGTCGGGTCGGCGAAGGCCTCGTTCCTGCAGGTCAACCCCCAGCTTCCGGAGGCCGCACGGACGCTGGGCCGGACCTCGGTGGGAGCGTTCCGCGACATCACGCTGCCGCTGGTCGCGCCGGGGCTGCTCGGCGGCGCGGCGCTCGTGTTCCTGACCACGATGAAGGAGCTTCCGGCCACGCTGCTGCTGCAGCCCGCGGGCTTCGACACGCTGGTGACCCACATCTGGCGGGTCCAGCAGTCCGGCCACTACGGCCACGCGGCCGTGCCGGCGCTGATACTCGTGGTCGTCTCCGGGCTCTCGATGCTCGTGTTGCTGTCCCAGGAGGGATACGATGTCAGATAGTAGCCACCACACGACGCGGACGACGGACGGGGCGGACCGAACGGACGCGACGGGCGGCACGGAGCGAACGGACGACGTGGAGAGGACGAACGCGACAGTCGGAGCGGACGGGACAGTCGGGACGGACGAGGCCGGGGCCGCCGAGCCGGTCCTCGAGCTCGACGGCGTCCACAAGCGCTACGGCTCCGAGACGGTCATCGACGGCATGACGCTGTCGGTCCGCGAGGGCGAGATACTGACGCTGCTGGGTCCGAGCGGCTGCGGCAAGACGACGACGCTCCGTCTCGTGGCCGGGCTGGAGCGCCCCGACGGCGGCCGCATCGCCCTGCGCGGCGAGACGGTCGCCGACGGGGACCGCTTCGTCGCGCCCGAGCAGCGGGGCGTCGGCGTCGTCTTCCAGGAGTTCGCGCTGTTCCCGCACCTGACCGCCGCCGAGAACGTCGGCTTCGGGCTGGCCGACCGGCCCGCCGACGAGCGCGAGGCCCGCGTCGCGGAGCTGCTGGAGCTGGTCGACCTCGAGGGCTACGGCGACAGCTACCCCGACGAGCTATCGGGCGGCCAGCAGCAGCGGATCGCGCTCGCGCGGTCGCTCGCCCCGGAGCCGGAGATACTGCTGCTCGACGAGCCGTTCTCGAACCTCGACGTGGACCTCCGCGTCGAGATGCGCCAGCGCGTCCGGGCCATCCTCAAGGACGCCGGCGTCACCGCCGTCTCGGTGACCCACGACCAGGAGGAGGCGATGTCCATCAGCGACCGGGTCGCGGTCGTCTCCGACGGGGCCATCGAGCAGGTCGGGCCGCCCGAGCAGGTGTTCCAGCAGCCCGAGTCCCGCTTCGTCGCGGGCTTTCTCGGCCACGCGAGCTTCCTGTCGGGCTACGTCAGCGGCGACAGCGTCGAGACGAGCGTGGGCACCGTCCCCCGCGACCGGGTCCACGGCCTCGCCGAGCAGTACGACGAGACGCCCATCGAGGTGCTCGTCCGGCCGGACGACGTGACCGCGCGGCCCGTCGGGGCGGCGGACGGTGGCAGCGGGACCGAGTCGGAGGGAGATGGGCGCGACGGCGGGAGCGGTCCGGATTCCGCCGACGGCCGGGTCACCCACCGGCGCTACCTCGGGCCGACGGTGCTGTACCACGTCGAGCTAGACAACGGCGACGTCGTCCAGTGCATGCACAACCACACCGAGCAGGTACCCATCGACGCGCCCGTCGACGTCTCTGTGACCGCGGACCACGACCTCGCGTGGTTCCCGGCCCCGCAGACCGACGGCGGGTCAGTGGGCGGCGCGTCCGCGGCGAGCGGACCGGCCGACGCGTCCCCTGCGGGCGGGACGACCGGCACGTCGGCGGCGGACCCGGACCGCGAGGCGGCCGGAGGCTCCCGGGCCACCGGAAACGGCGGGGACTCCACCCACTCGGCCACCGGCGAGGGCTGGCGGGACCCCCGGCCGGACGCCGACTGATGGCCTCCCGACCGGTGCGCGCCGCGCGGCGTGCGCGGACAATTCTGCGGGGGATTCGGGCCCGTCTGCGCGAGCTACGGACCCGCCCCGCGACCGCGGCGACGCTGCTGGTGGCGCTGCTCGCAGCCGCGCTGGTCCTCCTCGTCGGCCGCGAGGTGTTCGCCCACCTCTCGGCGAACCACGACGAGGGCGTCTACCTCCAGCAGGCCGCGCTGCTCGCGGACGGCCGGCTCGCGCTCGAGGCGGGCGACCTCGCCGACGCCGTCCGCCCGTGGTTCTTCGTGGAGGACGGCGGCCGGCTGTACGGTAAGTACCAGCCCGGCGTCCCGCTGCTGCTCGCGGTGGGGCTGGCGACGGTCGGCTCGGTCGGGCCGGTGCTCGCGCTCGTCGCGGCGGGGCTGGTCCTGACCACCGCGGGGCTCGCGCGCGAGGCGTTCGACCGGTGGACGGGCGTGGCCGCCGCCGCGCTGCTCGTCACCGCGCCGACGTTCGTCTTCGGCGCGAGCGCGGTGCTCTCGTACGCGCCGACGGCGCTGTTCGGCGCGCTGTTCGCGCTGGCGTACGTGCGCGCCCACCGGCGCGAGTCGCTGCGGTACGCGGCGCTGGCGGGGCTCGCCGTCGGCTACGCCTTCCTCTCGCGGCCGTACACGGCCGTGTTGGTCGCGCTCCCGTTCGTCGTCCACGCCAGCTGGACGCTGGTGGTGGCTCTACAGTCCACCGACGCGCGGACCCGGTGGCGAGTCGTCCGCCGGCAGGCGGTCGTCGCGGCCGGCGGCCTGCTGTTCGTCGCGGTGACGCTCGCGTACAACCGGGCGCTGACCGGCTCGGCGCTGCTGTTCCCCTACGAGGCGTTCGCGCCCCGGGACGGCATCGGCTTCGGCCGGCGGGCCATCCTCGGTCACTCGCGGGTGTACGACCCCGCGCTCGCGCTCCGCGCGAACGCACGCTCGCTCTGGCTGCTGCTGACGCGGTGGGGGCCGCTCGGGGCGCTCGGAACGGCGCTGGCGGCCGTGGGGGTCGCAGCGGGGTTCCGCGGGGCCGGCGTTCGGGTCATCGCTGACTGTGCGACTTCCACCGAAGACAGGGCAAGTGGCGGGCTCCCGGACCGCACAGTCCGCCTGCTGCTGGCCGGCGTCTTCGCCAGCGTCGCGGCGGGCAACGTCTACTTCTGGGGCACCCTGAACCTCCTCGGCCGCCTCGAACAGCGGGGCGACGGACTGGTGGCGCTGTTCGGGCCGGTCTACCACTTCGACGCGCTCGTCCCGCTGGCGGTCTTCGGCGGCTACGGCGCGGTCGTCTGCTGGCGTCGCCTGCGCGCCGCGACGACCGCACGACTCGACCCGCGGGCGGCCCGCGCCGTCCTGCTCGCGGCGCTGCTCGTCGCCGTGCCCGTCGCCGGAGCCGTCGAGGCGGGGGCCCTCGGTCCGCCGCTCTCGCGCAACGAGGCGTGGACCGAGACGTACGCCTCGGCCTACGAACCCTTCGAGGACGGCCCACCCCGGAACGCCGTCGTCTTCGTCCCCACGCCGTACGGCGACTGGCTGAACCACCCGTTCCAGACGCTCCGCAACGGGGCCGGCCTCGACGGGCCGACGGTGTACGCGATGGACCGCGACGCCGCCGGCGACCTCGCCGTCCTCGACGCCTTCCCGGACCGGACGCCGTACCGCTTCAGCGTCCGCGGCGAGTGGGCTCCACCGCGCGGCGACCGGGTGGCCGCCGGACTGGCCCGCCTCGCCGTCCGCCGCGGCGACCGGGTGCGCGTGACCACGACGGTCGGCGTCCCCGAGGCGGCCGCCGGCGCGACCGTCAGTCTCGGCGACGGCCCGGAGGCCATCCACGCGCCGCTGGACGCGACGGACCGGGAGTCGGTGACCGTCACGTGGGTGCTCGGCCCCGACGGAGCACACCTCTCCGGAGAGAACGAGACACTCCGCTACGACGGCCCCGCCGAGGTCCCCCTCTCCGTCCGCTTCGTCCAGCCCGGCGGCGCGTCCATCACGTACCGGCAGGTCGTCACCGTCGAGCCCACGGCCGAGGGCGTCCGGGTGGTCTGGCCGCCGGAGACGCGAGTCTGCCGGCTCCGCGCCCGCTGTGGCTCGGAGGGGACGTACCTGCAGGACGGCGGCGACTACGCGCGCGGCGTGCGGGTCGCGGCGTCGGCGACGGCGGTGAACGACAGCGGGCAGAGGAAGCTGGCGAGTCCGGATTCAATCGCCGGCTCCGAGCCGCTCCTCGACGGCGACGCGGACGATGGACCCCCCGATGGCCGCGCCGCCGCGGACGGGCGCGAGCGTGGTCTCCCCGCGGCGCTCGCCGTAGTCGACGGCCACCTCGCGGACGTCGTAGCCCCGCATCGCGGGCCGGACGAGCAGCTCGGCGGAGAGGCCGGTGTTCTCGGTCCACTCGATGGCGTCGAGCACCTCGGCGCGGTAGGCGCGCATGCCCGTGGTCACGTCGCGGAGTCGGCGACCCACGAGGACGCTCGCCAGCGCCGCGAAGGCGTGGTTGCCGAGGCGGTTCAGCGCGGGCATGGTGTCGGCCCCCCGGCTCAGGCGGTCGGCGCTCACCACGTCCGCCCCGTCGTTGATGGCCGCGAGCAGGTCCGGCAGCCGGTCCATGGGGTAGGTGTCGTCGCAGTCGGTGGTGACGACGACGGGGCGGTCGGCCTCCGCGATGGCCCGCGCGAGCGCAACGCCGTACCCCTGGGGCTGCTGGCGGACGACGCGCGCGCCGCGCTCGCGGGCTATCTCGGGCGTGCGGTCGCTGGAGCTGTCGACGCAGACCACCTCGGCGCGGCCGTCGGTGACGCGCTCGACGTCGTCGAGGACGGTCCCGACCGCCTCCTCCTCGTCGTAGGTCCCCATCACGACGGCCACGTCGTCGAAGGTGAACTGCTGCGCTCCGTCGTCGGAATCGGTCGCGTTCTCGTTCCCGGGCTCGACTCGGCCCTCTTCGCCGGACCCGGCCGCGTCCTCGCTCGTGACGGTCATCGACCGGAGGGTGTCGCCCGGGCCACTTGAATTTTTAGGTTGGCCTAAAACGAATCGCCCGACTTCGGTTTCGCCGACGCGGCGGACGACCCGCTCCTCGAAGCCCAGGGCGACACCTCTTTGCCGACACCCCGATAGGGGCCACGTATGACCGACCAGTACGACGCCGTCTTCTGGGACATCGGCGGCGTCATCCTCGACCTCTCGACCGTCGAGGCCGGCCAGCGGCGCTTCGTGGCGGCGCTGCTGGACGAGCACGCCGTCGAGGTGCCCGTCGAAGAGGCGCTGTCGACGTGGAAGCGCGCCGTCGGCGCGTACTTCCGCGAGCGCGACGGGACGGAGTACCGCTCCGCCATCGACGCCTACGCGCGCGGCGTGAGCGAGGTGGTCGGCGAGCGCCTCCCCGAATCGGAGTGGCGGCCACTGTTCGACGACCGCGCCCGCGAGGGGCTGGCGACCAACCCCGGGGCCGAGGCGGCCGTCGAGCGCCTCGCGGCGGCCGACGTCCACCAGGGCGTCGTAAGCGACGTGGACGCCGACGCCGGCCGCGACATCCTGGCGCGCTTCGGCCTGCTGGAGCACTTCGACTCGGTCACCACCAGCGAGGAGGTGGGCCGGACCAAGCCCGACCCCCTGATGTTCGAGACGGCGCTGGAGAAGGCGGGCGTCGAGCCCGAGCGGTCGGTGATGGTCGGCGACCGGTACCGCCACGACGTGGCCGGCGCGGCCGAGATGGGACTGACTGCGGTCGCCTACGGGGCCGACGACGGGCCACTGGTCGACTACCGGATAGAGCACCTGACGGAGGTCCTGGCGGTGGTCGGCGTCGACGCTGCCGACCCGTAA
>CAZPIG010000082.1:0-3454 GCA_964586205.1 uncultured Halobacteriales archaeon | reverse complement strand
CGTAACCCCCATCGTTTTCACACTTGATTGCGTGCATCTGGGCATGCAGGTCCGCCCCGACATCTACACCTACGACCTCGACTGGCAGTTCGACGAGCCACTCTCGGTCCACGTCGTCGAGACGGACGCGGGCGCGGTGCTGTTCGGGGGCGGCGACGAGTCCTGCGCCGAGGGCGTCGCGGACGTCGCCCGCGACCACGACGTCCGGTACGTCGTCGTCGAGCACGGCGACGGCGACCACTACGGCGGCGTCCCGCGGCTACGGACCGCCGTGGACCCCCAGGTCGCCGCGCCGGAGGGCGACGCGCCCGCGCTCCGCGAGGCGGGCATCGAGCCGGATCGCCTGCTGGCGGCCGGCGACCGCTACCGCGGCGCGCTGGCGGTCGGCGCGCCGGGCCACACGCCGGGGAACCTCGCCTACCTCCACGACGGCGTCCTCGTGGCCGGCGACACCGTCGCGGGCGTGGACTCGACGTTCGCCGGCGTCGGCGACTGGTCCGGGCCGCTCGCGGTGCTCGGCCAGGACTACAACGCCGACGACGTGCAGGCCCGCGAGAGCGTCCGGCGGCTGTTGGACCACGACTTCGAGACGGTGCTCGTCAGCCACGGCGAGAACGTCGTGGAGGGTGGCCGGGAGGCGGTGGCGACGCTTGTGGAGGACCTGGAGTGAGTTCGGGGCAATGAGTCAGATGTCTTCTAGAGCGCATCGGCAACCACTGTAGCGCCGTATCTACGTCTTCGAAAGCCCCGACGTTCTCGGCTCCCGGGGCTCGCTGCGCTCCTTACCTCGTTCGCTTCGCTCACTCGGCTGCGGTGCTTACGTCGCCCGGGTTCGCCGTCGGAGCAAGCTCCGACGAGCCTTCGCTCGCTCCGCTCGCGAAGACGCCGAGAACGTCGCCCCTTTCAGTCCCACCCGCCGGTGGTGGGGTGCGATGGCCGTCACTAGTGCCGGAACCACCAGCGCGACAGCACCAGATCATCGAATCCAGACGCAACTGACCCGAATCGGTAGCATCACGACGGTGCGAAGGACAGCGACGGCCCAGTAAGTCACCACGGCGCAAAGGACGGGTCAACGAACCGTTCCTCGCGCTCGATAGAATCGATGGCGGCCACGTCCTCGTCGTCCAGCTCGAGGTCCAGCGACGCCCAGTTGTCCCGAACGTGCCCCGCGCTCGTCGCCTTCGGGATGGCGGTCGCGCCCTTCTCGCGCACCCACGCGAGGGCGACCTGCGCCGCGCTGACGCCGTGGTCGTCGGCGACCTCGCGTATCTCCGGGACGTCGAGCACCGCGCCGCGGGCCAGCGGGGAGTACGCCACCACGTGCACGCCCGCCGCTTCGCAGTGGGCTCGCAGCTCCTCCTGTGGAAGCAGCGGGTGCATCTCGACCTGGTTCGCGAACGGCTCGGTCCCCCAGACCTCGGTCGCCTCGTCGACCAACTCGGGCGTGAAGTTGCTGACCGCGGTGTGGCGGACGAGGCCCTCGTCGTGTAGCTCTGCGAACGCGGGGAGGGTCGCTTCGGGGTCGTAATCGCCGGCCGGCCAGTGGACGTACAGCAGGTCCACGTAGTCCGTGCCGAGGCGCTCTATGCTCTCGCGGGCCGTCTCGCGCACGGCGTCGGGCGCGAGGTTGTCGGTCCACACCTTCGTCGCGACGAAGACGTCCGCGCGGTCCACGTCGGCGCGGTCGACGCCGCGACCGACCGCGGCCTCGTTGCCGTACGCCTGGGCGGTGTCGACGTGCCGGTAGCCCGCTTCGAGGGCCGTCCGGACGCTCTCGGCGCACTGCTCCGGGTCGGTGTTCTGCCAGGTCCCGAGCCCCAGAATCGGCATCCCGTCGACCCGCGGGGCCCGGTCGGAGGGTGGCTGGTCGGCCATCGGGCTGTGGTAGGAAAGTGTGGGCCAAAGTGATTGTGATAGCGGACGGGAGCGTTCGGTCGACGGGCACGACGCCCTCCCCGAACGTGGTCCTCACTCCGGGTACTGGTCGTGCCACGGCCGCTCGCGCTCGACGGCCGCGCTCGCCGCCAGCACGGTGTCGTCCTCGTAGCGCCGGCCGACCACCTGCATCCCCACGGGCAGGCCGTCGTCGGTGGTCCCGGCCGGCACCGAGGCGGCTGGATGTCCAGTCCAGTTGAAAGGCCACGTCAGCGCCATCTCCCACTCCGTCGCGCGGTCGGTGTGCAGGTCCAGCGGCGGCACCGCCAGCGTCGGCGTCACCAGCAGGTCGTGGTCGGCGAGGACGTCCTGCACCGCGTCGAAGAACTGCGTCCGCACGACGCCGGTCGCGGCCACGTCCCGCACGTCCGTCTCGTCGCCGAGGGCTATCAGCTCCAGCAGGCTGTCGGACACCCGGTCGCCGTGGTCGCGCAGGTCCACGCCGAACGACACCGACAGCGTCTCGGCGGTGCCCGCGACGGCCGCGCCGAAGGTCGTCTCGATGGCGTCGGCGAGCTCCTCCATCGAGAGGTCGTGGTCCACGGTCGCCTCCTCGACGTCCGCGCCCGCTGACGCAAGTGCGTCGACGGCCCCGTCCACGACGCCGGCCACGGCGTCGGAGACGGGGAACACGCCGAGGTCCGAACTGTAGGCGACCGCGAGGTCGTTGACTGGCTCGTCCACTGCGCCGCGGTAGTCGATGTCCGGGTCGGGGACGGAGGCGGGGTCCCGCGGGTGCGGCCCGGACAGCACGTCCATCAGGAGCGCCGCGTCCCCGACGGTCCGGGTCAGCGGCCCCTGGACGACGTGGTGGGTCTTGGTGCCGAAGCCGTTCGGCCGGGAGTCGACCGGGACGAGGCCGTAGGACGGCTTCAGCCCGAAGACGCCGCAGGCGCTCGCGGGGATGCGGATGGAGCCGCCAGCGTCGCTGCCCGTGGCGACGGTCGCCATCCCCGCCGCCACCGCGGCGGCGCTGCCGCCCGACGAGCCGCCGGCGTTCTTCTCCGGCGCGACGGGCGAGGCGGTCGCGCCGACGAGCTCGTTGTCGGTCGCGCCCTTGTGGCCGAACTCGGGGACGTTCGTCTTCCCGACGGGAACTGCGCCGGCGGCTTCGAGGCGCTCGACGACCGCCGTCGTACGGGGCGCGGGCACGTCGGCGAACAGCGCCGACCCGAAGGTGTGGGTGACGCCCTCCTTCATGTCCCGGAGGTCCTTCAGCGCGACCGAGACGCCCGCGAGCGGCCCCGGGTCCTCTCCGTCGTCGATGGCGGCCGCTACCTCGTCCGCGGCCGCGGTCGCCACGTCGTCGGTCACGGTCACGAAGGCGTTTATCTCGTCGTCCACCCTCTCGATGCGCGCGAGGTGGGCGTCGACCGCGTCGGCGGGCGATACCTCGCCGGCCCGGACCCGCTCGGCGAGCGATGTGGCCGGCGTGTACGTGAGGTCGGTGTCGTCTGTCACGGCTTGGGTGTCGGGCCGGTGGGAGATAACGGTTGGCTCGCGCGTGGTGTAGCGA
>CAZPIG010000081.1:0-10041 GCA_964586205.1 uncultured Halobacteriales archaeon | reverse complement strand
CCGATACCGACCGAAACCAAGACGCACCGTCCGATGAGAGCAGTCCAGCCCCGTCCGCTGAGAACACTGACGACGACGCCGACCAGCCCCTCGACTGGTCGGCGGCGGCCGACGCCTTCCAGCGCCAGCAGGAGCAGCGCCGGACCGTCGGCGTCGAGGTGCCCGACGCGGGGGTCGCGGAGTTCACGCTCCGGGGTCTCACCCGCGAGGAGCGCGTCGACGTCGAGCAGTCGGCCGCGACGGTCCAGCAGACGGGTCGCGGCGAGCCCGAGGTGGACGTGGACACCGGCGTCATCCGCCGGAAGATGCTGGAGTACGGCATCGTCGAGGGTCCCGAGGGCTTCGACCCGAGCCGCGCCGACCACGTCGACGCGCTGCCGCCGGGCGTCCAGGACGAGCTAGTGGACATCGTCGAGGAAATGAGCTCCCTGACCGTCGAGGAGCGCGACGGCTTTCAGAAGGTGGGGTGAGGGCAAGCGTGTCGAACCCGAATCCGTCTTCGAGCGCCGGGTCCTCGAGGACGCGGCGTTCTTCGACGAGTACGGCTGTCCCCTCGACCCCCGGACGCTGCCGGCGCGCGAGCACGAAGCGCACATGGCGGTCCTCAGCGGGAAGCAGAAGGCCAGGGAGCGCGAGCAGAAGCAGGCCGAGCGGAAGAGTCGGCGTGCCGGGAGGTGAGTGGTAGATGCCGACGGACGAAAGCGGTGGTGGAGCCGGCGGCAACGGCAGTACGACCAGTGGCGGTAGGTCTGGCGGTAACACCGGTAGAGGCTCCAGTGGTTCCTCCGCTCGAGGTATCGCCAGGCGGACGGGGAGACGTGTATCGTCGAATCTCACTTCGCCGGACGACGTCCAATCGATGGCGATGGGCTCCGTCTCCGGCGGCCTGATAACCATCTGGAAGGAGATAATCGAGGGTGTTCCGGAACTGCAGTTGGCGTTCGAGAAGATTACAGGAAGCCTTGGGGACATCGGCGATGCTCTCGGAAAGTCCGTGGTCCCGGTTTTCGAGGTACTCGCGGACGTTCTCAGGACGGTCGCCGACGGCTTCATGTCCCTTTCGGGCCCGGTCAAGGCGGGCATCGGTATGCTGTTCACGCTCGGTTCTGCCCTGATTCTCGGTGTCACGGCGGCATCGACGTTCGCAACGGCAATCGCCGGAGTCGTCTCCGTGCTCGGTAGCTTGCTGGCCCCGATACTGCTAGTAATCGGGGCCCTCGCCCTCCTGTTCGCCGCCTGGAAGGCCGACATCGGCGGCATGCGCGAGATAGTCAGCAACGTCGTCGCGACCGTCAAGCAACTCATCGCCGATTTCGTCGCGTTCGTGCGGCCGAGAGTGATGGCCTTCCTCAACAAGCTCTCGACGCTGTGGCGGACCCACTTCTCGCAGATCCTCTCCGAGACGAAGGAGACGGTGAACACCCTGATGCCGGTGTTCCAGGCGGCGATGGCCTACCTCCAGACGGTCACCAAGGTCGTCTGGAACGTCATCAGCACGCTCTTCCTACAGCACATCGACGGCATCCTGACCCTCGTCCGCGCAGCGATGGCCGCCCTCCGTGGCGACTTCGGCGAGGCCCTCCAGATCATCGCCGGCTTCTTCAAGCGGACCGTCGACCGGTTCGCCGGGCTCGCCGGCAAGATCGTCGCTATCCTGGGGGACATCCTGACGGTGTTCATGGGCTTCGCGATGAGTCTCAGTGCGCTCCTTGCGAAGCTCAACGCGAGGGTGGTCAACCGCTTCAGGCTCATGATGGAGGTCGCCATCGCGAGGGTGAAGACCGGCCTCAACCAGATGGTCGGCTTCTGGGAGTCGGCGGCCAACTCCATCGTCCGCGTCGTCAACGACGTCGCCGACACCATCCAACAGAAGTTCAACACCGTCGCGAAGGAGCTCAACCAGTTCCTCCCCGAGAGCATGGAGATCGGGACGGTCGAATTCGGCGGCTTCGAGCAGATCTCCATCGACAAGCCGTTCGAGGTCCGGAGCCGGACGGAGATCGAAGCGGCCGCGGAGCGTCGGCTCCAGGACCGTCTCGACGGTATCGACCGCGCCAAGCGCGAGCAGATGAAGGCCATCTCCAAGGCCATCGATAACTTCTTCGGCAAGAGCGGCCCGAAGTCCGGCGGCTCGGACGAGTCCAGCGGCTCGGGCGGGTCCGGCGACGGTTTCGGCGGAATGTTCGGCCGCTCGGGGGGCTCGGACGGCCCGGGCAGTCAGTTCATCAACACTGGTGGCTCGGGCAGTTCGTCCGGTTCTGACGGCCCGCTGTCCGGACTGGGCGACTCCTCGTCCGGCTCCGGGAGTTCGCTGCCCGGCATGGGTAGTTCGTCCAGCCGAACGTGTTGCTGCCCGACCGAGACGCGTGGCTCGAAGACCGGCACCGGGAAATCGTTGCCCGGCCTCGGCGATTCGTCGACCGGAACGAGCAGCCCGTCGAACGCTATCGTCGACCCGTCGAACGTCGTCAGTGGACCGTTCTCGCCCCCGAGGCCGAACGCGGGGAGCGACTCGAGCAGCGGATCGAGTCCCGGAGCCGTCGAGCCGCCGACCCCGCCCATCATCTCCGACCTGTCGGGGGGTACCGAGGTGAACATCGAGCAGTTGCAGGTCACCTCCGACGCCCCGGCCCCCAACACGCGCCACGACTCCCGCAACCTCTCGGAGGACATCGCGAGCGAGTTCGGCAGCCAGCTCGACAACGTGAGGTGACAGATGACGAACCACACTGCAGTCAGACTCGAAAAGCACTTCGACGACGGCACGACCGACGTGGTCGCCTACTTCGCGCCGAACTTCGAGGTTCGGCCGTCGTTCTCCAACGACCTGTTCACCGCGACCCAGCCCAACGAGAACCCCGCGGTCGCGCGGGACAACCGCACGTACAGCCACGAGGTCGAGGTCAGCGGGAGCTTCGAGCACTCCGACAACCTCCCCGCGGCGCACGCGAGCGACGTCGAGAGCCTCGTCGGGTCGACGCCCGCGACGGCCAGAGACCAGGTGAACCGCCTCGTCTACTACGCGACGCAGGTCGGCGGCCCCTTCCGACTCTACGAGGGGGCCGACGAGTACACCGCGACCACGGCCAGCGACGTGGACGTCGCGAACGGCGTCTTCCCCGTGGTCCAGATAGACCAGATAGACCCCCCGTCCGAGGGCGGTATTGCGCGCCAGGAGTACTCCGTCTCGTTCGTCGTGGGGGTCCCCCGCTGAGGTGTCACAATGACGATGCAAACCCGGAACGGCTACGGCGCACAGGCACTGGACGTCAACGTCCTCGGGAAGGTGCTCGAGGGCTCGGCGGTCCTCTCGGGCTGCACCCCGAGCGTGGGCGCGAACGACCTCGAGATAGACGTCGCCAGCGGAAGCGTGGTCGTCGACGGCACCGAGGCGAGCGTCAGCGCCCAGACCGTCACGCTCG
Source organism: uncultured Halobacteriales archaeon (assembly GCA_964586205.1). Taxonomy (GTDB): domain Archaea; phylum Halobacteriota; class Halobacteria; order Halobacteriales; family CAZPIG01; genus CAZPIG01. The sequence goes on along the minus strand of CAZPIG010000081.1, from coordinate 6,619 downwards.
AGGGGGGCGACCCCTCCCCGCGGAAGGACGTCGTCTACGTCGACGGCACGGGTGCGGCCCAGGTAGCGAAGGGTGTCGCCGAGAGCCCGAAGCCCTCGAACGCGACGGGCCGTGCGACCTACCGACCCAGTCCGCCCGACCTCCACGCCACTGCCGCGGCCGTCGTGGCTGAGGTGTGGGTCGCAGCCGGCGCGAGCGACGTCGTCTCCGAGGACGTCACCGACCGACGGGTAGTCGGCACCGTCCCCACCCCGCTGGTCGACGTCGGCTACGTCGTCGCCGACACCTCCAACTCGACGCCGTACACCCAGTCGGTCACCACCGGCTTCGAGCCGCAGTACGTGGAGTTCTACGGGAACCTCCACCAGGCCGCAGTCGGCAGCCTGTACTACTCCGGGTCGCAGTCGGGCGGCGGCGACAACGCCATCTCGCACTCCGAGGGCTACGCCGCCGGAAGCGCGACCGGTGACCAGGTCGTCTCGATGGTGGCCGACAACTCGGACAGTTCCACCGGCCACCGGACCTACGTCGGCGATGGCGAGGTCGTCCACCTGATAGAGAGTAGCAGCAGCGGCGACACACTCGACGGTCGGGTCCGGGCGAACCTCTCGTCGCTCGACTCGGGCGGATTCACCCTCGAGTGGACCGCGAACTACGAGGCCGCGCCGGTCCTCTACCGGGCCTTCAGGTGATCGACCGTGGGCTTCAGATACGGCACCGCGGACGGAGCCACGTTCGGCGACCTGCTCGGCGACCTGTTCGGAGGCGCGGCCAGCGCCCCGGCACCGCCGGGGACGGTCGAGTGGCGGCTGCTCCGCGTCAGCGACGGCGTCTACGACCCCGACCTGCTCGACGTGTCCGTCACGGACGCCTTCAATCGGTTCGCCCGACAGGCGACGGTGACCCTCGACGACCCCGACGGCGACAAGCCGAAGACCTACCGGCGGCCGACACAGGTCGACCTCGAGGTCCGCTGGGGCGGCGTCGACGCCGCCTTCGTCCGCCGGTTCGGCGGCTTCGTGGTCAATCCCAAGTCCGAGAGCGAGCAAACGGAGTTGGAGGTCCTCTCCCACGACTTCTGGCTCCGGAAGCGCCAGGTGTTCCAGTCGTACACGGACACGGCCATCAGTGACATCCTGAACGACCTGGTGGTGGAGCTGACGCCCCTCGACTGGGCCCCCGGAAACGTCACCGTCGTGAACGACGACCAGATAGATCGCGACTGGAAGGGCGAGCGCCTAGACGAGGTCGTCTCGGAGCTGGCCTCCATCTCCGCCGACGAGGAGTTCGGTGCCAACGACGCCGGGGAGTTCTTCTTCCGGCCGAAGGAGACCGACGCGGCCCCCCGGAACTTCACGCCGGGGAGCTACGCCGACGCCGACTTCGAGGAGGACGCGAAGCGCGAGGTCAACGAGGTCACCGTCTACTACGGCGAGGGCAACGACACCGGCGCGGTGTCCGTGCAGGACCTCGCGAGCCAGAAGGAGCTGGCCGACGAACTCGGCCGGCCCCGCCCGGTCGTGGTCGGCGTCACGAAGGCGTTCCCGGAGATAACCACGGAGGAGGCCGCAGAGCGCAAGGCCCGGAAGCTACTGGACGACCGGAGTGTCGTCCAGACTGGGACGCTCTCGACGTGGGAGGCGTTCGACGTGGACCCCGGCGACGTGACCCGGGTGGTCGTCCCGGAGCAGGCCGTCGACCGCGACTTCCGGGTCGCCGAGATCTCCTACGCGTGGACGGACGACGAGACGGAGCTGAAGCTGGCGGAGAACACCGACGGCGTCCTCGACACGCTCGTATCGCTGAGCAACGAGGTCTCCCGGCTCGATTCGCGAGCGGCCGACGAGTCGGCGACCATCACGGAGTTCGTCGACCTCGCGCAGGCGGTCGGCGTGGAGTTCGAGCTGGCGGCGTACAAGCGAACCGTCCCGGACGACCAGCTCCTGTTCGGCGCGACGAGGGGTGGCTGGGGCGACCCGGCCGTCGGCGGCGGCCGCTGGGGCGACCGGCGGGGGAGCCGCCAGGAAATAGTCTGAGCACCGTGCGGCAGCTGCAAACGCGACAGCGAAACCAGAAACACATCACACCACCATGCCAGGCGCAGTGACGAACGCCGGTCTCGACGCCATCCGCGAGCGCATCCAGTCGGACGTCGCGGAGCTGGCGGTCGGGACCGGCACGAGCGAGCCGAAGAAGACCGACACGACCGGCGACCTCTCCGAGGTGATACGCAAGTCGGCGGCGACCAGCGACGACGGCACCGGCGAGGCAGTGTTCGTCGTCCGTCTGACCACGTCGGAGGCCAACGGCCTCGACCTGACCGAGGTCGGAGCCGTCGAGAGCGACGACACGCTGCAGGCCCGCGTCACCCACGCGGCCATCCAGAAGACCTCGGACTTCGAGGTGGAGTACCGGCTGACCGAACGGGCGGTGAACGCCTGATAGAGAGCGAAAGTACGACAGTAAAACGAAACGAAATCCATGCGAGAGCACACTGACGGCGAGTTCCCCTTCGCCAACGACTTCAACGCGGTCGTGCGGGACGCCCTGGCCGGTTCGACGCTGGTCGAGTCCGGCTGCACCGTCTCGGATGGCGGCACGAACGACCTGAGCCTCGACGTGGCGAGCGGCGAGGTGGTCGTGAACAGTACAGACGCGAGCGTGAGTAGCCAATCGGTCACGCTCGGAAGTGCAAACGCCGACAATCCCCGGTACGACCTCGTGGTCGCGGACGACACCGGGGCTGCGTCGGTCGTTGCGGGGACGGCTTCGAGTACGCCACAGGCCCCGAGCATCCCATCGGACTCGGTGCTGCTGGCCGTCGTGGAGGTGACGGCCGGCGCGAGCGGCGTCACGGACGCCGACATCTACGACGCCCGGGCGGTGCTGTCCGGGATTCCGAACGACGTCGTGACCCAGGGCCCTGGTAGTGGGCTGGACGCCGATACGATAGACGGGATGGACGCGAGCAGGGCGGCCGGGGAGGTCCAGCAGGACCTCTCTGGGAACATCTACGTGGAGACGACCGTCAGTCAGTCTCCCGGGATACAGCTTGGTGCCATGAGGAGCCATGGTGGTAACGCTGATCCCAGTACCAACTGGACCACGACGATGACAGGTATCGCAGCCTCGTCGGTGTACTTCACCGTTTCCGCCACCGACGGGTACGGTGACACAGGATGGAAAGTCCACGTGAAAAATGCACTGAAAATATCCGGCGCCACCGTCAGTTCGTCGAGTGCTTCGACAGCCGTTCGGTCCGAAACGACGACTGCCACTATCGACTATTCCGGTTCCATCGGAGTGAGCGACTCGGTCACGCTACAGGCTACGATTAGCCACGACAACCCCTATGCAATCAACGACTACGGTATCAGCGCCATGCTCTCGGCACCGACCACGGGATCGACGAGCACTGCACGCAGCGCCAACACCATGCTCTCGCCGGTGTGGGTGACTGGACCGGGTGTTCCCGCCAATGGGAGTTGGAGTCTCTCGCGAAGCCTCAACGGCAGTTCCATCTGGTCCGGATACTTCGCCGGACAACTAACTCCGACCGACGACCTGACGCTTCAGGCCGACTGGTCGAACGTGACGACATCAACCACCGTGGACGACTGGAAGCTCAACGAAGGGTCATACGTCCTGTAACATGACTCACCACGGCTCTACCCAACAATCCACCGCGAGGTGCTCTCCCATATGACCGACGTCGTCGTCTTCGTCGACGCCCTCTCCCCCCGCGAACTCGAGGGCTTCCTCGAGGACACCTATCAGGGCGACATGGACGCCGACGTGCCCCGCGTCACCCCGCGGGTCATGTCCTCCATCTACACCGGCCTGAACCCGGCCGAGAACGGCATGATGGCGGTCTCCCGTCACGGCGGCGCGGACGCCACCCGCCCGCAGAAGTCGACCTTCATCGACCAGGCTGTGCGGGAGGGACTGAACGTCCTCTCGGTGAACATGCCGTTCTGCGTGCCGTTCGCGGGCGGCAACGAGGGGTCGATACTCCACGGCAATGCCCTCCAAGGGGTCCAGCAGACGGTTCCCCAGGACGCCGGGCCGATGGTGAACGTCCCCGCGCCGTCGGCGGACATGATCCGGGACCACCCCGACGACACGTACGGGAGCTTCCTCGACTACACGCGCAACCTCTTCACGCGCGTCAAGGAGACCATCCGGAGGGGCGACTTCGACGTCGCCTTCGTCGGCTACCGGCTGGTCGACAGCTACTGCCACTTCCAGCACACCGAGACGCGGAACGGCAAGCCCTACCGCCGGCACCTGATAGACCACCTCCAGTCGCTGCTGTCGGAGGTGTACTCGCTGATAGACGGCGACCTGCTGTTCTTCAGCGACCACGGCCAGACGGAGCTGGAGACCACGTTCCGCGTCAATCGGTGGCTGCGCGAGAACGGCTGGCTCGACTACAAGGTCGACGACGACTTCATCGACACGCTCGCGGAGTACCGGGGCGGCGAGACCCACCCCGTCGAGGAGCGCGTCGAGAACCAGGTGACCTTCGGCCAGCCCGGCGTGAAGCTGCTGGAGGAGGACAGCCAGGTGGTCTGCGCGGACCCGTTCGACTCCTGTCTGACCCTCCTCTGCGACCGCGAGGAGTTCGACGCGGAGCGCTTCCGCGAGGACCTGCTCTCGACGGGGCTGTACCGGTCGGTCGACTACCGGTGGGAGCGCTTCGACGAGAACGCGGCCTTCTACGAGTCGGTCCCCGAGGTGCTGCCGGACCGCAAGGAGGGCGTGTTCGTCAGCGGCAACCTCCACGACGACCCCATCGGCATGGGCTACTACCGGACGGGCGTCCACGACCGGACGGCCTGCTTCGGCGCGACGCGGGAGCTGTCGGTCCCCGCCGGCACGGTCAAGCCCGAGGACATGTACCACGTCGTCGCGGACTTCCTCGGATTGGAGGTAACCGAGGCCCCGGTCGGGATGGAGCAGGTCCGGCGGTGGACCGCCGACGAGCTCGAGCTGGTCCGGGAGAACGTCACCCGGGCCCTCGCCGGCGGGGGTGAGTCGCTGTGACGTGGAACGGTCCGCCCCGACGGGTCGGCGCGGTCCCCGGCGACGGCAGCCAGGCGGCACTGGTCGAGGAGGCCATCGGGACCCTCGAGACGGCCGTCGAGGACGAGGCGCTGTTCCTCTGGACCGGCGGCAAGGACGCCCAGGTCATCGCGGACCTGCTGCTGTACGCGGTGGGCGGCGACGACGAGCGGTCGCCGCTGCCGTTCGGCGTCATCGACACCGGCAACCACTTCGAGGCGATGTACGGCTTCCGCGAGGAGTACGCCGCGGCCACGGGCGACCGGGGTGCGGACACGGTCGGGCCGTTCACGGGCGTCGAGGAGGTGCTGGTCGAGCGCCACGACGAGCTACTGGAGCACGTCATCCGGAACGACGACGACCCACGCGGCTACCACGGCCGCCACGACGGCGCGTGGACCTGCCCCGACTGTGGCCACCTCGCGACGGTCGAGGAAGAGTCGTCCACCGGAGACGGTGCCATCGTCTGCCCCGACTGCGGGGCCGAGACGGAACTCCACCCCGTCCAGAAGCGACACCTGACCCCCGAGGAGTGGGGCGTCCCCGAGTCCTGCGGCGCGCTGAAGGTCGTCCCGATCCGGCGGTTCGTCGACGAGCACGGCTTCGACACGCTGGTGACCGGCCGCCGCGGCGACGACGCGGTCGTGCAGACCGATGCCCGCGACGGCGTCGACCTCGTCGAGGAGGTGGCCGACCCCGTCCCCCATACCCGGGTGAACCCCCTCGCGAACTGGCGGGAGGCGAACGTCTACGCCTACCTGAAAGCCGAGTCCGTCAGCCTGCCGTCGCTGTACACCGACGCGGGCTACCGCCACACCGACGCCGAGTGCTGCACGACCGCGGGCGACCGCGGGACCGGCGAGTACGGCGAGGGCGGCGTCGACCCCGAGAAGGTCGCCGCCCGGGACCGCCTCCAGGACATGGGCTACATCTGAGCGCACGGAGCGACGAACAGCCATCCACAGTCATCATCCAACGCAATGCCAACCTACGACACCACCACCTCCGACGAATCGAAGCAGGCACGCCAGAGCCTCGACGGCTCGACGACCACCCTCGAATCCGTCACCGTCCCCTCCGGCGAGCTCTGGTGGGTCGACGGCCTGTACGTCGCCACCGACGGCAGCGGCGACGCCGCAGGAATCGACCTCGCGGTCGCCGTCGGCGACACGACGACCCTGGACGCCATGATGCCGACCATCGACCGCGCCGGGCGCGGCGCGCTGGTCGGCGTCGACGCGACCATCTCCGACGGCGGCGTCGCCGAGGTCGGCGCGTACGCCAGCGAGAACGAGGAGATACGCGCGGTCGAGGCCCACGAGGCGGGCTCGACCGGCGGCTACCACTACAGCCTGCAGCTACGACGGGTCGTATAGGTCCGCCGCGAATCGCTCGCGGCGAGTCGTGTAGGCGTGCCGCGAACCAGAATCGCACAGCAACCGACCGCCCGCTGTTTCTTCGCGACGTCGCTACCCGTACACCTCCCCCAGGAACTCCTCTAGCGCCTCGTTCACCACGTCGGGATTCTCCAGATTCGACGAGTGACCGGCCTCGG
>CAZPIG010000080.1:0-10118 GCA_964586205.1 uncultured Halobacteriales archaeon | reverse complement strand
CGACTCGGGGGCACCGGAAGGCTCGCTCCGCTCGCCTTCCGAGGTCGCGCTCACTTCGTTCGCGCGACCCTCGCTGCGCTCCTCACTCCCTCCGGTCGTTGCGGTGCTTGCGTCGGCCACCTTCGTCGAGCGGGCCGCCCCTTTCAGTCCCGCCCCTCCGATGAAGGTGGAATCGGCCGTCGCGCGGTGGTTCGCGTCGCTTGCCTAAGTTAACAGTACCCTCAAGGCACCTACACCCCCGACAACACACCCACCGTCGTCACGGGGTCAGCACCACCTTGACGCAGTCGTCCTCCTTGTCGTTGAATTTCCGGTACATCTCCGGTCCCTCCTCGAGCGATGCCCGGTGGGTGACCACGAACGAGGGGTCGACGTCGCCCGCCTCTATCATCTCCAGCAGCGGGTCGAGGTACCGCTGGACGTGCGTCTGCCCCGACTCGATGGTCAGCGCCTTGTTCATCGCCGACCCGAACGGGAGGTTATCGACCCGGCCCACGTAGACGCCGGGCACCGAGAGCGTCCCGCCTTTCCGGCAGCACTTGATGGCCTCGCGGAGCACGGCCGGCCGGTCGTCCTCCAGCCGTACCCGCTGTTTCACCCGGTCCGAAGCGGCCAGCAAGCCGGTCCCGTGGGCGTCGGTTCCGACCGCGTCGATGCACCGGTCCGGGCCGCGACCGCCGGTCATCTCCATCAGGCGGTCGTAGACGTCCTCGTGCTCGTAGTGGATGGTCTCCGCGTCGCCGTGGTCGCGCGCCATCTCGAGGCGCTCGGGCACGCGGTCGATGGCGACCACCCGGTCGGCACCGAGCAGCCACGCGCTCTGGATGGCGAACTGTCCGACGGGTCCGCACCCCCAGACCGCGACCGTGTCCGACTCCTCGATGTCGGCGTTCTCCGCGGCCATGTACCCCGTCGGGAAGACGTCGGAGAGCAGCAGGACCTGCTCGTCCGACAGGTCGGAGTCGACCTTTACGGGGCCGGTGTCGGCGTAGGGGACCCGGAGGTACTCCGCCTGCCCGCCGGCGTAGCCGCCCAGCATGTGGGAGTACCCGTACAGTCCCGCGGGCGACTGGCCCATCACTTTCCGCGCCATCTCGGCGTTCGGATTCGAGTTGTCGCACAGCGAGTAGAGGTCGTTCCGACAGAACCAGCAGGACCCACAACTGATGGTGAAGGGAACGACGACGCGGTCGCCCACGTCGAGCGTCTCGACGCCGCTCCCGACCTCGACGACCTCGCCCATCGGTTCGTGGCCGACGACGTCCCCCTCGCGCATCGACGGCACTCGCCCGTGGTACAGGTGGAGGTCGGACCCGCAGATGGCGGTCGCCGTGACCTCGATTATCGCGTCGTGGGGGTTGACGATTTCCGGCTTCGGGACGTCCTCGACGCGGACGTCCTGCTTCCCGTGCCAGGTGAGGGCCCGCATCGTCTCCGCGCCACTCATAGCAGGTCCCCCCGCCCGCGGCCGGACGGATTCTTCTCCAGGGTCGGCACCTCGCCGGTCTCGGCGAGGCTCTTGAAGCGGTCCAACGCGGTGCCGACGAGCGCCTCCGGAACGATTTCGAACCGCTCCAGCACCGCCGTTCCGAGCGAGCCACCGGGCGGGTCGAAGTCGACCGACAGCGTGACCACCGTCCCCCGGTCGCCGGGCGCGGGGCTGAAGCGAATCGACCCTTCGTTCGGCACTGTCGCGTCCGCCGGCGTCTCCCAGCGGAGGCGTTCCCCGGGCTCCTCGTCGACGAACCGGGTCTCCCACGACACCTCTCGGCCGGCCGGTCCAGCTATCGTCCAGCGCAAGCGGTCGCCGTCCGAGGCGGTGACGTCGGCGAAGGGCCCCACGATGCTGGAGACCCGGTCGGGGTCGCGCCACATCTCGTACAGTTCGTCGGGGGGTTTCCCGACGGTGACCGACCTGCTGGCTGCCGTCTCGGCGGTCCGCCCCGTCCGGTCACCGCGCTGCCCGCCGCCGGCCGTTCGCGAGTCGACGACCCCCTTCAAACGCTCGTACCCGCCGAACGTCCTCGCCAGGAGCACCCCACCCGCCATCGCGAGTACTACTCCACGGCGCGACCGTCGCCGCAGACCGGCGACGACGAGCGCGCCACCGAGCACTCCCAGCGCGACTCGTCTGACTCTGTTGGACGTCGTTCCGTCCCCGGTGCGGCCGGTCTCACCGACAGTTTCCCCGACCTGACTGCCCTCGCCGCGTTGTGTCGTTGTCATTGTGAGAATGGCTCCCTCCCGTCGTCGGTCCGCGAGTGGACGACGGCGTGCGATTCCGGAACGGATCGCACGTCCACAGACGCGCTCCACTTTCGTAGAAGTTGTGCCTATCGCGTCTCACTCCGCCCCGAACACGTACACGCCCGAATCACTCGAACCGACGGCGACCGTCCCATTAGCCACCGCAGGCGGCCCCATCGCAGCACCGTGGTCCAACTCCCACTCCAGACTACCTGAAGAGACATCCAAAGCATACAGCCCCGACTCGTGTCCGACGTAGGCCGTCCCGCCGACAACGGCCGGAGCGCTCGTGAACACCGCTCCTGGAGCCTCCGCCCATTGCTCGGTCCCGTCCGACACGTCGACGGCAGTGACGTACTGCCCCCGAGCGACGTACGCGGTGCCGTCGGCCATGGCGGGCATCGGGTCCCCGCTCCCGGCGAGCTGCTCGGACCACAGCAGCTCCGCGCCGCTCTTGTACTTCGACCGGAAGCCGTACAGATTTCCGTCCTCGTCGGACGCGACGCCGGGGCCGTCCGTGGCGGCGACGCCGACCACGGCAGCCTCGAGGCCCGTGTCGTACCACGCGAGGTCCCCGCCCGTCGTGAGCGTCCAGAGCGTCCCGTGGGGCTCCACGGGCCCGGTCCCGCTCTCCGTACCGGCGACGAGCCGGTCGGTGGTCGCCGCGAGCGGGGCCGTGATGGGCTCGCCGATGCGGTACAGCCACTGCTCGCTGCCGTCGGCCGCCGACAGGGCGTGGACCGTCCCTCGCTCGCCCCCGGTGTAGACGGTCCCGTGGGCGACCGTCGGCGGCTGGAGGGGGACGCCGACGCGGTACTCCCACCGCTTCGAGCCCCCGTCAGCGTCGACGGCGTACGCGTAGCCGTCGGCCGTCGTGGCGTACACGGTTCCCTCGATTACGGCCGGCGTCCGCAGGCTGCTGCCGGCGTCGAAGGTCCACAGCTCCGAGCCGTCCACCTCGTCGAGCGCGTACAGCACGCCGTCCTCGCCGTCGACGTACACCGTCCCGTTCGCCCTGACCGGGGCCGTCCCACCCGTGGCCCCCGCCGTGGCCGACCACCGGCGCGCGGGGTCCGCGGCGGGCCCCGCGTTGTCCGGGGCGTGGCCCGTGTTGCCGCGGTCGAACCGGTACTGGGGCCACGACTCCTCGCCCAGGCTGTCGGCGGCCTCCTCGCCCGAGTTGTCGGGCGAGTCACCCGACGGGTCGTCCGGCTCGTCGTCGGTATCGGTGCCGTCGTCGGTGCTGGGTCCGTCACCGTCGCTGGAGCCGAGCGGACAGCCGGCCAGCGCGACCGCCGCTCCCGCGCTCCCTGCCAACTCCAGGAACGTCCGTCTATCGAGTCTCCGGTCAGCCATGTCATCCCGGCTATCGGTGTTCGACTTGAAATCTCGGGCTACGTACGTAGCATCACCACGGGGACCGTTCGGGGTAGCGGATTTCGACGGGGCTACCGGACCCGAACACCACCCCACACCCCACCTGCCGCCGCCGGAAAGCCTAATGCCCGAACCACACATTCGTCCCGTATGGTAACGATAGACGCGGCAGGAGGCTACGTCCCCCTGTACCGCATCGAACGCGACGACGTCGCCGCACAACACGGCGACTCCGCGAGCGGGGAGACCGCCGTTCCCGGGCGCGACGAGAACCTCGTCACGATGGCCAGCGAGGCCGCCGGAACGGCCCTCGCGCGAGCCGACACCTCGGGCGACGACCTCGGAGCCGTCTACGCCGCGAGCGTCACCGACCCCTTCGCCGAGCACGGCGTGGCCGCCCACGTCGCCTACCGCCACGGCGCGACCGGCGACGTCCGCACCGGCGACTTCCGGGCGACGCCGCGTGCCGCGACGGACGCCTTCGCCGCGGCCGTCGACCGCGTGGAGGCGCGGGGCGAGCGGGTCCTCGTGGTCGCCGCGGACGTGCTGCCGGTCGAGGCCGGCCACGACGACGAGCCGTACTCCGGCGCGGCGGCGGGCGCGCTCGTCCTGTCGACCGACGGCACCGACCCGGCCGCGGAGGTCCACGGCGTCGGCCAGAACACGACGGGCTTCGTCGAGCGCCACCGCGAGCACGGCGAGCCAGCGGAGTCGGGCGACCGCCGGTACGCCGGCGAGGCCGGCTTCGGCGGCGCGGTGCCCGACGCCGCGCAGGCGGCGCTGAGCACGGCCCCCGCGATGCCCGAGCGCGCGGTCGTCCAGGCCGCCGACCAGCGCACGGCCGCCGGCGCGGTCGGGGAGTTCCCCGGCGACGTCGAGCACGTCTCGACGTTCGACGGCGTCGGCTACGCCGGCGCGGCGTCGTACTACCTCGACCTCGCGCACCTCCTCGAGACCGCCGCCCCCGACGAGACCGCCATCGCCGCGTCCTACGGGGCCGGCGGGGCCGACGCCGTCGCGCTGACCGCGGGCGGGATGGACGCCGCGGGCGAGCTAACGGTCGAAGAGCAGCTCGAGGCCAAGGAGTACGTCACCTACGCCGACCACCTCGACTACCGGACGGCCCCGGACTACGTGGGGGCGGTCCAATGAGCGGCGTCCGCTACGACCGCACGAAGCGCCAGGACCAGCACCTCGTGGGCTTCGAGTGCCAGGACTGCGGCTGGGTGTCCTACCCCGAGGAGAAGCAGGTCTGCAAGAAGTGCGCCGCCGCGCCCGCGGAGTTCGAGGAAGTGCAGCTAGCCGAGGAGGGTACCGTCCAGACGTTCGTCGTCCAGGAGCGCCTGCCCGACGAGTTCGACACGCCACAGCCGCTGGCCATCGTGGACGTGCCCCAGGCCGACAGCGACGGCGAGCCGGCGCGCGTGTACGGTCTGCTGACCGAGACGGACTTAGAGGACCTCTCGGTGGGGACGACCGTGGAGGCGCGCTTCCGCGAGATGTTCGAGGTGGGCGAGCGGCCCATCCACTCGTTCAAGTTCGCGGTCCCGCGGGGTGAGAAGCGATGACGGACCTCGCGTCCGTCGTCGCGAGCGGGGAAGCGACGGCCGACCCCGCGGTCGCCGTCGCAGGAGGTGAGCCGCGATGACCGACCCGTACGTCGTCGGCAAGGGGATGATAGACTTCGGGGAGCTGTACGACCAGTCGTTCGACGACATGCTCCAGAACGCCTACCTCGACCTGCTCGACAGCGTCGACAAGGGCGTCGAGCCGTCGGACATCGACGCCGCGTGGTACGGCACCCTCGACATCGCCAACGAAGGGATGTCCGGCGCGAGCGTCGGCCACGCGACGGGGCTGTTCGAGACGCCCGTCACGCAGGTGGTCAACGCCTGCGCGACCGGCAGCGACGCCTTCCGGAACGCCGCGCTGGCGGTCCGGAGCGGCGACGTGGACGTGGCGCTGGTCGTCGGCGCGGAGAAGATGCGCGACTCGGCGGCGGGGCTCATCGCCTCGGCCGCGCTGGACCGCCTCTGGCGCGGTCGCGGCGTGACGATGCCCGCGTTCTTCGGGATGCGCGCGACCCGCCACATGGAGGAGTACGGCACCACGCGCGAGCAGATAGCCGAGGTCAGCGTCAAGAACCACGAGAACGGGGCGAAGTACCCCCACGCCCACTACAAGTTCGAGTGCAGCGTCGACGACGTGGTGAACTCGACGACCATCAGCCACCCGCTGAACCTCTACGACTGCTGTCCCGTCACCGACGGCGCGAGCGCCGTCCTGCTCGCCAGCGAGGACCGCGCCCGGGAGTTCACCGACGACCCCGTCCGCGTCGCGGGCTCGGGGCTCTCGACGGACTCGTTCGTCCGCGGCAACGACGCCGCGCTGACGAACTTCCCCGCGACCCGGACCGCGTCCTCCCAGGCCTACGAGCAGGCCGGCATCGGCCCGGACGACGTGGACGTCGCCGAGGTCCACGACTGCTTCTCCATCACGGAGCTAGTGACCTACGAGGACCTCGGGTTCTGCGAGCAGGGCGAGGGCGGCCAGTACGTCGAAGACGGCCAGACGTACATCGGCGGCGAGACGCCGGTCAACCCCAGCGGCGGCCTGCTGGCGAAGGGCCACCCCATCGGCGCGACCGGGGTCGCGCAGGTCGCGGAGATATTCGAGCAACTGCGCGGCGAGGCGGGCGACGTGCAGGTCGACGGTCCCGAGGTCGGGCTCCAGCACAACATCGGCATCGGCCGGAACGCCACCGGGAGCGTGTCCTGCGTGAACGTCCTGGTGCGGGACTGAAGGCGACGCGGCGGGGCGGTCGCTCGGCCCGCTATCGTTCCGCCGTCGCGCGTACGTCGCCATCCCGCCCGCCACGAACCTTTATCCGCGAAACCGGGACAATCCCGCCACGGCATGGAGGCCAGTCCGGACCCCGAGTGGGACGCCGGCCGCGTCGGCGTCGCCTACGAGCAGGCGCGCACCGTCGTCGACGCCCAGGAGCGGACCCTCCAGGACATCGACGACAAGGCCGTCCGCATCGTCCGCGTCACCGTCGTGCTGTTCGGCGTGCTCGTCTCCGCGGTCGGACTGCTGGATTCGGCGGCGGTCGCGGGGCCACTCGTCTACGCTGGTGGCGGCTGCTTGCTCCTCTCGCTCTGCTTGGGCGTGGTGACGTTCGCCGAAACGGACCTCCACTTTGGCCCTCGCTCGCAGTACCTACGGCGACTCGTAACGGACGACTTCGAGGACCCGGACGCATGGGAACAGCACCTCGTACAGACGTACGCGACCTGGATCGAGGACAATGCGACGACCGTTAGAACCAATGCGTGGTTCCTGCTGGCGACGCAGGTAGCCCTGATCTCGGGTGTCGTTCTCGTTACTATAGGCGTACTTTTTTAAATCGTCGGGGACGACTACTTCGTATGAGCGACGAAAAGTCGAACGAGGGGTCGTGGCCATCCAGTATGAGCGAGGAGGAGTGGAAGCGCCGGTCGAACCTCGGTTTGAAGTCCAAAGGGACGGGCTTCATCACGAAGTTCTTCATCCGGCGCAAGCGCCGGCGGATGACGGCCGACGGCGAGGACGAAGAGGTGGCGGACGAGGAGTAGCAGCGACGGACACGCGCCGGCAACGTTCGGAGCGGAGCCACCGTCCTCGATTCCCGCGGAACCGAATTCCGGGGACGCCGCTACGAACACTCCAGCCCCGGTCCTGACTCTCGGACTACCAGTCAGTCGTTTACCACTCGATTCTGGTTTCCGATAGTTTATTACCTGTATAGTTCATTTGGGGGCCAGATGGTGGGGAAAAATAGACAACTGACTGACGTCGACCGGCGGACGCTGCTGCGGGCGGCGGGCGTCGCGGCGACGGGGACGCTGGCGACGGGGGCGAGCCCGACGGCGACCCGGGCCCAGACCGGGTCCGCAGGGCCGCCCGCGTCGTGGTCCCGGACGTACGGGGGCGCGAGCAGCGACGCCGGCCACGCGGCCGTCCGGACGAGCGACGGCGGGTTCGCGCTCGCCGGGTCGACGGCGTCGTTCGGCGGGTCGGGGTTCGACGGGTGGCTGGTCGGGACCGACGCCGAGGGCCGCGAGCAGTGGTCCCGGACCTTCGAGGAGCACGGCACGGACGAGCTCGAGTCCGTCGTCGAGGTGGCGGACGGCTTCGTCCTCGGGGGCAACACGCGCGCGTCGGGCGGGGCCCGCGACGGGTGGCTGGTCAGGACCGACACCGAGGGCGCGCTGCAGTGGTCCCGGACCTACGACGCGGCCGGCGAGGACGTGGTGCGGGACGTCGTCCGGACGACCGACGGGGGCTACGCCTTCGTGGGCCAGACCGGGCAGTTCGACGGCTCCGACGACCTCTGGCTCGCCAAGACCGACGCCGACGGCACGCTGCAGTGGGACCGCCGCCTCGGCGGCGGCGACCTCGACACCGGCCACGCCCTCGTCCCCACGCCGGGCGGCGGCGTGGCCGCCTGCGGGGTCACCGAGTCGTTCGGCCCGGGGAGCTTCGACGCGTGGCTGGTCGCGGTCGACGCCGGCGGCGCGGAGGTGTTCCGCCGGACGTTCGGCGGCAGCGGCGACGACTTCGCCCACTCGCTGGTCCGCACCGGCGACGGCGGCTACGTGGTCGCCGGGCAGACGCGCTCGTTCGGCCCCGGCACGTCGGCGTTCTGGCTGCTGGGCGTCGACGGCGACGGCCGCGAGCAGTGGTCCCGGACCTACGCGGGGGCCGGCCGCGACGTCGCCGAGTCCGTCGTCTCGGTGTCGGGCGGCTACGCCGTGGCCGGCCACTCGCTGACCGACGGCGACGGCTGGCTGCTCCGGACCGACGCGACGGGCCGGCTCCAGTGGAGCACGACGCTCGGCAGCGACCGCCCCGAGCGGGTGCGGTCCGTCGTCGAGGCCGCGGACGGCGGCCTGGTGGTCTGCGGGGTGACCCAGCCCCCCGACGGGCAGCGGTTCGACGCGTGGCTGGCGAAGACGGGGGCGGCCAACGAGCCGCCGACCGCCGCGTTCGACTACGAGCCACGGCCGGCGACGACCGGCCGGCCGGTCACCTTCGACGCCGCGGCGTCGTCCGACCCGGACGGCTCGGTCGTCGGGTACGAGTGGGCGTTCGACGACGGCGCGTCGGCCACCGGCGCGCAGCCGACCCACACGTACGACGGGGCGGGCGAGCAGACGGTGACACTGACCGTGACGGACGACGCCGGGGCGACCGCGACCGCCGAGCGGGCAGTCCTCGTCCACCGCCGGGTGTCGGCGGACGTCAGGGGCGAGGGCAGCGACCGCATCAACCCCGACAGCGACGCGCTGGTGCCGGTCAGGATAGCCGGCTCGGGGTCGTTCGACCCGACGGCGGACCTCGCGGTGGACACGCTGCGGTTCGGCGCGCCGGACGCCGTCGCGTCGGGCGGCGGCGCGACGCCGGCGGGCAGCGGGCGGGCCGGCGACGAGCTATCGGTGCGGTTCCGCGCCGACGCGATGGGCTTCGAGGGCAGCGAGACGACGGGCCACCTCGTGGGCGAGACGACCGACGGCGTCCCCGTCTTCGGCTCCGCGCGGGTGGTGCTGCGGACGCCGGTGTCGGTGCCGGCCCCCGGCCCCGCCGGGGCGCTGGCGGCGGTACTGGCGGGGGCGAAGCTGGCCGCCCGGCGGTGGAAGTAGGCCGGCGGCCCGGAACGCAGCCTTTATCCCCGAATCCCACCCCCGTCGGGACATGAAGGCCACCGCGCGGGCCCACCCCATCCAGGGGCTGGTGAAGTACCACGGGATGGTCGACCACGACCGGCGGCTGCCGTACCACGACAGCATCAGCGTCTGCACCGCGCCGAGCGCGACCACCACGACCGTCGCCTTCGAGGACGGGAGCGGAGTCGTGGACGCTGGTGGCGAAGCCGCCGCCGGGAGCGACGACACCTACGTCGTCGACGGCGACCCCGTGGAGGGCCGCGGGGCCGAGCGCATCCGGACGGTCGTCGACCGGGTCCGCGAGATGGCCGACGTCGACGCCCCGGCCCGGGTCGAGAGCGAGAACAGCTTCCCGACGAACGTCGGGCTGGGGTCGTCGTCGTCCGGGTTCGCGGCGCTCGCGGTGGCCGCCGCCGCGGCAGCCGGACTCGATGCCTCGCTGCCGGAGCTGTCGACCGTCGCGCGACTCGGCTCCGCCTCCGCGGCCCGCGCGGTCACGGGAGCCTTCTCGCAGCTCGACGCGGGCCTGAACGACGCCGACTGCCGGTCGCACCGCATCGAGACGCCCCTGGAGGACGACCTCCGGATCGTCGCCGCGCTCGTGCCGGCGTACAAGGAGACCGAGTCCGCCCACGCGGAGGCCCCCGAGAGCCACATGTTCGACGCGCGGCTGGCCCACGTCCACGGCCAGCTAGCGGCGATGCGGGACGCGCTCCGGAGCGGGGACTTCGAGGGGGTCTTCGAGCTGGCCGAGCACGACTCGCTGTCGCTGGCGGCGACGACGATGAC
>CAZPIG010000079.1:0-10126 GCA_964586205.1 uncultured Halobacteriales archaeon | reverse complement strand
GGAGTGCGATGACCCGCGCGAGGTTGTTGTCCTGCTCGCCGCGCTGCTGGGCGCAGCCCCACATCAGGTCGTCGACGTGCTCGCCCCCGAGGCCCGTCGAGTCCAGTATCTCGTGTATCAGTGGGACGGAGAGGTCCTCGCTGCGGACGTCGGCGAAGACGCCGTCCTCCTTGCCCTGCGGCGTGCGCACCGCCTCGACTACGACCGGAGTTCGTTCCGGGTCCATGCTCGTGGGTGCGGGATTCACGGTCTTAAATGGGGCGAGACGTGACGGTCGCGGCACACGAGCGTTCGGTGTGGTGTTCGTTCGGTGGCCGGCTCGCACGAACGCGATGACGTCGCAAACTCCGGGCGCTCGAAGCTGCCGACGACACTGATACCGCACCCGCATCCGCCCCGCTCCGCTTCCGTTCTGCAGCCACGCCACCGTAGCGACCTCACGGAGACCGACGACATCGATACCGCACCGTATCCGCCTCACTGGAACCGAGACATACTGATACCACACCGCTCCGCACCGCGCGGTCGGCCGCGGCGGCTCGCGGTTCACTGCGTTCACCGCTCGCCCATTCCGAGGTCCTCGCTTGCTCACGGCTCACTCCGTTCGCCGTTCGCTCTCTGGCGACGCTCGCTTCGTCTGCGGCGCGGCCAAGCCCGCGCCGCACGTGCAGCGAGACCGCTGACGCGGTCTCGCACGCCTCGCGCCGCCCACCGCTCGGACCTCGCGGCCGACACGCGCTCTCGGCGCTCACTTCGTTCGCGCCTCACGCAGCCCCTCGTCCTCCCCTTGCGGCTCGCGGGTCGTTCCTCCCCGCTCGCTCGTTCCGAGGCACTCACTTCGTTCGCGCCTCGTGGTCGCCAACCGCGGCGACCGCGGGCGTCCGAGTGCGAAGTCCGGTCAGGAGTCACGGCCCGCACCATCACTGTCGTCGGCGCGCCGAATCGCGTACTCGACCGTCAGAAACGGCCGGCCGAGTAGCCACATCCGGTGGCGCGCGACGAGCGGCGGGGCGTCGTCGGGGAGTCCTTCCGCGGTCGCGTCGAGGTGGTCGAGCAGCGCGTCCGCCACGTCGTCGGGAATCACGGCCGCGCCCTCCCCACCCACTGGCTCGACCTGGAAGCGCTCGTGCATCGGCAGCCGAACCGTCCCCAGCCGCGTCGTAAGGTACAGTCCGGGCTCGTCGCCCGGCCCGCGGGCCGCCGAGGTCAGCGCGAGGCCGTCCCCCGCGTCGGGCGTCTCGAACCGCAGGACTGCGGAGAGTGTGGCCCACGGCAGCGGCAGCGCGACGTTCAGGAAGCGCTCGCCGTCGCGTTCGTGGGCCGCGTAGGCCGAGACGAAGATGGCGTCGCCAGCCACTGTTGCACTGTCGCCGCTTCCGTCACGCGCGTACGTCCGCACCCACCCGCGCGGGGCGGCGCGGCCGTCGGCCGCCGCGTCCAGCGCGACTATCTGCCCCGTCGCCCGCCACGGCCCCGCCGCGCCGGGCGGCGGGAGGTGTAGCTGCCCGACGCAGGCGGTGACGCGGCTCGCGAGCCTGGCCACCACGCGGAAGCCCCGGTGCCACGTAGCGTCGAAGGCGAGCGCGTACTCGCCGCTGCGCTCGTAGAAGCGCCGGACCTCGGAGTGGACCCCACCGGGGTCGAAGCCCGCGGACGCGTACGCGCCGAGGTCGTCTAGCTGCCCCGGCGGCGAGTCTGTCTCCCGACTCCCGTCCACATCGACGACGCCCCACCGCTCGAAGAAGTTGCTCCCGACCCGCCAACCCGCCCGCAGCCGCGACAGCGGCGGGTCCGGCCCCGTCGCGCGCGGCGCGGGCGCGAGCAGCCGCCACGCGACCACCGCGGCCAGCCCGAAGCCCACCGCGTTCGCCCGGCCGTGCCACCGGAGCATCTCCGAGATGGTCACGACGGTTCGCGGCACCGTCGCGCCGTAGCCGTACGCGACCGCGAGCGGCATCGAGACGGCGAGCGCGAGCGCCGCGACGGCGAGCAGTGCGGTGGCCGCGCGGCGACGGCCGGCCGCCACGGCGAGGCCCGCCCGGGACGGAGAATCGCGGACCGCGACGAGCGCGAGCGCCGCCGCGCCGAGCGCGCCCGCCGCGACGGCGACCGCACCGACGAACTGCAGCAGCGGCAGTGCGGCGAAGCCCGTGGCGACCACCAGCGGGCTCCCGGCCACGGCGGCCGCGACGACCCGGACCGCCCGCCGGCGCTCGGGGAGGAGCCGCCCGGCCATCGCGGCGTGCAGCGGGACGAGCAGGCCCGCGTAGTGGAAGTGGACCGCCGAGAGGTGGACGATGGCCGGCCGGAAGCCGAGGGAGAGCGCGAGGCGGTCGGCCAGCACCCCCGCCGCGCCGACGACGAGGTACAGCAGGCCCGCCTCGAGGGCGACCTCCTCGGCCGGCTGCGGGCCGCGGCGGGCGAACCGCCCGAGCGCGTGGGCGGCGAGCAGCAGGGTGACGGTCAGCCACGGCAGCGCCAGCGCGCCGGCGAGGGAGCCTTCGGTGACGAGACCGCTCGCGGCCGCCGCCAGCGCGGCGGGCGGCTGGAGGGCGGCGGCGAGGCGGTAGCGTCGTGGGAGGGCGTCGTCGGTTCGCGTGCCGGGGTCGCCAGCGGCCGACGTGCCGTCGTCGGGCCGGGCGGCCACCAGCGGGAGCGCGAGCGGGACGACGACCAGCACGGCCAGCAGGAGCCAGCGCTCGATGGGCCCGGCGCGGCCCGTCGCGACGAGCGCGACCCAGACCAGCGCGCCGAGCGCCGCGCTGGCGTCCCACCAGCGGTCGGTGCCCGGGGCGAATCGCGACGGGACGAATCGGGAGCGCCCGCTCGTAGGGGGTGCGCCCGCGTCGTCCGTGCGCGCGCCATCCGCGGCGCTCGCGTCCGTCGTGGTCGCGCCACCCGTCGTGTTCACTTCGTCCGCCCCACCGTGGCCGTCCATCGTCGGCGCATCTCGTGCGGCGCGGTTGAGTGTTCCGTTCGGTCGTCGAGCGTGGTGGTGGCGGCGCGGTAGCGGAGGCGGAGCGGCGCGGTTTCAGTGTGTCTCGGTTCAGCCCGGGACGGTTACGGAGAAAGAGCGGCAGTGGAGCAGTGACGGAGGCGCGACCGTTCCGGGAGTCTTTATGAGCCGTCCGGGCGAGACGACACTCATGAAGCGCGTGGTCAGCACCGACGACGCACCGGCGGCGGTAGGGGCCTACAGCCAGGCGACGACGAACGGCGACCTCGTGTTCACGGCCGGCCAGATACCGCTGACGCCGGACGGGGAGTTACTGGACGACGCCCCCATCGCCGAGCAGACCCGGCGGAGCCTGCGCAACGTCGAGGCCATCCTCGACGCGGAGGGCTGCTCGATGGACGACGTCCTGAAGGTCACCGTCTTCCTGGCGGACATCGGGGACTTCGAGGAGATGAACGAGACCTACGCGGGCTTCTTCGAGACGGACCCGCCCGCCCGGAGCGCGATGGAGGTGGCGAACCTCCCGAAGGGCGTGGCCGTCGAGATAGAGGCCGTCGCCGCCAAGGAGTGAGCCCCGGGACGTCGGCGGGCGGCGATAGCGGCGTCGACAGCGACGGCTCGGCGGCCGAGGGCGACGACGCCGGGCGCACCCGCGTCGACCCCGCCGCGGGCCGCCGCCGCGCCAGCCTGCTCTGGGGATTGGTCGGCGCGCTGGCGTTTCTCGTGCTCGTGCAGGGCTTCGAGCTACTCGGCGGGGAGTCGGTGACCGTCGCGGTGAAGGCGGGCGTCGCCGTGGCCGTCGGCGTGGCGGCCGCGGTGTCGTCGTACCTGTTCGGCGCGTGGTTGGCTGCGCGGCGCGAGGGATAGCGCGTCGTCGCGGCTTCCCGGGCGTCCGCGCTACCGCCGCCGCGCCACGCGCGCCGCGACGAGGAGGGCGAGCGCCGCGCCGGCCGCGCCAGGGGCGGGTATCGCCCCGCTCGCGGGCGTCGTCCCGGTGGCCCGCGGCGTCGGGGTGGGGGACGCGTGGGCGGACGGGGTCGGCCCGGGCGTCGGGGACGGCGTCTCGCGGGGGGAGGGCGTCCCGTCGGCCGTGAGGTCGTGCGAAACCGCCGCAGTGACACGGACGACTGTTCCGTTGGTCCGGTAGGGCCTGTCGGCACCGTCGAACCGCCGGTCGCCGTCGACGTCGCGGTACGCGACGACGGTGGTCCCGTTCGGGGAGACGGGCGTCGGGAGGGGGACCTCCGCGAGCAGCGTTCCCGGCTGGGGGTACGACACCCTGGTGACGACGCCGCCGGACGCGTTCCGGACGACCAGCAAGCCGCCATGGGTCGTCGTCGCCCAGAGCGCCAGGGACCGTCCGTCCGGGGTCAGTGCGGCCTGGTGGATGGCGGCGGCGCTCGCGTTGCCCACGACGACGAGCGGCCGGCCCGGGTCTACGCGCTCGACGCCGGGGACGCGGACCTCGTAGACGGCCTGCCCGACCCCGGACAGGTCGAACCGGGCGGCGAAAGTGCCGTTCCGGGCCACCGTCGCGGTGGCCGCCCGCGTCTCCGTCGCGCCGTCGAGTGGCTGCAGGCGGACCCGGAGGTCGGTGCCGGGCGCGACAGTGGTGGTGCCGGCGACGGTCCGGTTCCGGCCGGCGGATACGTTGACCACACTCCGCGGAAGCGTCGCGGCCCGGTCGCGGACGTCGAACTCCGCGGTGGCCCCGACGGCCGTCCCGACGAGCTCGCTCTCCGGGGAGAGCGCGAGGCTGGCCCGGAAGTACCACAACGCGCCTATTTCTGTGGTCGGTTCCCCGACCGGGCGGACGACGAACCGGTCGGGATACACGACGAGGTACAGCCGTCCGTGGTCGCGGTCCGGGACGACCCGGAGCGCTCCGCGCTCGGCGGTCGCGTTCAGGGCCACCTCGTCGGGACAACTGGTCGGTCCGCCGGCGTAGTCGAAGGCGACGCCGGGCCGCCGGACGAGCGCCAGGAAGGCGGCGGTCGGGCGTGTCCGGTTCGTCGCCACGAGACCGTCCAGCAGCCCGGTCGCCGCGCCTTCGAGCGCGAACCGGTGGACGACCACGTCGTCGCTGGCGACGCGTTCGTCACCGACGGGGGTCAGCCACCCGGCTTCGACGGCAGCCGCTATCGCGGACGCGTTCCGGAGGCGGTCGTCGGTGCCGGCGGGGGCGACGAGGGTCGTCGCCGAGATGGAGGCGTTCGTGGCCGTCGGTGCGTCCGTCGCGTCGATACCCGCCGCTCCCGACCCGCAGGTCGTCCGGTCGCGGGGAGTCGTACCGGCGGGGCCGTCGAGGCCCGCCACCGGCGCGGCGAGGGTCGCGACGGCGAGGAGGGCCACGAGGAGGGTGCGGAGGGCCATCGTCGGGCGTTCGTTTCGACGGGGGTGAGGGAATGTTTTGGGGTGGTGGTGGGTGAACGCCGGGGCCGTCCACGCCGAACGGAAGGGTTTAAGCGCGAACCGCGGCTACCAATTGGTGCAGGCCGGGATGGCCGAACGGTAAAGCGCACGCTTGGAGAGCGTGTCCCCGTCAGGGGTTCTGGGTTCAAATCCCAGTCCCGGCGTCACCCTGTGATTTCGACCCGAGCCGCGCGTCTCGTCGCGCGGCTCCGCGTCGAAATCACTGGTGTCGAATGGACTGGGATTTGAATCACGCGAGACGCAGCCCGCGCAACGGAACGGAGCGACCGCAGGGAGCGGAGTGGAGTGAGCAGGACCGTCTCGCCATCGGGTTCAAATCCCAGTCCCGGCGCTTCGCTGCGATTCCGTCGCCGAGCGCCGCGTTTCATCCCGGCGCGACGCAGCGGAATCGCTGTAAGCGAGACGGACTGGGATTTGAAGTAGACCAGTCGCAGCCCGGGAAGCGACCGAGCGGTGCGAACGGCGAACGGCAGTGAGCCGTGAGCGAGCGAGGAAGCGACCCGGAACGTCTGGGCGTGGTTCAAATCCCAGTCCCGGCGTCGTTCTCCCGCGAACGAATCCGGCGAGCACCGCGTAGCGTGTGCTCGCCACTCGTGAGCGGGTGTCGACGAATTTGAAGGAGAGAAGTCGCGTTCGCGCAGCCGTGCGAACGGAGCGAGGCGACTATATTAGACACGCCAAATTTATTTATTTGACTCATCTAATACCCTCCATGGCCACACTAGAGAACCCCGTGCTCGGGGATAGTCGGCTGGTCCGCATCGCCATCGTCCTCCTCGTCGGTACCACGTTCGCCGTGAGTACGTACTATCGCCGCCGGGCCGACGCGACGGGGGGCGAGGTGAGCGACGACGACGGGCCGTACCGACTGCTGCGGGTGGTCGGGCTCGTGTTCGCGGCCGCGCTGCTGACGTACCTCCTCGCTCCGGAGTGGGTCGAGTGGGCGTCGCTGCCGATTCCAGCGGCCGTCCGGTACGGCGGTGCCGTCCTGTCGATGGCGGCCCTCCCGCTGCTCGTCTGGGTGTTCCGCTCGCTGCGGGGGAACGTGACCGCCACCTCGGCGACGCGCGCGGACCACGACCTCGTGACGGACGGCCCGTACCACTGGATTCGACACCCCCTCTACACCTTCGCCACGGTGTTCTGGGCGGGGATCTGCCTCCTGGCCACGAACTGGCTGCTGATGGTCCTCCTCGCGACGGGGTTCCTCGGGGTCCACCTCCGCACCCCGCTGGAGGAACAGCGACTCGTCGACGAGTTCGGCGAGGACTACCTAGCCTACGCGGAGCGGACCGGGCGATACCTCCCGCGCATTCGGAAGGGGTCCTGACGACGGTGGTCGTGACGGTCCGGCCGCGAGCGAGGACTCCCGCATCGAGGTCGGCGGCGAGGTGGTCCAGCGGGACGGGACCTTCTGGTTCGAGGAGGGGTTCGGGGATGCAGGGGGATGAGAGGGAAGGCAGTTCTCAGGATACACTCTATTTGATATGTTATTTTTGGTTCGATAGGGAGTCGATACGATTTGAGACTTTTCTATGCGTTGGTCAGATTTTGGTTGCCTCGCCGCCGCTTCGGAAAAGGGAGATGAGTGTAGCTATGTCATTAGGCCTCTACTCTGTGTTCATCAGCATCGCCGTCTTCGCGATCTGGTGAGTCATCACCAGGCCTCGGTGCGTTCTCGAACTTCTCGATTTTGTCAGTCTTTTCGAGCATAGAGTGCATCTCTTGAAGCGTCCCATCCTCCTTGAGCAGTCCATGGTTCTCGAGGAATTTCCTTCCACCGTCCGTGAGACGGTAGAACTTCCAAGGGAGGTCACGGCTCCGCTGATCCTCCGGGAGTTCCACAGTTTCGACGACCCCATGATTGAGTAACTCCTCTAAATGATTGCGGATTGTACTCTTGCTCTTGCTAGGATTGACGTAGTCCAGTTCTTGGAGCGACGGCATCCCTTTAGGATGCGCGACAATGTTCTGTATTAGGGTGAATCTGGTCTTTTGAGTGACGAGGTCCAGTAGTTCACGAACATCGTTCGTGGTCGCTTCAGGCTCCGGTTGTGCATCGTTACTCCGGTCGTCGGATTGGTCGTTGCGCGTGTTGCGTATGTTGCGCAACGACTCGATGATCTTGTTTCCCATTTTTTACGCCCCCATATCGATCACCACCGCCGACCGGCGGCGGAGTTACATATGGGTGGCTATCCTATAGCCGAATGTTGGGTGCAGCCAACACTCGACCATCCACTTGATTGGCTTTACCCCATCCTAATCAGGGGTGATTATCCCCTGTTGGCTATCGATCATATGGTCAACCGCTCTCTTTTGTGTTGGTTGGCACGTGCGCTGTCCGGAGGACGTGGTGTTGGGTCCACCATGGCATACATAATCCTATGCGGAGCCAATCGTATAACCTTTACGGTTATCACTACATTGGTATGCACCACATTGGTGGTGGTCGAAGGGTTTAAACCGATAGGGCCGTCTAGCTAGAAGTAATGGTAGAGGATAACGGGGGCCTCACCCAGCAAGAAAAGTTCATGAGGGACGCAGAACGTTATCACTTCCGAGATACTATACCCAAAGACGAGTACGAAGTCCTCCTTGATATGAGGTCTGAACTAGTCGAACCAGATGTCAGTTCCCAGCACTTGATTTTGGGGAGTTTTGAAACGGGTAAGAAAGAAAGACTGCTACAATTAAAGAACGAATTGAACAC
This sequence comes from uncultured Halobacteriales archaeon, assembly GCA_964586205.1. Classification (GTDB taxonomy): domain Archaea; phylum Halobacteriota; class Halobacteria; order Halobacteriales; family CAZPIG01; genus CAZPIG01. The sequence continues at coordinate 2,024 of CAZPIG010000079.1, read as the reverse complement.
CAAAGAAGACACCAACTGTCGTGGGTACCTAATGGAGGACTTCCCAGACGACCTCCATCCAATAGTCCAGTTTCGACTGATAGCTAAGGAATCTAACTCCATCATAGGAGTGTGCGAACATGATCGAGGAGGATTCCAACTTGAGCTGGGAATGGTAATCGCGGTGACACACTATTTTGACGATTGCTACCTTTTGAAGCGTGCATACTCCAAGGACCACGAACACTACGGCTGGATGCTGACCAACGGCGTCTTCGAGATGTTCGAGTACGAGGACCGCCTCTGGGAGTGGCGGACCGACGAGGAGTTCGAGACCGCGGTCGGGGACGTGCTGTCGAAGGTGGTGTGATTCGGGGCCAAGCCCGCTTCGATAGACCTCGTCTACGAAATCACCTTCACGCTCACCCTTCACGCCCTCACTCGAACTCCCCCGCGAGCACCTTCGCACCGACCAGCAGCGGGTCCCACACCGGCCCGAACGGCGGCGCGTAGCCGTAGTCCAGCATGCCCACGTCCGCGACGGTCATCCCGGCGTGGATGGCCGTCGCCGCAGCGTCGACGCGGTGGGCGGCCCCCTCCTCGCCTGCGAGGCCCGCGCCCAGCAGCCGCCCCGTCGCGCGGTCGGCGGTCATCTCGACGGCGATGCGCTTCCAGCCCGGGTAGTAGTGAGCCCGCGAGATGGTCGTCACCGTCTCCGAGACGGGGTCGAAGCCGGCCTCGCGAGCCGCTGCGGGCGCGAGCAGCCCGGTGCAGGCCAGCTCGAGGTCGAACACCTTCGAGACGGTGGTCCCGAGCACCTCCCCGACCGGCGTCGGACGGCCGGCGACCGTGCGCCCGACGGCCCGGCCGGCGCGGTTCGCCGGCAGCGCCAGCGGCAGGTGGACGGCCTCGCCGGTGACGGCGTGGCGCTTCTCCGCGCAGTCGCCCGCGGCGTAGACGTCGGCGGCGCTCGTCCGGCCGTACCCGTCGGTGGCGACGGCCCCGGTCGGTCCCACCGCCACGTCGGCGTCGACGGCGAGGTCGACGTTCGGCGCGACGCCGCGGTCCACGAGCACGGCGTCGACGGGCAGGCGCTCGCCGCCCGCGTGGAGGGCGGTCACCCGGCCGTCCCGTCCCTCGAAGCGCTCGACGTCGGCCCCGAGGTGCAGCCGCACGCCCTGCTCGCGGAGGTGGGCCTCGACGAGGTCCGCCGCTTCCGTGCCGAACGGCGGCAGCGTCCGGGGGCCGCGCTCGAAGACGTGCGCGCCGGCCTCGACGACGTGGACCGCCAGGTCGAGGCCGACGAACGCCTCGACCATCTCGAGGCCTATCTTGTTCGCCCCGACGACCGCCACGGATTCGGGGTCGGTTTCCCGGAGGTGCTGGTGGAGGCCGGCGGTCGGCGTGTCGTTGCCGGACTGCTCGGTGACGGCTGTCGAGTCGGCCGAGCTATCGTCGCGGGGGCCGTCCGAACCGCCGGGGACGAGGAACTCCCGGAGCGCCCGGCCGGCTTCGAGGTCCCGGACCGCGAAGACGCCCTCGAGGTCCGCGCCGGGCACGTCGGGGCGGACCGCCCGGCCCCCGGTCGCCAGCAGCAGGTGGTCGTAGGGCTGCTCGTAGCGGCCGTCCGGGCCCGCGACCAGGACGGCCCGCTCGCCGGGGTCGAGGCCGACCGCCGCGTGGCCGCGCCGGAGGTCGATGCCGTACTCCGCGACGAGTCGCTCGGGGCTGCGGACCAGCAGGTCCTCGAGGGCCGGGATCTCGCCCTTCACGTAGTACGGCAGCCCGCAGGCCCCGTAGGCGACCCACTGGCCGCGTTCGAGGACCACGACGTCCATCTCCGGGTCGTCCCGCGCCGCCTTGCCCGCCGCGCTCATGCCGGCGGCGTCGCCACCGACGACGACGAACGTCTCCCCCACCATCGTGACTCGGGTACGACGGCGAGGTGGGAGTAGCTGTGGGTGGGGAGACAGTCGTCCGGCGGTGCGCTCCTCGGCGCGGGTGTGGTCGAAGACGGGTGGTCGCCGAACGCGACGCCCAACACT
>CAZPIG010000078.1:0-10378 GCA_964586205.1 uncultured Halobacteriales archaeon | reverse complement strand
GAGACGCGCGTCGCCCCCTGCTCCAGCGCCGCCTCGACGGCCCCCTCGTCGGCCATGAGGAAGAAGTTGTGGCCGCGGCGCTGCCAGTGGGCGACCGACTCCCGGAGGATGGCGGCGTGGGGCTCGTAGCGCTCCTTCACCACGCAGTACGGCTCGACGTTCTCGACCACGCGGGGTTCGTAGCCGTACGTCCGGAGCGTCTCTGCCACGTCGTCGAACTCCGCGTCCGGGACGGCGAAGTGGTACTGGTCGTCGTCGTAGTAGCCCCGGAGCGTCCCGAACACGTCGCTCCGCCCGAAGTACGTGGCGAACAGGTGCTCGTCGCCGAGGTGGAAGACGGTGACCCGCTCGCGGCTCGCGCTCGACACGCGGGCGAGTAGCCGCCCGGGGTACTTAGCGTCGCCGTCCGCACCTCACCCTCACCCCCTGGGTCCAGTTCTCGACTACCCCTGGGTCCAGTTCTCGACGCGCTCGGAGTGCGGGAAGAACTTCTCGGGGTCGTCGTGGCGGAAGCTGCCGAGCACCGTCTCGTCGAGCGTCTGGACGTGGGTGTACATCTCGCCCGCCTCGGTGGCGTGCGAGACGAGGGGGCCGGCGTGGCGTAGCTCGAAGCCGCCCGCGACGAAGATGGCCTGCTCGGTTTCGGGGTCGAGTAGCTCCGTCACGAGGAAGACCCGCCCCTGGACCTCCTGGCGGTACACCTCGTAGGTCGGGAAGCCGCCCTCCCGGAACGCCGCCGAGAACTCCTCGCCCTCGTTGTCGGGGACGACGTAGACGAGGCCGAAGCGGTCGCTGCCGCCCTCGTCCGGCGGCTCCGGGGCGGTGTGGCCGGCGGCGACGGTCACCGCGTCCCAGCCGTTCGCTTCGCGCTCCTCGGCCATCGCCTCCATGTCCTCCAAGGTGCGCTGCCACGCGTTCTTGAGGACGTCCGCGTCGTCGGCGAGGCGCTCGGCGTAGTCGCGGTCGGCGTCGCCGGTCTCGGGCATGGTGGCGTCTAGGACTCCCGAGTGGTTAAAGCGTACTGCTGTCGACCCGGGTTCGGAATCCTCGTTGCGCGTGGTCGTCGGCTGGTCGGCCCCGGCGCGTCCCTGGTGGGCCGGAGACTCGCCCTCGTCGGACCGCCCCTCCCCGACCAGTCACCGATTCAGCGTGTGGATGGCCCGCCCGAGCGCGTTCTCGGCGGCTCCGAGGACCGCCTCGCCCAGCGTCGGGTGGGTGTGGATGGTCGCCGCCACGTCCTCGACGGTCGCGCCCATCTCGATGGCGAGCGTCAACTCGGCTATCAGCTCCGAGGCCTCGGGCCCCACGACCTGCCCGCCCAGCACGAAACCCGTCTCGTCGTCGGCGACGACCTTCACGAAGCCCTCCGGGTCGCCCGTGGTCAGCGCCCGCCCGTTCGCCTGGAACGGGAAGCGACCGACGACCGGCTCGAAGCCCACCTCCGTGGCCTCGTCGGCGGTCATCCCCACGGTGCCTATCTCGGGGTCGGTGAACACCGCGGCCGGAATCGCCTGGTAGTCGAGCGCCGCGGGCTCGCCGGCGACGACCTCGGCGGCGACCTCGCCCTCGGCCATGGCCTTGTGGGCGAGCATCGGCTCGCCGGCCACGTCGCCGATGGCGAAGATGTGGTCCCGGTCGGTCCGCGCGCGGTCGTCGGTCTCGACGAAGCCGTCCTCGTTCGGCTCCAGCCCCGCGGCCTGCAGATCGGCCGTGTCGGTGACGGGCTCGCGGCCGACCGCCACGAGCACCTTCTCGGCGTCGTAGGCGTGCTCCTCGCCGTCCTCGTCCTCCGTGAGGACGCGGACGCCCTCGACGCGGTCCTCCCACTCGCTCGCGGCCTCGCCGAAGTGGAGGTCGATGCCCAGCTCCTCGGCCCGCCTCGCCACGGGCCGCGAGAGGTCGTCGGGGTACCCCGGCAGCACCGAGTCGAGCATCTCGACGACGGTGACGTCGGTCCCCATCTTCGCGAAGACGGTCGACAGCTCCATGCCGATGTAGCCCGCGCCGACGACCACGAGGTTCTTCGGCACGCGCTCCAGGGCGAGCGCCTGCCGGGAGTCGAGCACCGGGTCGTCGTCGAAGTCGAAGCCCGGAATCTCGATGGGGCGCGAGCCAGTGGCGACGATGGCGTGCTCGAACTCGATGGTCTCCGCGCCCTGGCCCTCGCCGCCGTGGACGACGCGGACGGAGTTCTCGTCGGCGAACTCCGCGCGGCCCTCGAGGAGGTTGACGCCGTTGGCCTCGCAGAGCTGCTCGACGCCGCCGGTGAGCTGGTCGACCACGTCCTCCTTCCAGTCCATCATCCGGCTCAGGTCGATGGCGGGGTCGGCGTGGACTCCCAGCTCCTCGGCGGTGCGGGCCTCGTGGGCCACGTCCGTCGCGGAGATGAGCGCCTTCGAGGGGATGCAGCCGTGGTTGAGACAGGCGCCGCCCCAGTGCTCCTCGTCGACCAGCGTGACGTCGAGGTCTAGCTGGCCAGCTCTGATGGCGGCGACGTAGCCGCCCGGTCCCGCGCCGATGACGAGCAGGTCCGTTCCCGTGGAGATGTCTCCGACGACCATATGTCAGTAGCGTCGTGAGCGGTCCATAAAAAGTGGCAGGAATTGCGGATGGGAGGTGCGGGACGAGGTAGGGAATCGGTGGACGGAACGGAGAATACAGCCTCGTCGTCGCGGTCGATTCCGAAGACTGACTACGAACGGGCCGAAGGTGCGAACGTGAGCGAGAAGCCAGCGGAGGACTGTTCGGAGCGAAACGGCGGACCAGCCGTCACGGTCCCGGTCTCGTCGGACGGGCGTGTCACCATCCCCGAGGTGGTCCGCGAGACGCTCGACATCGAAACGGGCGGCCACGTTTGTTTCCGAGAAACGGAGGACGCGACTGTCGTCAAGCGCGTCCCTACCGTCGAGGAGATGCAAGGTTCGCGGCCGAGGTCGGGGACGCCGAGACGGACGTGTCCGCTACCGAGCTCCTCCGGCAGATGCGCGACGAACACTGAGATAGAACGCGTCCGTAACCACGGAGTGTAGTCGAGTAGGGAAGTCTCGCTACGGTAGCATCTACGACGATACCGAGCGAAACGAGTCGACGACCACCGCGTCTAGTTCACCCGCTCGACCTCGTACCCGCAGTCCTCGATGGCCGCCACTACGTTCTCCGCGTGGCCGCGGCCGCTGGTCTCCACCTGGAACACGAGGTAGGCCTCGCCGACGTCGAGGTCGTCGACGGCGCGGTCGTGGCGCACCTCGCGGATGTTCGCCCCCTGCTCGCCGATGCACTCCGAGACGTCGGCCATCTTGCCCGGCCGGTCGTCGATGCGCACCCGCAGCCGCAGTAGCTGGATGCGGTCGGTCATCGCGTGCTCGATGACCTCCTGGAGGCGCGCGGTGTCGATGTTGCCTCCCGAGAGCACCGGCACGACCGTCTCGTCGGCCACGTCGAGGCGGTCCGAGAGGACGGCCGCGACCGGCGCTGCACCCGCGCCCTCCACTAGCTGCTTCGCCCGCTCCAGCAGGAGCAGCGTCGCTCGCGCTATCTCGCCGTCGTCCACCGTCACCACCTCGTCGACGTGCTCGTCGATGAGTCCGAGGGTCAGCTCCGAGACGCTCCCGGTGGCGATGCCGTCGGCGATGGTGTCGGGGTCCTCGACAGTCACGGGGCCGCCCTTCGCGAGGCTGTCGGCGACCGTCGCCGCCCCCGCTGCCTGGACCCCCACCACGCGCACGTCGGGCGCGACGCCCGCGAGCGCGACGCCGACGCCGCCGACCAGTCCGCCCCCGCCGACCGGGACCACGACGGTGTCCACGTCGGGGACCTGCTCGGCGACCTCCAGCCCGAGGGTCCCCTGCCCGGCGACGATGGCGGGGTCGTCGTAGGCGTGGACGAACAGCGCGCCGTCGTCGGCCGCGAGCCACCGCGCGTGGGACATCGCGCCCTGGAAGTCGTCGCCCTCCAGTTCCACGTCCGCGCCGTAGTCGCGGGTGGCGTCGACCTTCGCCTGGGGTGCGTTTCTGGGCATGACGATGGTCGAAGCCAGCCCGACCTTCGTCGCCGCGAGCGCGACGCCCTGGGCGTGGTTGCCGGCGCTGGCGGCGACGACGCGGTCGACCGCGTCGGGGTCGACCTGCGAGAGCTTGTTGTGCGCGCCGCGGGTCTTGAACGAGCCGGTGCGCTGGAGGTGCTCCATCTTGAGGACGACGTCCGCGCCCGACAGCGCCGACAGCGACCGGCTGGTGTCGACCGGCGTCTCCCTGACGACCGACGGGTCCGCGAGGCGGTCGCGGGCCGCGCGGACGTCCTCCAGGGTGACAGTGGTCATAGCTCGGTGGTGGTGGGGTCGGGTGAAAAACTCTCGGCTCTGAACGAGAGGACGACTCCCCTGGAACCGTGGCCTCAGTCGCTCACTGCCAGATAGCGGTCGACGTAGTGCTGCCAGTTGGCGAGGACGAACTGCTTCATTCGTCGATAAGGATAGTCGTCGTCCAGCCAGACCTTCTTGTCGGCCTCCGCATCCGCCGGTAGATACTCCTTGTCGAGGTGCGGTCGGCCGTGGCGAGTGTCCATTGTCAGTATCTCGACGTTCTCTTCGAGTGGTGCTGTGGCTTTATCGACTAGCGCTACGCCGTAGTTCTCTGCATCCTCGTCCAGTTCGTAACCCTCACCTCCAATGGGTCTCGGCTCGACGAATCCGACGACGAGGATCATGCGACTTCGATAGCTCCCTAGGTCGATGGTTTCGAACTCATGCATCTGGCATCACGAGCGGGCACACGTCGTTTGGTGCCGCGCTTTCCCTGATGAACCTCAGGTTCGTGCATCTGCTCGCACTCCACCGACCATCGACGTGATCGACGGTCCGTCGCGTCGGGTAGGTCTCCCGAAGGCTTTAGTGCGTTGCGAAACAAACAACGGTCAGGGGACATACAATGCTCGAACAGAACGACCCCGCCCACGGAGACCCCGACGAATCAGACATCGACCCCCGCTTAGAGCTCCGGAGCGCGTTCTCGGAGACGCTCGCCACTCACGGCTTCCCCGACACGCTCGTGCTCGCGCGCGAACGCGCCGACGTCCTCTTCCACGACCGCCGCCTCGCCGTCCTCGACCACCTCCGGGAGCACGACCCCGACTCCGTCCGCGCGCTCGCCGCCGACCTCGGCCACGACAAGGGCGTCGTCAGCCGCGACCTCCAAGCGCTCGCTGCCATCGACGTCGTGGAGTACGAGAGCGACGGCAGGGCGAAAGCGCCGCGGCTGAAGCACCGCCACGTGGTCGTCGAGCCGGTGGTGTAGACGCCAGGAGTCCGGAGAACGCGAGGTGGGGATTCCGACCCTCACCCGCCGTACTCCGCGCCCGTCACCCGGACCACCAGCGTGTCGTCCACCTCGCGGAGGTCGTACTCGGGGACGGAGCCGTCGAACCGCTGGACGAAGAGGGGCTCGACCAGCTCCGGCGGGCCCGCCGGGGGGCGGTCCTCGCCGTCGTCCTCGGGCCCGCCCGGCTCGACGACGCCGTAGAGCTTCAGGTACCGGCCCGTCTCGCGGTGGTCGGTCTCGCTGTCCCGGACGGCCGTCGCGAGGTCCCGGGAGAGCCACTCCTCGTCGCTGACGCTGGGCTCTAAGACGAGCGCGTCGCGGGCGTAGCGCACGAGGTACCAGTTCAGGTCGTTCAGCAGCGAGACGGCGGCCCCGAGGCTGACGGTCTCGACGGCCACGCTGTCCGCGAACGGCTGGGTCACCTCGTACGTCGAGAGGGCCTCCCGGGCGGTCTCCCGGGTCAGTAGCTCCGCCCGGAGGTCGGCGTCCTCCGCCCCGAGTACGCACACCCGCGTCACGGTCCGGAATCGGGTCCGACGATAGAAGTCGCTTTCGACCGACCTTTTTGCTGCGCGCGAGGGGGCGCGATGCGCCCCCATCGCGCGCCGAAAAAGCTCGACCAAAAATTGGCGTGTTCCGGCCGGCCGATACGTGGCTCTTCTCGCGCCTGCTGATACGCGCCAATTTTTGGTCGAGCTTTTTCGGAGCGCGGAGCGCGGCCCCGAGACGAGGCGCGCCTCCGTGCGCGCCTCGCGGGCCGCGCATCCGCGCGAAGCAAAAAGGTCGTCCCGACACGCTTTTCGGCCCGGGCCGCCCACGTCGGTCCGATGACAGACGACCCGACGCCGTCCGAGGGGGAGGACGGACAGGGTGGCCTCGACGGCCGCGGGGCCGACGACGGCCGCGAGCCAGCCGGGGACAGTCGGCCGAACCGTGGCGGTGGCCCGTCCGACGGGGAGGGCGCGTCCGCGACGAGCGCGACGACCGCCGACGCGGAGGCCGTCGAGGCGGCGGACGGGGAGTCAGCCGCCGACACGTCCGACACCGCCGACGAGACGGACGACGAGGCGACCGACGAAACTCCCGAGGACGTCCGCAAGTACGCACGCTTCCAGAAGATGGACGGGGCCGCCTACGAGCGCACGAACGAGTTCCTCCGGGACCGCACCTACGTCACGGCCCGCGAGTGGGCCATCGCGCGGCTCTGCGCCGACTTCCGGACCGAGACCGGCGTCGAGATGACGAAGATCGGCGACAATCTCCCGGAGCTGGTGCCGTTCATGACGGACACCTACACGCCCCAGGCGGTCAACCAGGCGCGGGCCTCCTTCGAGGAGAAGGTCCGCAAGGCCGGCGCGACCTTCCTCTACGGGGCGATGTCGGACTTCTTCACCGCCGAGGAGCTCGACGACCTGATGTACGAGGCCACCGAGGTGGCGAAGTTCCTGCTGGAGGTCGAGGGCGTGGACCTCGCGGTGGACGAGGAGCTGGACGCCGAGGAGCGCATCTCCGCCGCGATGCGGGAGGTCCGGGAGTCCAGCGAGCAGCTCCGCCACGAGGGCGTCGAGTGCCCGAACTGCGGCCACGAGATAGAGCAGTAGTTCACTTCCACTTCCGCTCCGGTAGGCTCGGGGCTTTAGGCCGCGCGGTCGTCGAATCGACCATGTCACGAGCGCCGGGGGGCGAGCGGACGGTCCTCGGGCGGTTCGACGGCGAGTTCGCCGACGGCCGCCACTACAGCGACCACGAGGTGACCGTCGCCGTGGAGACGGTCGAGGACCGCCCGGACGTCTACCGCGTGGAGCTAGCCGTCGACCCGGTCGCCGCCCCCGAGCGGGCGGTGGCCGCCGACGTGCCCGCGGCGACGCTGCTGACCGTCCGGGGTGCGCTCGCGGACGAGCGCGGCTACGCCCGGGCCACGCTGACCGGCTCGTATCGGGAGGGTCGCCAGCGCACGACCGACACCGTCTCGCTCGTCGCCCGCGGGGCCGACCGCGGGCCGGCCAAGCTGGCGCTGACGTTCGACCCCACGGCCGCCACGGAGAAGGCGGTGAGCGTCAGCATCCCGGCGAGCGAGCCGGTCCCGTCGCTGCCGGACGCGCTGGCCGACGAGGTCGGGGAGCGGGCGTCGGGGAGTAGCTGAATTGGCGGCGTTCCAGCCCGAAGCGGGAACCGCCAGCGGTGTCGCGCCGAACGAAGACGGACGTTTCTACGGGAAGAAGCGCGCCGGGTCGTCGTGGCTGACCGTGACGATGCGCTCGGTCTCGAGGGGCCGGAGGTGGGTCCGCATCTCGCCGACCGCCTCGACGCCCTCCCGGAGGTCGGTGGCGGTCTCCACGTCGTAGTACGCCGGCGTGAGGACGACCACGTCGCCGGTGTCGGCCTCCATGGCCACCACGAGGAAGACCACGCCGCCGCTCTCGGCGCGGAACACCTGGTCCGAGGTGAACCGGATGCCCGACTCCACCAGCTCGAGGACCGTCTCGTACTCGTTGCCGGGCAGCACCACGTCGAGGCCGAACCGGTCGCTGTCGGGGTCGGTCACGGCGGCGACGTCGCCGGGGTGGAGCTCGACCGCGTGCCAGCCGTCCTCGCGGTACTCGGCGGCGGTGGCCTCCATGTCCGCGACCACCTCGTCCCAGAACTCCACGACGCGGTGGAACGGATTGTCCCCGGTTCCTGCCATGGACGGGACGCGGTAGGGGACCCGTAAAAGCGTTCCCCACTGGACGTGCTGGACCCACTCCGTCCACCATCCCCACCGCCCGACGACCAGTGTAGTAAGGTATTTGCCGCGTCCGCCGCGACAACGCCGTAGTGACCGACCTACTCTCCATCGAGGGCCTCCGGACGCAGTTCGACACCGAACGGGGGACCGTCAAGGCGGTCGACGGCATCGACCTGACGGTTCGGGAGGGCGAGACGGTCGGCCTCGTCGGCGAATCCGGCAGCGGCAAGAGCGTCACCGCCCTGTCGGCCATGCAACTGGTCGAGGACCCCGGCCGCGTGGCCGACGGTGCCGTCCGCTTCCGGGACCCCGACCTCGTCGAGTCGTTCGCGGCGCAGTACCCCGACCGCACCGCCGGCCCGGGAGCCGACCCCACGGGCGACGACTTCGTCGTCGTCACCGACGGCTACGACGGCCCCGACGACGAGCTCCGGGTCACGGAGGGCTACGTGAACCTCGTCGACGCCCCCGAGGGGGCGATGCGACAGGTCCGGGGCGGCGAGATGAGCATGATATTCCAGGACCCGATGACCTCGCTCAACCCGGCGCTGACCGTCGGCGAGCAGGTCGCCGAGAGCCTGCGACTCCACCGCCACGACGGCTTCGAGGAGGACACGTGGTGGAACGCGGTCAAGCAGGTCCTCCCCGGCGTCGGCAGCGACGAGTTCGACGAGGCCGTCTTAGAGGAGACCGTCGAGATGCTCTCGCAGGTGGGCATCTCCGAGCCCCGCAACCGGGTCGAGGAGTACCCCCACGAGTTCAGCGGCGGGATGCGCCAGCGCGTGCTCATCGCCATCGCGCTGGCCTGCCAGCCACAGCTACTGATAGCCGACGAGCCGACGACCGCGCTCGACGTGACCATCCAGGCGCAGATACTGGACCTGATAGACGACCTGCAGGACGACCTCGGGATGGCAGTCCTATTCATCACCCACGACCTCGGGGTCATCGCGGAGGTCTGCGACCGCGTCGCGGTCATGTACGCCGGCGACATCGTCGAGGAGGGCCCCGTCGAGGAGATATTCGGCAACCCCAGCCACCCCTACACGTACACGCTGCTGGAGTCCATCCCCCGCGAGGACACCGACCGCCTGCTGCCCATCGAGGGCAACGTCCCCGACCTCATCGACATGCCCCAGGGCTGTCACTTCGCCGACCGGTGTCCGTGGGCGAAGCCGGAGTGCCGCGAGGGCGAGATACCGTACCTCCAGCACGGGCCGGCGGGGACCGACCACCGGTCGAAGTGCATCCTCGAGGACTTCGACACGGACGAGTACGGGGCCGGCGAGGGGATGTCCGCCCGGTCGACCGACGTAGGCGACACCCTCCTCTCGGCGCGTGGGCTGAAGAAGCACTTCGCCCGCGACGACGACCTGCTCGACCGCTGGCTGTCCGACGACCCCGGCACCGTCAAGGCGGTCGACGGCATCGACCTGACGGTTCGGGAGGGCGAGACGGTCGGGCTGGTCGGCGAGTCCGGCTGTGGCAAGTCGACCACCGGCCGCGCCATCCTCCGGCTCGACGAGCCCACCGAGGGGACCGTGCTGTTCGCCGGCGAGGACCTCGCGGGCCTCGACGGCAAGGCGCTCCGCGAGCGCCGCAAGGACATGCAGATGATATTCCAGGACCCGCTGTCCAGCCTCGACCCGCGGATGACGGTGGGCCAGATAATCACCGAGCCCCTGAAGGTCCACGGGCTCCCCGAGGTCGACGACGACCCGCGGGTCGAGGTCGACAGCGGGGTCACCGCGGCCCCGGCCGGCCGCGCCGTCGACCTCTCGGTGACCGTCGGCGATCTCGACGTCCCGGTATCCGACGACGACGTGGTGCGGCTGACGGTCGAGGCGGCCGTGTCGGCCGACGACGAGGGCGTCCGGGCCGACGTCGACGTCGACGGCGGCGAACACGCCACGGTGTACCCCGACGACGTGACCGTCGAGACGACCGAGGGCCCCGACGGCGACGTCGAGGTGGCGGTCCACGTCAGCGTCGAGCGGTCGGCCCGCCAGATACGGCGCGGCCGGGTCGAGCAGCTACTGTCCGCCGTCGGCTTGGAGCCCGCCCAGTACGACCGCTACCCCCACGAGCTGTCGGGCGGCCAGCGCCAGCGGGTGGGCATCGCCCGCGCGCTCGCCGTGGACCCGGACTTCATCGTCGCCGACGAGCCGGTCAGCGCGCTCGACGTGTCGGTCCAGGCCCAGATACTGAACCTCCTCGAGGACCTCCAGGAGGAGTTCGGGCTGACCTACCTGTTCATCGCCCACGACCTCTCCGTGGTCAGGCACATCTCCGACCGGGTCGCGGTGATGTACCTCGGCGAGGTGGTCGAGGTGGC
>CAZPIG010000077.1:7285-10395 GCA_964586205.1 uncultured Halobacteriales archaeon | reverse complement strand
CCGCCGGTGACCTTATTGTCCGCCGGAGCGACTTTGGTCCGTGATGGCACACCGCGAATACACCGTCGACCACCGCCTGAGCGACGAGGACCGGAACGTACACAGCGCCTGGGACAACAGCCTCGACCCCGTTCTCGCGGTCGAACCGGGCGACGTCGTCCGCTTCGAGTGCCGCGACGCCACGGACCGCCAGGTCACGGTCGAGACGACCGCGGAGGACGTCGCCGACCTCAGCTTCGACCCGGTCCACCCGCTGACGGGGCCGGTCGCCGTCGAGGGAGCCGAACCCGGCGACGTCCTCGAGGTCGAGCTACTGGACCTCCAGCACAAGGGGTGGGGGTACAACGTCTTCTTCCCCGGCGAGATGGACCTCGGGCTGCTCCCGGAGGACTTCGAGGAGCCCGGCATCCACGTCTGGGACCTCGAAGGCGACGTGGGGCACTTCGTGAACGGCATCGAGGTGCCGCTCGACCCCTTCCCCGGCGTCATCGGAGTGGCCCCGGGCGAGGAGGGCGAGCACGACACGCTGCCGCCGCGGTCGACGGGCGGGAACATGGACATCAAGCACCTCACGGCGGGGTCGACGCTGTACCTCCCCGTCGAGGTGGCGGGCGGCCTGTTCTCCACCGGCGACTGCCACGCCGCGCAGGGCGACGGCGAGGTGTGCGTCACGGGCATCGAAGCGCCGATGTTCGTAACGGCGCGCTTCGACGTGCGCTCGGATATGAACGTAAAGCAGCCGCAGTTCGAGACCGACCACCCGTTCACGCCGACGGGCGCTGACGAGCCGATGTACGCGACCGCGGGCATCGACCCGGACCTGATGGAGGCGACGAAGAAGGCCGTCCGGCACATGATAACCCACCTCCACGAGGAGCGCGGCCTCACGAGGGGCGAGGCGTACATCCTCTGCTCGGCCATCGTCGACCTGAAGATAAACGAGGTCGTGGACGCCCCGAACTGGACGGTGTCGGCGTACCTCCCTGAGAGCATCTTCCCGGAGTGAGCCGGTCGGATTCCCCGGCTGCCCGTCCCCGATGGCCGCGAGCGGGCCGACGCCGACCGGATAGCGTTATACGCTGGCGTGCGTAGACGCGGCATGACCCCTCCGACCGACACGGACGTGGACTCCTCGGTGGCGGAGATCGAGTTCCTCGCGCGCTCGCCCCACCGCGTCGGGGTGCTTGACGCGCTCGCCGACGGGCCCCGCGACCGTCGCGAGCTACGGACGCTGACGGGGGCGTCGCCGCCGACGATGAGCCGGGTGCTGGCCGACTTCGAGGAGCGCCGGTGGCTGGCCCGCGACGGCTCGACGTACGAGCTGACGGCGCTGGGCGAGTTCGTCGCCGACCGCTTCGCGTCGCTCCGCGAGGCGATGGCGACCGAGCGCAGGCTACGGGACGTCTGGAAGTGGCTGCCCCGCGAGATGGAGGGCTTCTCCGTCGACCTGTTCGCCGACGCCGTCGTCACCACCCCGGGCCCGGGCTACCCGTCCCGGCCCGTCGAGCGCATCGCGGGACTCCTCGGGGACGCGGACTCGATGCGCGGCTTCGGGGCGACGATGGTGAAGTCGGCCAACCTCGAGGCGGCGTGCCGGTCCGTCCTCGACGGGCTGGACCTCGAGTTCGTCTACGAGCCGGCGGTCCTCGAGGCCGTCGTCTCGTGGAACCCCGACCGGGTCGCCGAGGCGATGGCCTGCGAGAACTGCGCCGCCTTCGTCCACGATTCGCTGCCGGACGGCGACCGGTGCGGGGTGGACGTCTACGACGACCGGGTCGCCATCTGCTGTCACGACGGCGCGACCGGGGCCCTGCAGGCGGTCGTGGACACGGACGCCGAAGCGGCCGTCGCTTGGGCCGAGTCGGTGTACGAGCGGGTCCGCCGCGAGGCACGGCCGCTGGAGGCGGTCGAGGGACTCCCCGCGCCCGACGTCGTGGAGTGAGCCGCCGGGCCGACTCCGGACCGCCGAGTGCGCCGGTCGGAGTCCGGCGCGGGAGAGTTTTTCACGCGCTGAAAGCTTTCACCAGATACGTAGATAACGGTGGGAGTCGTAGCTCCGAACCGATACGGTATGCACCACCGCGCACACCCGGCGGACGGCCGTCAGCATCGACCCGGAACCCTACCCCGTCCGGAGGCGTCGCCGTGACGACTCGCGACCGGCCGGCGGGCCGGGGCTGGCGACTCGCCGCGCTCGCCTACGGCTACCTCGCCTACGGCCTCGCCCTCGCGACCGTCGCCTACGCCGTCGGCTTCCTCGCGAACGCCGCCGTCCCGAAGACGGTCGACGCCGGGAGCCTCCACGCCGTGGGCGACCCCGTCGTCGTGAACGTCGCCCTCCTCGGGCTGTTCGGGCTCCAGCACAGCCTGATGGCCCGCCCCCGGTTCAAGGCGGTCTGGACCCGCGTCGTCCCGGAGCCAATCGAGCGGAGCACCTACGTCCTGTTCGCCAGCCTCGCGCTGGTCGTTCTGATGGCGGGCTGGCGACCCCTGCCGGACCCCGTCTGGACGGTCGAGGGGCTCCTCGCGCCGGTGCTGTGGGCGGTCTACCTCGGCGGCTGGGTCCTCATGCTCGCGTCCACGGAGATGATAGACGGCGACGACCTCATGGGCATCCGGCAGGTCAAGGCTTACCGCGCGGGCCGCGACTTCGAACCCATCGACTTCCAGACGCCGTACCTCTACCGCTACGTTCGCCACCCCATCATGACCGGCTTCCTCGTCGCGTTCTGGGTGACGCCGACGATGACCGTCGGTCACCTCCTGTTCGCGGGCGGGATGACCGCGTACGTCCTCGTCGGGGTGACCCTGGAGGAGCGCGACATGGTCGCCGCCTTTGGCGACCGGTACCGGCGATACCGGGAGACGGCACCGATGTTCGTGCCGCGCCCGTGGCGTCGAGTCGAGGCTGGCTCGGCCGACGCGACGCCCCCGGCCGACGCGACGTCCCCGGCCGGCGCGACGCCCGCGACGGGCGAGCCAGCGGACGAAGACCACGAACTGGCAGACGAGCACCACCAACCGTGACAGGGAGCACCGACGCGGTCGAGGCGGAGCACCGCGCGGTGACGGGGACGGTTCCGTGGGTCCGGGCAGTCGTTCGGAGTCCC
>CAZPIG010000077.1:0-7185 GCA_964586205.1 uncultured Halobacteriales archaeon | reverse complement strand
GGTGGGATGCCTACCCGTCGTAGTCGAGGGTGATTTCCCTCACTGCCCCCCGGCCGCCACACCCCTTATCCACCTCGCGCACGTACGAACGACCATGGCACTCGACGTCGAGACGCCGGACCCGCCGGAGCTACCGGAGGCCCAGGACCCCAACGAGTACCCCGGCGTGGCGGGCGTCGAGGGCGAGGGCGACTTCCGGCGCGGCGAGCTGGAGACGCTGCTGCACGACGGCGCGTGGCAGGAGGGGTTCGAGGAGTGGACCGAGCACACCGACCTCACCGAGGCGGAGTTCGCGACGGCGCGGGAGCTGGGGCTGCTCCGGGGGTTCGACTTCTACTGGGACGGCGGCGCGCGGGACGTCGACTTCCACCCGCCCGAAACCCCCGACGACTGGCGCGACCGGGACGTCGAGGGGCTCGATTCGGGCACCGTCTCGACCATCGACAACGCGATGACCGACCTCGGCCGCACGGTCGCCGAGATGCTGGAGTACTACGTCGACTGGGACGCCGACGAGTCCCTGGACTTCGAGCAGCAGTGGGGCACCGCGGAGTTCGACGAGCAGTGACGGGGCGCACGGGTCCCGACGGCCGGCCCGACGGCGGCGACCGGTCCGATACCGACGCCGGCCGGTCAGGAGCCGTCGTGCTCGCGCTCGTCGTGGCCGGTGTGGTAGTGCCCGGTGTGGTCGCCGCGGTGCTCGCGAACCGACTCGGCCGCCCCCGCCTCGCGACGCTCGCGTGGGTCGCCGGCTACACCGCGGTGGTGCTCGTCGCGTGGCTCCGGTGGATTCGGCCCCTGGAGCTGCGGGGTTCTGCGGAGTGACGCGACGGACCGCCACAGCGGCGTCCTGGGCCGCCCGGTGGCGGCGCGCCCGGACCGACACCCCACGCCGCGCTCGGGAACGGAAGTTTAATGGGCGCGTCACGGCCACGTCCAGGTACGAATGGGCTCGCTCGTCGCGTTGCAGGTCATCGACAACTTCCTGCTCAACTACTCGGTCGGGGACGTGCTGCTGCTGGGGTTCGTGCTGTCGGTCCTCGCGGCGCTGCCGACGGGCTCGCGCAAGGTCCTCGCGCTGAACGTCGTGCTGTTCGGGCTGATATTCCTCGTGACGCCCTCGGACCTGGCGGCGCTGCACTACAAGTTCCTCGGCATCGCGCTCCTCTTTGCCGGCCCCATGCTGTTCATCTCCGGGCGGCGGTAGGGGCCACTGCCCGGACGAGCCGACGGCAGTAACGAGGTCGACCGTGGCCGCACGGTAGTCCTACTCGAAGTCCCGGCGCATCGCTATCTCGAACCACGGACAGAGCCGTAGCTGGCGGTACCACTCGGGGTGGTCGTGCAGGCGGTCGTAGGGGACCCACATCACGCCGGCGACCTCCTCCTCGTTCGGCGCGAGCGCGGTGTCGGTCAGCGTCAGCTTCAGCACGGTGCAGACCTCGTGCTCGACGCCCTCGTTCGGGTAGTACCGCCGGTACTCGAACTTGTCCGTCACCCGGAGGTCGTCGTACTGGTCGGTGGTGACGCCGAGTTCGTCCATCAGGCGCTGGCGGGTCGCCTCCTGCTGGCTCTGGCCGCCCGCGGGGTGGGAGGCCACGGTCCCGTCCCAGTAGCCGTCCCAGAGGCGCTTGTCCGGGCTCCGCTGGGCCAGCAGAATGCGGTCGTCCTCGTCGAAGACCAGGACCGTGAACGCCCGGTGGCGGATGCCGTCGCCGGTGTGCGCCTCGAGGCGGTTGACGAGCCCCTGCTCGTTGTCGTCGGCGTCGACCGCGACGACGTCCTCGGCGGCGTTCTCGTGTGCGAGCCCGTCGCCGCCGGCCGCCTCGTCGGTGCTCACCGACGCTCCCTCCCGTCGGTCGTCATGGCCGTGCCAAGGGGGACCCGGGTAAACAATCTTCGGACTTCGCCCCGCAAGTCCCCGACCACGACGTGTGGCTCGCCCCGCCGGTCGGCCTCGCCACGGCCGTTGCAACGACGGTGGGGCTTCGAGGCCACGCCCGGTTTCGAGGCCACGCCCGGTTTCGAGGCCACGCCCGGCTACGACACCCTCGGTGAAAGCGCTCCTGGCCCACCACCGAACAGGTCCCGACACTGGCGGGTGCCCCCGTCGACGAACCGACACATTTATCCACCATCGGGGGAACCAATCCGCAAATTGTTTGATCGGAGTTTCAATTAGATTCTATCTAAACACAGATAATCGGCAAGCACAAGAAGGAATCGGGTACGAAGTCAAAACTAATTCTTTGAAACAATCTAAAACGGGAAACCATTTTAGATTCAATCAAAAATATTGTATAACACTTATTGCGGGCTAAATTAATGCGGGTACCGGCGCCATGCCAAGGAAGCCGCACGTGATAGCAACCGTAGCCATGGTCGTCGTGCTCGTCGTCAGTCCGATGAGCGCGGTCGCCCTGGTGAACCAACCGCAGTCGGTCGATGCGCCCCTCTCGGGGCCAGGAATCGGCTCGCAGAACACCGCCGACAAGGCGGAGCTATCCGACGCGTCGTCGAGCAGTGACGGCGTGCCGGACGACAAACGCCAGCCACAGGTGACCGTCGAGCAGACGGACGCCCCATCGGGCGGCGCTATCGGTGACTACGGGGCGGCCCCAGTCGAGTCCGGGGACAGGTCGTCCGGTTCGGAGGTCGCGGTCGGACGCAACCCCTCGCAGTCGGACGTGTCGGTGACGACGCCGCTCGGTCACAGCGGCGCGCACCACACGACCGGCCCGGGCGCGATCATGAAAGCCATCGACGAGGGTGGCGTCTCGAACATGTTCTCGAAGTACGACGACCGGAGCGCGAGCGACCACCAGATGGGTGACGTCGAGTTCAGCGAGCCCACCCAGGGCTCGGTCTGTCCCGGCGACGCGCCGGTCCGTCACTTCAACGTCACCGCCATCCAGGTCGACATCGTCTACAACAAGTACGGTCAGCACGACCCGAACGGGCGGATGTACGTCCTGGAGAAGAACAAGCAGGAGGTGCTCCAGCAGGTCCAGAACGCGCCGGACGCGACCATCGCGAACCCGAACCCCAACGCCACGGTGCCGCTCGTCCAGCCGCTGACGCTCCGGGCGCACCTGGGCGACTGCGTGAAGATCAGCTTCGACAACGGGCTGAACACGTCGGCGTCGATGCACCCCTCGGGGCTGCCGTTCAACGTCGAGCAGTCCGACGGGATGGCCGTCGGCAACAACCAGCGCAGCTTCGCCAAGGCCGGCGAGGAGGTCAACTACACGTGGTACGCCTCGAACGAGGGCACGCACTTCTTCGGTGACGCGGTCAACGTCGCCGAGGGAACCGACCCCGACCGGAACACCTCGGACGGGAGCCTGCGCTCCCACGGGATGTTCGGGGCCCTCGTGGTGGAGCCGAAGGGGACCCAGTGGCTCGACACCGAGACCCTAGAGCCCATCGAGAGCGGCGACCGGGCCATCATCAAGGACCCCGACGGACCCGACTTCCGCGAGTTCGTCATCTTCTACCACGACGGCGCTGACATCATCAACGGCGACGGCAGCGAGCCCAAGTGGCCACACAGCAACGTCAGCCAGTCGCTGTACACGATGAACTACCGGGGCGACCCGATGGGTGCCCGGCTCCGCGAGCAGTGTCCGGACTGCGACGTCCCGGAGAACTTCTACAGCTCGTGGGTCCACGGCGACCCCGGCGGGGGCGACCTGGTGTACAACGCCTACGTGGGCGACCCGCTGAAGATGCGCATCGTGGGCAGCCAGACCGAGGAGTCCCACGTCCACCACCAGCACGGCCACCGGTGGAAGTCCACGCCCGGCGACCCGAACTCGAACACCATCGACTCCCAGACCGTCAGCCCCGGCGCGAGCTACGAGGCCATCTACAACGCCGGCTTCGGCGACACGAGCGTCCGGCCGGACACGAACATCACGGAGGCCCAGGAGCTCGGCGGGGCCGGCTACGTCCAGGGCAGCCCGGGGGACTACATCTTCCACTGCCACCTCTTCCCGCACTACGCGAGCGGGATGTGGGCCATCCTCCGCGTCAACGACAAGGAGCGCGAGAACCTCGCGTCGCTGCCGGACAAGGAGCCACCGCCGGAGCCGACGGCGGACCAGCCGGGGTACTGGAACCCCAACGGTCCCGGCCCGGTGTCGTTCGTCAACGGCACCATCGGCGAGGAGCCCAGGAACCCGCCGGACCCCCAGCTCCGTCCGCCGACGAAGCTCGAGGAGTCCGCCATCAACGGGTCGGGCATCTCCGACCCCATCGTGCCGGGTGCTCCGTACGCGGACCCCTGCCCGGGCGACGCGCCCATCCGGCAGTACAACATCACGGTCTTCCAGACGAACATCACCTACAACAACGCCGGCGACTTCGACGACACGGCGTGGATGTACGCGCTGAAGAAGAACGTGGACGCCATCCAGAACGGCTCCATGCGGCCCAGACCACTGGCGATACGGGCTAACGTGGGTGAGTGTGTAACCATCAACCTCACCAACCAGTTGCCGGAGGACGTGGAGCCGAACCGCATCTCGATGCACATCCACTTCGTCGGGTTCGACGCGCTCGGCTCCGACGGGTTGACACTCGGGTTCAACTACGACGAGGGGGTCGAGCCGGGCGAGAAGATACGGTACCGCTGGTACGCCGACGAGCAGGGTACCATCTTCTGGCACGACCACCTCTCGGGCATCGAGAAGGGCATGCACGGCCTGTTCGGCTCGCTCATCGTAGAGCCGAAGAACTCCACGTGGCTGAACCCATACACGGGCCAACCACTGGAGGACGGCGACGGTACACGGGCCATCA
Source organism: uncultured Halobacteriales archaeon (assembly GCA_964586205.1). Lineage (GTDB taxonomy): Archaea > Halobacteriota > Halobacteria > Halobacteriales > CAZPIG01 > CAZPIG01. The sequence continues at coordinate 2,382 of CAZPIG010000077.1, read as the reverse complement.
TCTCCCCGGGCAACGGCTCGGACTTCAGAGAGCAGATGCTCTGGTACCAGGACTTCGCCCGCCTCCACGACGGGGACACGGGCGAACCCCTGAACGGGCCACACAACCCCGAACTCGACGACCAGGGCGTGATGGCCATCAACTTCGCCAACGCGCCGATGTACCGGCGCGACGGCAAGAAGGGGCCGGCCTACACGTTCAGCTCCTGGATACACGGGGACCCACAGACGCCCATCATCGAGTCGTACAAGGGCGACCCCGTGCGCATCAGGCTGCTCCAGGGCACCTTCGAGGAGCAGCACAACTTCCAGATCCACGGCCTGGACTGGAAGAAGGAGTGGAACGACAAGGACGCCCCCATCGGTACGTCACAGACCGTCGGGACGTCCGAGCAGTTCGAGTTCCACCTCCAACCGTCCCCCGACAGTGACTTCCCGGTGCGGGACTACCTGTACGGGTCGTTCACCCAGGCGGACATGTGGAACGGCATGTGGGGCCTCTTCCGGGTGTGGAGCCAGAAGTCCTGGCACCTCGCACCCCTACCGGACAGGGGCTACCCGAACTCCACGTACACGTCCATAGAGTCCAGGTCGCTCAGCACGTCCACCGACGACGGCGAGGTGACCCAGAACGACACCGAGGACCAGGCCGACAAGGAGGAAGACGAGCCGTTGCGGATAACCGACCCGAAGAACGACACGTCCGACTCCGACCGCTCCCTCGACGACGGGGACGAGTCGATGCAGTCGGGCGACTCGACGACTAGCTGGTACTCGTCGTGGCCACCGAAGGCCCCGACGCCAGGTAACCCGTGCCCCGGCGACGCCACGACCCGGACGTACAACGTCACCGCGTTCCACCACAACATCACCTACAACGACGAGGGCGACCACGACCCGCACGGGCTCGTCTTCGCCCTCGACTCGCAGGTGCAGGCGATAAAGAACGACACGGTGGACGAGAAGCCGCTCGTGCTGCGCGCCAACAAGGGCGACTGCATCGAGGTGAACCTCACCAACGCCCTCGACACGAGCAAGAACAACGACCACGCGCACGCCGAGGTGCCGGTCAACCAGGACTGGGAGTACTCCCACCGCATCTCGCTGCACCCGAAGGGCGTCCAGTACGACGTGCTGGGCTCGGACGGCGCGACGGTCGGCCTGAACTTCGACCAGACCGTCGGTCCGGGCAACAGCACCACGTACCGCTGGTTCGCGGCGAACGAGACCGGGGCCCAGGTCATCTGGGACATGGCGGACATCCGCAGCCACCGCCACCACGGCTCGTTCGGGATGCTCATCGTCGAGCCCGAGAACTCCAGGTGGCTCGACCCGGTGACCCGCGAGCCCATCCGCACGGGCCCGCGGGCCATCATCGACGTGCCGGACAGCTCCGAGCGCGAGGACTTCCGGGAGTTCGCCCTGCTGTGGGCGGACGGCCAGTACATCGTCAACCCCAGCGGGAAGTGCATCATCCCGCCGGGCGACGAGATTGACCCCAGCGAGCCCTGCAACCAGGCCGCGGGTGACCCGGAGGACCAGGGCTTCAAGGGCCTCAACTACCGCTCGGAGCCGTTCCGCTGGCGGTTCGAGACCAACGACAGCGAGGCGTGGGTCTTCAGCTCGAAGGTCCACGGCGACCCGTCGACGCCCGTGATGCGCGCGTACCGCGACGACCCCGTCGTGTTCCGCGTGGGCATGGGTGCCGACAAGCGCCGTGGCGTCTCGGTCCAACTGTCCGGACACGAGTTCCACCAGTTCTGGCGCGACGAGGAGTCGCCGGTCAAGGGCACCTACAGCCTCACCCCCGGCGGCAACCTCAACATCCAGCCCCGGTACGACGCCGGCGGCTTCCAGAACCAGTCCGGTGACTACCTGATCCGGGCGATGAAGCTCCGGAACTACCTCGAGGGCGGGCTGTGGGGCATCTTCCGGGTGCAGGACGACCCCGGAGGGATAGCCTCGCTGCCCGACCGCGAGATGGACTCGCCGACGGGCGTCACCGCCTCGGCGGTCGACAACAGCTCCGTCGACGTCTCGTGGGACGGCGTCGGCGGCGCGACGAGCTACCGGCTCTACCGCGCCACCCAGGACGGCGGTCCGTACACGCTGGTCACGGAGACGACCACGACCGGCTTCACGGACACCGGCCTGTCGGGCGCCACGACGTACCACTACGTCGTGACCGCGGTGGACGAGGACGGCAACGAGTCGCCGCTGTCGACCGAGTCGGACGCGACCACCGACTGACCCACTCCGGGACAGTCGACGCTATCGGATTCGCGGGTCGGCGCGGTTCCGACCCGCGTCGCGGTTCCATTCTTTCGGCGTCGTCGCTTACCGAGCAGCAGCGCCCGCTCGCGAGGACCGGTGATGGCGATTG